>JAJZAN010000169.1 GCA_021799435.1 Bacillota bacterium | reverse complement strand
AGACACTTCAAGCAGGGTCTGCGTACCGACCACATTGGTGACAACAAAGGGCAATCCGGCGGCGATGCTGCGATCCACATGAGACTCGGCCGCCAAGTGCATCACGGCATCCGGCTGAAACTCGCCAAAGGCGGCGTCCAAGGGCCCTTCGTCGGTAATGGAAATCTGTTGCCACTGGTACCGCTGGGTGTCCGCTACATCGGCCAAGTTGGCCGGGTTCCCGGCATAGGTCCAGGCATCAATGTTTAGAATCTCGACGTGCGGCTGCTCTTTTAAGATCCATCGGATGAGGTTCGAACCGATGAAGCCGAGTCCGCCAGTTATGATAAGTCGCATCGCTCGCTCCTGTGAATATGTCTATGTCAGGCTTACCGAAATTGGGTGGTCCAGTCAAACCCGATGGTCGGATCGTCCCACGGCAACCGCAGCTCGTCAGGATTTTCGGGCCGATACGACTCGGTGGTAAAGTACACAATCATGAGCGGCTTGTCGCCGAGTACGCGATACCCGTGCACCACGCCCTTCGGAATGACAATCAGGATGGGATTGTGCTCGCCCGGATAGAGTACTTGGGTGACACCGTGGGTGGGAGACTCTTCGCGCTGATCATAGAGCACCACCTGCGCCGCCCCTGCCGGGAAAAACCACAGGTCATCTTGGCGTTCATGATAGTGGAAGGCCTTAATAACTCCCGGATAGCTCAATGATAACGAAGCCTGTCCGAACCGGCTTAACAGTTCGTCGTCGTCCCGCAGAATTTCTTGAAAGAATCCCCGGTCATCTGGATGCCGGATCAGCTGCTTAATCTTGACCCCTGCGATGTCACCCATTTTGCGGACCTCCAAAAATGTTGTTAAGGAACCCAGTGCACTTCGCTGCGGTCCCCCAGGACCACTCGAAATGTGCTAGGCCGGCGATCTTCACCATGGATATGGGCCTGCCGGCCAATCAGGCTGTCGGCGATGCGGCGGCTGAGATTGGCAATTGTTGCTTCGGCCATCACCACCGAATTCTCAATTTCGACGTGGTCCAGCACGGCGTCTGGACCAATCGAGGTGTATGGCCCTATGTAACTATGGCTAATGCGCGCATTGTCGGCGATCGAAACGGGGCCGCGAATGACCGAATCTGTCACCACCGCCCCATCTCCCAGCTCGACACGGCCGGTGACCACCGAGGCGGCGTCGGCTGAACCCGCAACGCGGCTCTGCAGCTCCTCCAACACCAACCGGTTCGCATCCAGCAGGTCGTCGGGGCGGCCTGTGTCCTTCCACCAGCCATCCACGAAGGACGCGTCCACGCGCCGGCCATTGTCGATAAGTCCCTGGATGGCGTCGGTAATCTCGTATTCGTTCCGCCAAGATGGCGACAACGCGTTGATGATGGGATGGATGGCGGAAGTGAAGCAATACGCACCCACCAGCGCATAGGGAGAAATGGGATCGCGGGGCTTTTCTACCAGTCTTACGACCTGCCCCCGTTCCACGACCGCCACCCCGAACTGGCCCGGATTCGGGACTTCGGCCAATAAAATGGCGGCTTCCGGGGCATTGTCTCGAAAACGCTCAACCAGATCGCCGACCCCATGGCGCAGGAGGTTGTCGCCCAAAAACATGCAGAACGGGGCGTCGCCCAAAAACGGTTGGGCAGTCTTTACCGCGTGCGCCAATCCTAGCGGTTTTTCTTGGTGGATGTAGGTAAATCTGCAATGGAATTGGGACCCGTCTCCCAAAGCCGTGCGCACCTCATCCGCGGTATCGCCGACCACGATGCCGATGTCGGTTAGCCCGCAGGATACGAGCGATTCGATGGCATACGCCACAATGGGGCGGTTGGCCACCGGCAATAGTTGCTTGGCACTGGTGTATGTCAGCGGGCGGAGACGGGTCCCCGTTCCGCCAGACAAAATTAACGCCTTCATAGCCGGCATCAACAGCATTTCCTCCCTTTGCATAGCAACGTGCATACGCCATTCGGTTCTATGATAATCCTGCACGAACTGTGGTTTACCCGCCTGAATAGTTATTTAGCCGAGCTATTATAACGATCGGCGTCGCCGTTGTCTCGTGCGCGCAATGCCGTGAGCCTCTGACGCCTGCCGACGACACATGCCCCCGACTCCGGCGTCCGGGCCACCTTTCAGGGGATGAGCTTCAACTGTTGTTGCCAGAGTCGGCAGCCGGAGCAGTCGTCATGGGCGACTTCACTAAAACAATGATTAAGCTGATGATTCCGCCGAGGAGTCCCCATCCAAGCCAAGCCCAGGGATTACGCCCCTTGGACCGCGCGATGAGCGCGCATGCAGCCGCCAACACAAGCCAAATCACAATAGTCATCAAATGGGCTCCCTTTTATCGGGCCTCAGAAGGGACAGTATGCCCCCTACATTCGCGATTGTTCGACAGAGTTCCTCTGCCGATTGTGCCCGGATTTAGGAATGTTTCGGGGAATAGACACTTGTTTGATGATGGCGAATCCAGGGATCGACGAAGCCTCCGCACCATAGGGGATCGGATTCCCACTTCATTCGCTGCGGAGGCCTTAACTCCTGACGACTAGGTCGATGTCCGGGAGGCGTGGGACCCCGGAGTTCGCGCGGTGACGCATGATAGGGAGCGCGTGGCCTGCACCGCTGGGGGATCCGAACGCGCAATGGGATGATCGCTCGCGCAGGGCCCGTTGGCAAAGCCCCAGGTTGCGGGTGTTGTGGGATCGCCACGGTTCCGGAACGTCGGAGTGCGCCTTCAACTCCTGGCACGCTTCGATCGCGGCGCGCCAGGTCCCCCATCCAGTACGCCGCGATGGCATATTCGAATCGGAGTCCCAGGCGTACACCCAGGGCGCCACGTAATACAGTGGTTCGGCGCGGGGCGGCCGGGTGTTCTCCGTGCACCAGGCATCCACGGCGGCGGCCCAGTCGGTAGGCACCAGGAGGATTCCCGCCTGATAGTGGGAATAGAAGAGCTACCTTCGGGTCCAAGGGGGGCTGAGGGGTATTGGCAAGACCGGAGAGGGCTCGCGAGGGAGGCCGTTCGAGTGCAGGCGGTATCCCGGACGGACCTGGTGGCTCTGCGGGAGGCGTGCAAGCAAAGCCACACGCCGCGGTCTTTTCAGACGTTCATCCAGCAATCGGGGCTCTATCCGGGCTGATCCGCGCGGCTCGCCAAGTACTGAAAGCTTAAGGTGGTGGCAATGAGACCGAGGAGCAGCAGGAGAGCCATGCCAAACAGAATCCAAAGCACCCCAGTGATGGGGATGTGATCCATGGCATACCCCAGAAGAGGCGGAAAAATGGCGCCGCCCCCTCCAGCCATGGCGGTCACCAAGCCCGTGATGGCATGCGTGCGCCCCGGAAAAGTATGGTTGGCATAGACCATGACGAGGGAATAAATCGCAGCCATAAACAACCCCAGGCCCAAGATGAGAACGAACCCGGGGACCGCACTGCGAACTTGGGAAAAGATGAGTAAAATCGTCAACACCACGGAGATGCAGAGAAAGAGATACTGGTCATACCGCAGATGTCGAGCCACCCAATGGATGGCCATTCGGCCTATGACCATCCCGGACCAGAAGACGGTCGAGCTCAACACCGCGATGGCGGCTTTGGCATGAAGACCCGCGATGAAGAGGGAGGGCATGAAGCTGTTGACGCTGCCTTCCAGGCCTACGTATACGACCGTCATGCTTAAGAACAGAGACAGCACCACGATCTTGGCGGCGCGGTGCGGGAATGTGGGGGGTGGGGCCATAACAGCGTCCTGATGCCGGGAATCTGAGACACTTGCTTCATGCGACGGGACGGAAATGGTTTGCCACCAGACCGCCAGTCCCAGAGCAAAGACGGCAATGGCAGGAAAGACGGCGCGCCAATGCCCAAGGGCAATAAGCCCGCCAGTCAGGGCTGGAAGCAATAATGCGCCCAGGCCAAACGCGACTTCGAGCCGGCTCATATAGATGGCGCGTTGCTGAATAAACCGATCGAGGACGATCGCGGCCACGATGGATTCCAAGGCACCGGCTCCGATGCCGTTTAGCACCACGACCAGGGACGCCAGCCAGAAGGCTGGCAGCATAAACAAGCAGACTTGGGCCACGGTGATAATCAGGGCCGCTCCCGACAACACCACCTGGGGACGATGCCGAGCCATAGCCCGTGAAGCCAAGGGGACGCCGAGAAGGAATCCCATCGCTTGAATGAAGACCATCCGCCCTCCCAGCCCATAGGAGGCGTGATAGTGGTGAAGCAGCTCGGGCATGACGGCACCCAAGAGAACGGCCGCGATCCCCGAGAGCGCGTACATGCCGTATGATGCCCAAGCGAATTGTCTCAACCGTTCTACCCCCAGCATCATCATCCTATACCCATCGAGGAACCTGTCAATCCTGTGCAAGAAGATGGAAAACTTGCAAAATGCTGTTGGTCATCCCCATGGCTGTGCTAGGATGAAGCTCGATTCGGCCCGGATGCGGAAGATGCCTGTCCGAGGATGGCGACAGAGGGGATGAACGCGTTGGGTGTCGTGATAGCCTTCGATGTGGGGACCACGCGCCTCAAATGGATTGTGGTTGAGGCGGCGGGCGGCGGGGTGCTGTGGAGGGGCCAGGAGATTATCCGTGCCGAGCAGAACGGACCCGCCTCAGAGCAAAACCCGGAAAAGATCTGGACACTCATGGACGCGGTACTGGATAAGGCTCGAGAGTACGGACCGCTCGAGCGCATTGCGCTCTCGGCGGCCATGCACAGCATGATGGCGGTGGATCGAGCCGGTCGGCCGCTGACCCAGAGTTGGACGTGGATGGACAAACGGGCGCAAGAGGTGGCCGAGCGGGTGCGTGAATCGGCTGACGGGGGGGCCTTGCGCCGCCTGACGGGCGTACCGGTTCACTCCATGTCTCCACTGATGAAGTGGCTCTTTGTCCGCGAAAAGCTTCCGGCTGACGCCCGTCCGGTGGCCTTGAAGGACTATTTGGTCTATCGGCTGACAGGCACGTGGCAGACCGACTACTCGACCGCGTCGGCCAGCGGATTCCTGGGGCTGGATGGTTCGTGGCTTCAACAAGCAGTCGATCTGGCGCAGGTCGACGTGTCGACTTTGCCGGATTTGGCCCCGATGACGGGTCGTCTTAAGACCCGGGACCGGCAATCTGAGGTCGTCATTGGCGGTACCGATGCCGCCACCGCCCACCACCATTTGCAGATTCCCGCCGATGGCACGCTGGCCGTGTTGGCGATGGGGACCAGCGGTGCGATTCGCATTACCTCCCAGCATCCGGCGGAGGATGCCGCGTTGTTTTGTTACACCATGGGACCGGGGGCCGGATATCTCGTGGGTGCCGCCTTTTCCAACGTCGGCAACACCATCCAATGGCTGGCCGATCTCTTTGGCCTCGCGGTCGATGCGGTGATGGAACGCGGTCTCGAGGCCATCCGTTCGGGTCGCAAATTGCCGGGCACCTTGCCCTATTGGCAAGGTGAACGCTCGCCTTGGTGGCAAGAAACGCTCGCAGGGACGTGGTCCGACATGGGGCCGCAAACCACCCAAGCCGATCTGGCCGGCTCCACCATCTTGGCCATCACGGCATCGTACTGGGAGGGATTAAGGACGCTGGTTGGGTTGGGGGAACCCGTGCAGGAGATTCGGGCGGGGTCGGGACTCATGGCCAACCCTGCGATGGGCCAATGGATGGCGGACGCCTTGAATCGCGATATTGTCTTGTACGACCAACGGGATGCATCGCTCTTGGGGGCGCTCGACTGGGCCCTGGATCACGGGCCGACCCCCTCGGGAGAAGTGCGCCGCTTCAGCCCGCAGCTCAACATGGAGGCCCATATGGCTCAGGAGTGGGCCCGTATTGAAAGTGCCGTGGGCGGGATTTTGGCGCACTAGTTCGGCTGTCGGCTGCCACCCCTGCACGTGTGCCCGCGTGCCCTCTCAGCCCAACCAATCCGAAAGATATCAAAAGAGACAAAGAACGTTGTACTTTCTCCTGTCACCCCATGTAAAGGGGCGTCTTCACTCGGGCAGCCAGCTCACCCTGGGCGTTGCGGGCTCGGAAATGAACGTCGCTATCGGCGCGGCGCGGTTGGGGGTGCCAACCTGGTTTGCCGGCGCCGTGGGCGGCGATCCGGTTGGCCGCATGGTGCGCGAAACGCTGAAGGGCCAAGGTGTCGTGACCGACTTATTGCAAGAGGACAGCGACCGGCCGACCGGTCTTATGATTAAAGAACAATACGGACTCACGGACGATCCGCGGGTCTATTATTTTCGCCGCGAGACGGCCATGACCGCATGGCAGCCGCCGAGCCCGCTGCCCGACGCCTTGAACGGCGGATGGCTCCATTTGTCCGGCATCTCCCTCATGATCCACCCCGGATTGCAAGAACGGCTGATGGCGTGGATAG
>JAJZAN010000168.1 GCA_021799435.1 Bacillota bacterium | reverse complement strand
GGATGACAAAGCTCGACCGTATCCCGACGCGCCGTTTGGGATTAGTGGGCTGGAAACCATTCTGGGCGGCCTCATGACAGCTCTTATTAGGCCGGGTCTCATGAACCCGATGGAGGCCCTGAAGCTTCTCACCACCGGACCCGACGGTGTGTTGGGACTGGGGTGCCGAGGATTGGCTGCGGGGGAACCGGCCGATTTGACTCTGATTGACCCAACCCGGGTATGGACGGTGGATCCTGACCGTTTTTATTCGATGGGTCACAATACCCCCTTGGCGGGCATGGAGCTCACCGGACAGGCGGAGGCGAGCATGGTGAACGGACGTTGGGTGATGCGCGAAGGAGAGGTGCTGACGTCGTGAAGGGCTATTTGCTGTTTGAGGATGGGACGCGCTTTGAAGGAACCTACATTGGGTCCGAGGAATGGGGCGGGCGCGGTGAAGTGGTGTTCAACACGGCCATGACCGGGTACCAGGAAATCCTTACGGACCCCTCATACTTCGGTCAGATTGTGGTGTTGACTTATCCCCTGATTGGCAACTATGGCACATTGACGGAGGCTGCCGAATCGCTCTTTCCTTGGGTCGAAGGGCTGGTGGTGCACCGGCTCGAAGAAATTCCCTCGCACGGTCCCAATGCCCATGCGTTGGCCCGCTATTTAAGCGCCTATCAGAAGCCCCTGTTGACCGACGTCGACACCCGGGCCTTGACTCAATATCTCCGTGACCGCGGCACCCAGCGGGCGGTTCTGGCGTCTGAAGCGACGGCACCGCACGAGGCGTTGTCCCGCCTTCAGGACTACGACTTGAAGGATGCGGTCTATCGGGTCACCACACCCCAAAGGTATGAGATTCCCGGATCGGGGCCGCGCATCACGGTGTTGGACTATGGGGTTAAAAATTCGATTCTGAGTGAACTGGGGCGGCGCGGAGCCCAAATTACCGTCTTGCCGGCGACGGCGAGCCAGGAAGACTTGGACAGCACCCAACCAGATGGCGTGGTGCTGTCCAATGGACCCGGAGATCCCGCCTCAGTGCCTGAAGTGCTGCCCACCGTGCGTCACGCCTTGGAGCATTATCCCACCTTCGGCATCTGTCTGGGGCACCAGCTTATCGGCCTGGCCGAAGGAGCGCGAACCTACCCCCTGAAATTCGGGCATCACGGCGCCAATCATCCGCTGGTCGATCATCGTCAAAACCGGGTCCTGATTACCTCGCAAAACCATGGCTATGCCGTGGATGCCGAATCCCTGCAAGACCGGTATGACGTGCGCCTCACTCATCTGCATGACCAGACGGTGGAAGGCATCGAGCATAAAGAGAGGCCCATCCTGTCCGTCCAGCATCACCCCGAGGCAGGACCGGGTCCTTCGGATTCCCTGTATCTGTTCGACGAGTTTTTGGCTAAAGTGCGGTCCAAGGAGGATGCTCATGCCTAAGCGCTCCCACTTAAAACGTGTCTTGGTGATAGGCTCTGGTCCCATCATCATTGGCCAGGCGGCAGAGTTTGATTACGCAGGCACGCAAGCCTGCCGGGCCCTCAAGGAAGAGGGCGTTGAAGTTATCTTGGTCAACTCCAATCCCGCCACCATCATGACGGACTTGTCGGTGGCCGACGTGGTCTACATCGAGCCGTTGACGGTGTCCTTTTTGGCTTACGTTCTAGGCAAGGAGAGGCCCGACGGCATCCTCGCCACGCTGGGGGGCCAGATGGGACTCAATTTGGTATCAGCGCTGGCCAAGGCGGGGGTGCTGACCGATTTGGGGGTCGAACTCTTGGGGACTCAGCTGCACTCCATCGAGATGGCTGAGGACCGCGAGGCGTTCCGAAGCCTGATGGTGCGCCTTTCACATCCCATCGCCCGCTCGCGGACGGTGACAACCGTGGAAGACGGGCTGCGTTTTGCCGCAGAACTCGGGTATCCCGTCGTGCTGCGTCCCGCCTATACTCTGGGCGGAAGCGGGGGCGGATTTGCGCACTCCGAGGAACAGTTGCTCCAGCGTCTGCCGCAGGCCCTGGCCGAAAGTCCCATTGGCCAGGTGCTGGTAGAGGAATCCATCGCAGGGTGGAAGGAGGTCGAATACGAGGTCGTGCGCGACAGTGCCGGAAACGCCGTGGTGATCTGCAACATGGAGAACTTCGATCCGGTGGGAGTCCACACGGGGGACTCGATTGTCGTGGCCCCATCCCAGACCCTGACCGACCGGGAGTACCATCGGCTGCGCCACGCCGCCATCGACATTGTCCATAATCTCGGCATTCAAGGCGGATGCAACGTGCAGTTCGCTCTGAGTCCTGACGGCAGCGAGTATCGCGTCATCGAGGTCAACCCGCGGGTCTCGCGCTCATCGGCGCTGGCGTCCAAGGCCACGGGCTATCCCATTGCCCGCATCGTGGCGAAAATTGGGCTGGGACTGACCCTGCCGGAAATCAAGAACCCCGTCACAGGCAACACCAGTGCGGCCTTTGAACCGGCCTTAGACTATGTGGTGGCTAAAATCCCGCGCTGGCCATTTGACAAGTTCCCCGAGGCCGATCGCCGGCTCGGCACCCAGATGAAGGCCACCGGTGAGGTGATGGCCATCGACCGGACCTACGAGGCAGCGTTGCAAAAGGCGGTCCGATCGCTGGAAGTGGGCCGGATGGATGTGCTGGGCGGACCGGAAGAACGCGACGACGACGAGACGGTGGCCCGATTGAGCCGGGAGCCCAACGACCGGCGGTTGTTCTATCTGGCCGAGGCTCTGCGGCGTGGGAGCCGTGTGGCCGAACTCTCCGAGGACACCGGCATCGACCCTTGGTTTCTCCATGGGGTATCCCGCATCGTGGAGGCGGAACGCCAGTTGGCGGGGAATCCCGAGTCATGGCGGGAAGAACTTGCGCACTTAAAGCGGTTGGGGATTGCCGATCGCCGCATTGCCGGATTGGCTGGAGTACAAGAGGAACAAGTGCGCCGCGAGCGGTTGGCCCAGGGCGTTCGACCCGGCTACCGCATGGTGGACACCAGTGCGGCCGAGTTTCCTGCCGAAACGCCCTACTTCTATTCGGCCTACGATCGGGAAAACGAAGCTGTACCGCTCGAGGGCAAGAAGATGATTGTGCTGGGCTCCGGGCCTATCCGTATCGGGCAAGGCATTGAATTTGACGCGGCCAGCGTCTATGCCCTGGAAGCCCTCAAGAGTCGCGGTTACCGCGCCATTATGATTAACTCCAACCCCGAAACGGTATCGACCGACTTTAATGCTTCCGACCGGTTGTATTTTGAGCCGCTGACTCTCGAAGACGTACTGAACATCGTGGATTTGGAGCAGCCGGACGGTGTGTTGGTGCAATTCGGCGGCCAGACCGCCATCAACTTGGCTCAGGGGCTGGTCGATCACGGAGTCCCGATTGTGGGCACCGATCTGGAGGGACTGAACGGCGCGGAGGATCGCCACCAGTTTGATGAATTGCTGGAACGAGAACACATTCTGCGACCGCCGGGCCGCACGGCATCAACCACCAAGGAGGCCTTAGCGGCCGCCGAGGAAGTCGGGTTCCCGGTGCTGGTACGGCCCTCCTTCGTCTTGGGCGGACGGGCCATGCGCATTATTGACGATTTGGAGGCCTTGCGCCGTTACCTCATCGAAGAAAATCCGGAGTTCGGGGTGAACCGCCCGCTCTTGATTGATCGATATATGAGCGGAATCGAGCTCGAGGTGGATGCTGTGAGTGACGGAGAGCAGGTGGTCATTCCCGCCGTCATGGAACATGTGGAACGAGCCGGCGTCCATTCCGGCGACTCGGTGGCGGTGCTTCCACCGGTCCGAGCCAGCCAAGCGGTCATTGACGAGGTCGTGCGTATTACAGAAGTGCTGTGCCGAAGCCTCAATGTCCGAGGATTTCTGAACATCCAATTCGTGGTGGTGGATGGCACCGTTTATGTGATTGAGGCCAATCCTCGCTCTAGCCGCACCGTGCCCTTTTTGATTAAGGCCACGCATGTGCCGCTGGTTGACCTGGCCATCGAAGCGGCCGTCACGGGGCGCTTGCCGGACTCGACCCCGAAAGGTCTCTTGCCCATGCCGCGGTATTATTCCGTAAAGATGCCGGTCTTCTCGTTCTCCAAGCTCGGTCAGGTGGATGCGGCTCTGGGGCCGGAAATGAAATCCACCGGCGAGGTCATGGGAATCGACGAGGATTTTCCGCGCGCCATGTACCGGGCTCTGGTTGCCGGCGGGTTTCGGCTCTCGGCTGGCGGGCGCATCTTGGCCACCATTGCGGACCAAGACAAGCAGGAGGCCCTGCCGCTGCTGCGTGAATTGGCGGATATGGGATATCGCCTCTACGCCACCAGCGGCACCCTGGCTCTCCTCTCCAGCCACGGTATCCCCGCCACGCCGGTGTACCGCTTGGGCGAGCGTCGCCCGCACTTGGTGGACTTAATTCGGGACGGCCAGTTTGAACTTGTCATTAACACCATCACCCATGGCGGCCAGCGGGAACGTGAAGGCTTCCTGATCCGACGCACCGCGGTGGAACGGGGTATCCTCTGCATGACTTCTTTGGACACGGTGGCGGCCGCTTTGGACGCGCTCAAAGGGCGCAGCAAGAAGCCATTTGAGGTGCACTCGCTCAACGAGTGGCGGAAAGGGGAACGCGATGGCGCACGCGTTTAAGGTCCGCATTGACGAAGTCCGGGTGCCAGCGCCTGATCATGCAGAGCTCATCGTCCACAGCGGGGAATTGATAAAAGCGCGTCCCGGCCAGTTTTGCCATGTACTGACCCCCGGGATGCTGCGTCGCCCCATCTCGTTTTCGCGCATTGACAGGGCGCGGGAACGAGTGGGCTTGTTGGTGCAGGTGGTCGGCTCAGGCACCCGTTGGATGGCGGAGAGGCAAGCGGGGGAATGGCTCGATGTGCTGGGACCTTTGGGGCGGGGCTTTGACCCGCCTGAAGGGGAACGGCCCTGGCTGTTAGTGGGCGGGGGGGTCGGGATTCCGCCGATATTCGCGGCCCTCGAGGCCTGGGGAGCCCAACGCACGAGTTCTCTTGAGGTTGTCTTGGGAGCGCGTTTTAAGGACTACCTCATCATGACGGACGACTTTCGGCGGATGGCCGTCGAGCCCGCGCTGGCGACGGATGACGGGAGCGCCGGACATCGGGGAACCGTGGTGCCTTTGGTGGAAGAATGGGTTTCCCAGCATCCGCAAGGACAGCTCATGGCTTGCGGGCCAACACCCATGCTGGCGGCCGTCAGCCGGGCTGCCGCATCTCTGGCCGGGCCGGTCCAACTGGCTTTGGAGCAGCGGATGGGCTGCGGTATTGGGGCGTGTTTGGCTTGTGTCGTACCGGCTGAGCCAGTGGGTCCCGAGGGTCCCCGCTATCGGCGGGTGTGCACCGACGGTCCGGTATTCCGCCGAGAGGAGCTGGTGTTTTGATGGACTTAACCGTACGCCTGCCCCGGGGATTGGTTCTCAAGAACCCCATCATGGCGGCATCGGGAACGTTTGGCTTCGGACCGGAATATGCGGCCTACGTGGATTTGAACCGCCTCGGCGGCGTGAGCGTGAAAGGAATTTCGCCCGAACCCTGGCGCGGCAACCCGCCGCCGCGGGTGTGGGAAACGCCAGCCGGTCTTTTGAACAGCATTGGCTTGCAAAATCCGGGCATGGAGGTGTTTCTCGAAGAGGATGTGCCGTTCCTCAAGACCGTGGATACTGCGATTGTGGCCAATATTATCGGGCACACCGTCGAGGAATACCGCCAGGTGGCTGAACGGCTTAGCCAAGAGCCCCGCATCGATGCCTTTGAGGTTAACATCTCATGCCCCAACATCAAGGCGGGCGGCATCACCTTTGGCCACGATCCCGACCAGGCCTTTCGGGTTATGGAGGCGGTGCGCGCGGTGACTGAGAAACCCGTCATGGTCAAGATATCCCCGAATACCGCAGAACCATGGATTGTAGCCGAGGCAGTCACAGCCGCCGGTGCTGACATGATTTCCGCCATCAACACGTTAGTGGGGATGGCGATTGACTTCAAGGCGCGCAGACCGGCCTTGGGAGGGCGCACTGGGGGCCTTTCGGGTCCGGCGGTCAAACCGGTGGCCATCCGGATTGTGTATGAAATTGCCTCGCGGGTGAAAGTGCCGGTCATCGGCATGGGGGGGATCGAGTCCGCGGAGGACGTGCTGGAATTCCTCATGGCTGGAGCGCAAGCCGTGATGGTGGGGACTATCACCTTCCAGCACCCAGAGCGGATGCTGGAGATTATTGAGACCCTGCCGGAGGTACTGAACGCCTATGGTTTTGCCTCCTTGAGCGAGGCGGTGGGGGCGGCTTTGCCGTCCAGGAAGGAGCACTAATGGATATGAGGCTTTGGGTAGCTCTGGACGTGCCGGAACTACCGACGGCCGAGCGGCTGCTGAAAAGCATTGCCCCGCATCGGGACATCAAAGTCGGGATGGAGCTCTTTTATCGCTTGGGTCCGGACTTC
>JAJZAN010000167.1 GCA_021799435.1 Bacillota bacterium | reverse complement strand
ATGACGATCGAGCCTCTCTATGCCATCTTTGGGGACGCGAGAGAGACCTGGCGTCTTTCTAATGCGTTCCGAAGGGCCATCTTTGAAGCTGCCGCAGAGAGTGTCGTTTGACAAAATAGTTGCGTACTTGCCAATAAAGATGCGTACCGTGCCAATAATGATCCGTACTGGGATCGGAGGCGCGGGGGCGCATCTTCCTGGGGGGTGCCACGGGGGCTGTCGTGCGATCTGTTTTTCGAGACTCCCTCGGGCCGGATAGTCCGCTATTCGCAGCGTTAAGCAAATGGCCGCACGCGGTGGTGGCCAAAAGGCTCGGATCCTTCAAAAGAAGCCCCAGCCCCCGTATCTCAGGAATCGTGGCATCGCGGTATACTGCATAGAAAGAGGAGGGAGCGCGAGCCATGACCCATCCGGTACGATTCACGGCAGCCATCACGCGCGAGGGGCAGTGGTACGTCGCTCGCTGTTTAGAAGTGGAAGTATCGAGTCAAGGGGAATCGCTGGACCAGGCCCTCGACAACCTTCGGGAAGCCTTGAAATTGTACGTTGAGGACGCGGACCTGACGGAGTTGCCCGTGACACCGATTTTGGCGCCGGTGACGGTCGAGCTGCCGCAACTATGAGTCCACGCACGCCGATCCTGTCGGGACAGCAAGTCGCCACCGCTTTGGGACGCGCGGGGTTCGCGTGGCGGTGAGCCAACGGGGCAGTCACCAAAAGCTCCGCCATCCCGATGGGCGCACGGCCATAGTACCTATGCACCATGAGCTAGCTCCCGGGACTCTGCACTCGATATTGCGGTAAAGCCACTTGACGCTGGAAGAACTCCAAGCCTTGTTGTAATTGTAACCGGGTTGCCACGGCTGCCTGCGTCCTGCGCCGTAAGAGCAGGCCGCTAAAAGCAGCTTGCGGAGCTCTTGGGGGCGAAAGTGCACAGAGGGGTGATTTGCTTTGGGCACAGCCGGCGGACGACTACCCTTGTAGTACCATCTAAGGTGAGGGGGTCAGAAGTATGGCGGGGCTTGAAGATAAAAACCTATTCATGATGTGCGAAGCGTTGAATCCGGCGGCCCTCACACAACTTTCCGCGGCTTATTATTTCAGGACTTGCCGGAGAGACGAGCTAGATGTATGGAAAGCCATGCATTTTGATTCCCCCGAGCTCGTGAACGAATTCGCGACATTTATGACCCAGTATTTTGACGACGTGTATGCCAGCCAAGAAAGCGAGTTTTTCAAGCGGTGCTTGTTTGTCTGCGATCGCAGTGACACTCCTATCGCTACCTGCTTTGGGTGGAAAGCGTACGGGCACGTCAGCACGATACACTGGTTCAAGGTGTCAAAGCGGCACGAGGGGTTGGGTATTGGCCGAGCGTTGCTCTCCATTGTCATGAAAAGTTTTGGGGACAGTGACTATCCTATATTTCTTCATACCCAGCCGGGCAGCTTTCGGGCTATCAAACTCTATTCGGATTTCGGGTTTGTGTTTTTGACCGATGCCACGATCGGCTACCGACAAAACGAGTTGGCCGAAGGGTTGCCCTATTTGCAGGCGCATATGTTTGCCGACGATTTTAACAGGTTACGATCTGCAAGTGCCCCGACCGAATTCTTAGAGACGGCCACATCCTCCACTATCAATCAGTTTTGACGACTTCGGGCTATTCCCTTCCCGCCAACGTTGCCGAGACCCCCTTGCGGAATGTTCGGGGGCGTAAACGCATCAACGTTACGGGGGCGGGGTAGACTGCCGCCGTGGTGTCGAACGACTCGGATGGACACCGACGACTAGATCTTGCGATAATGAAATTGATAAGAAGGGAGCGGTAGCCATGAGCTCGAAGGACGAATTGCGACGCTTAATTGACCACATGGACGACCGGTGGGTCGATGATGTGGTGGATTATGTCCGATGGCTCCAGCAAGACACGGACACGCTAACGCCCGACGAGTGGCAACGGGTCCAACACGGTGAGCGGCAGATTGCCCAGGGCGATCGTGTCAACCTCAAGGATTGGCGCCGCCAACACGATGTATGAAATCATCCTCTCGCGGCAAGCGGGACGGTATTTGGAACGTCTCGATCGGACTGCCCAGCAACGAATTATCGACCGTTTAGAACAACTGGCCAAAAATCCCCGTGATCTGTTCACAAAACCCCTCACGAATGCCGAAGGCCTGCGATCGAGCCGGGTGGGCACATGGCGTATCGTCTATCGCAGATGGGTCCCCAAGGACCGGCGGGCGCTACCGGCCCTCAGGGACCCACGGGAGCCACCGGACCGGGATTCACTTGGGACAGCACATGGAACAATACCACGACGTACGTCGCTGACGACGTCGTGTATGATCCTACCACCGGTCGTCGTGGGTCGCGGTCCGCACGAATCAAGGGGCCGAACCCAGCAGTTCCAACCCGGATTGGAACCTGTTGGCGTCCGTCCCGCAGACCGTCACCACGAGTCTCAGCACGCTTCAATCGGACGTTCAGTCTCTGCAAACGCAAGTGCAGTCCTTGCAAGGCAAAGAACCGGCCTTCACGATGACCACCACGACATCTTTCGAACTCGCGTCCTCCACACCCGGTGGGTACGTCTATGGGACGGTGATAGCCCTCAATGAGAACGGTCAGCCGTATACGTTCGCAAGCGCCGATGAATTCGCCATCGAGGTAGCCGGTGTGACCTATACCACAGCGAATGGCCTCACCATGTCAAACCAGGTGGCCGGTGCCGCGAGTAACCTGTACGGACTTTCTTTCGTCAGCCCGACGCAGTTGACGTCGACAAACGCAACCATCTTCTTTTCACCACCGAATCCACCGATCACACTCGCCAACTAATGCGGGTGTCAGCAGACAAAGCCACGGCCACGACGGTGGAGTACCCCAAAGCCCCAGACCTTGAGATCCGGCGGCATTCGTAACTGAAGAGGAGGGTGGGCCCTCGGACTAATCGTCGTGTCCGCGCGGGATCCACCTCGCCGTCAGCTACGGGGACCCACCGTCGCGGTGATGCGCGTGACGGGCACGGTCAGCGGACCGACCGAGGGTCAACGTACCGACATATCGGGCACAGGGAGAACACCCCGTCGTGGTGAGGCCACTGCGGCATGACGATCCACCACACGGTCGGTACCTTCAAGGAAGTGCTTGCGGTTGGACCGGGCTTGATGCGCATAGAGGGGGCGTATCGCAGGAAGCGTCGGCGGCTTGAGGTACAGGAATGCTGAGCTCGGTTATCGAATTTGACCCCAATCCGACTTTGAATGGCTGGAAGGAGGGACGAGATTGGCTGCGCCGACGGTCAAAGCGCTGGTGTTGGATTTGGATGGCACGTTCCTGAGGACGGACAAGACAGTATCGCCCAGGAATCGCCACGCAGTTCAGCAGTGCTCTGAGGCTGGCATCGCTGTCATTGTGGCCACGGCCCGTCCACCTCGGGCGGTCCGGAAATTCCTAGCGGACATGCCATGGGTCAACTGCTTGGTCTATTACAACGGGGCCCTCGTGACGTGGCCCTCGACCAACGTGGAGTGGCACACGCCAATTTCTAATGACATGAGCCGTCGCGTGACCGCATACATCCGCGCCCAGAGCCCCGAGTGCGTGATCGTGTACGAAGTCCGTGACGCTTGGCACACCTGCACCCCCATGCCGGACGCCAGTCGTGCCACGTTCGGGATAGGCTCCACGGACTCGACCCCCGCCATCGTCGATGAGCACTATGCGGCTGCCCTGTCTCCGACGAAGATTCTGGTCCATGGGTTCGATGCGTGGCGCGACCTGCGCGAAGAGTTCCACCTGGCGTTGAACATCCTGGCCACCGACGGCGGTGCGCTTGTTCAAATCATGCACGCATCGGTGTCGAAAGAATCCGCGGTCACGCGAGTGCTCGATGAAATGGAGATTTCCCCGGCTGAAGTGATGGTCTTTGGGGACGACGTGAATGACCTGGGGCTCTTCCACCTTTGCGGCTTTCCCGTGGCGATGGGGAACGCGATCCCGGAGCTCCGCGAGGCGGCGGCCTATATTACGGCATCCAATGATGAGGATGGCGTGGCAGTGGCCATTGAGAAATTGGTGTAACGTTTCTCCTGACTTGCAGGGTTAGTCATCGGGGGCGAGTGGGCATGAGCGTTCCCGTCGGGCCAGAAAATCGGGTCGTCCCGAAGGATCCTAAGGCATGTAACGCCTTGTCACCGATCACTAAGAATTGAGCGAAGGGCGCCCGCGCGGGCGCATGCTATACTAAACCCATACGGGAGGTGCCGTCATGGACCGTGCATCGATTCTCGACGATTATGTCCACAAGATGGTGGCTGCTGGGCATCCCGAAGCCATTGTCCTGTTCGGGTCGGAAGCCGTCAACACGGCGAAAGATGACAGCGACTTCGATTTTTTGGTCATCGAACGCACGACGGAGGACCGTCGGCAACGGGGCATCAAATATCAAATGGCGCTGAGGCCGCGCATCATTGCGGCGGACATTTTGGTGCGCACGCCCGAAGAACTCCGACAGGCGGTCTCCGAAGGGCACCCCGTCATTCAAGAAATTCTTCAAAAGGGACGTTGGATTTATGGCGAATCGCGGACCTTCGGGGCTTCTTGATTTAGCGACAGCGGACTTGGTAACCGCCCGTCGACTCGTCGTTCCGGGCTTATACCATAATGCCTGTTACCACGCGCAGCAAGCCGCCGAGAAAGGCTTGAAGGCCCTGTTGACGCGCGAAACCGCCACGTTTCCCAAGACGCATGACCTAAGTCGGCTGGTGGATGCCGTTCGAGTCTCTCAACCGACGAGTTTACATTAGAGTCGGCCGTGTTAAATGAGTACGCTGTGGATATGCGCTATGAACCTGAGGCGCTCACCGATGTGGACGAAGAGGAAGCCCACGCGGCGATTGGCTACGCCAAAACCATTCTGGATTATGTGCGGCCGTTTTTGGAGGGCAACTCCGCCGCAAAGTAGGCCGCGGGTCATACGCCCCGACCGATTCCTGCCGGCGATGCACCCCACACCCTCATCTGGATCTGACAGGACACCGAGTGCTTCGCTCAAACAGTTCTTGCCGAGTTGTACCCCTTGACACCTAACGAAAGTAACCGGCCTACGTCAGATAGTCGGCTTGATTGGGGACGGCCCCTTTAATTGTCAAATGGGACCGCCATTAGAGGCGGCGGTTCAGAGCGAGTGCGCCACTTTAAATACAAACACCGACTTCATCCGATCCCACAAAACCGCACTACTGGGTGATTACCATTACGGATCTGTTTTGTCTGACGATAGAGAGCCTCCATCTATCAGGACTTATCTTCACCTACGTGTGGGCCTTTGACCTAGCCGATGATTGGCGGTATGTCAAAGAGGTCACACGAATTTTCGAGTCAAAGGGCTGGGATACCGTTTGGGTGGAGCTTGAGGCCAGCTTGGAGACCCGCATGATGCGAAACCGAACTCCGCATCGGTTGGACGTGAAACCTACCAAGCGAAATCTGGAGTGGTCAGAACAGGATCTGAAGGCCTCCTTGGAGAAGCACCGGTTGACTTCGCTGCCGGGTGAGATCCCACACGCGCGCTATTTGCGTTTAGACAACACCAACATGTCTCCGCAAGATGCTGCACAGGCCATCTGCCGTCACTTCGGATGGTCGTGCGAAGAGATGGAGAGATAACATGTCCCAATACGGATTCGAAGAAGAGTTGAAAATCTATCTCCGAGCCGACCCGGGGTCGAGTCTCCCTATCGGCATCGCGGCATGGAGGGACCGAGCTCACGAGGTGCTGTCAGAGGGGCCCTGGGGATACCTCGAGGGATCGGCGGGGTTGGAGGATACCACCGCAGAGAACCGACGGGCCCTCGATCAATGGCGCGTTCGGCCTCGCTTTGGGCGGAATGTTGAAGAGCGTGATCTCTCCGTCACGCTCTTCGGCCAGACATGGACCAGCCCCTTGGTTATGGCACCCTTGGGCGTGCAGTCCATTCTGCATCCGGAGGCCGAGCATGCTGCCGCCCGAGCGGCAGCACACCTCTGCATTCCGTTCGTACTGAGCACCGTCTCGTCTGTGCCCATGGAGACGATTGCACAGGAGATGGGGGACGCGCCGCGCTGGTTTCAACTGTACCCATCACGGAGCCGAGAGGTAATGGAGAGCTTTATCCACCGCGCCGAAGAGGCGGGCTACAGCGTCCTTATGGTGACCATGGACACCACCATGTTGGGGTGGCGGGTACGCGATCTCAAGAACGCCTATTTGCCATTTCTTCAGGGGGAGGGTATCGCCAACTACGTGACGGATCCCGCCTTTCGCCGTGTTCTGGCCAAGCCGCCCGAGGAGGACCCGATGGCTTCGATCCAGGCCTTCCTTTCTACCTATGTCAATCCCGCATTTAGCTGGGAGGATTTGGCGGGCATCCGACGGATGACACGTTTGCCGATGGTGGTGAAGGGACTGACGCACCCCGACGACGTGCGCCGAGCT
>JAJZAN010000033.1 GCA_021799435.1 Bacillota bacterium | reverse complement strand
TTCCAGATGTCTGGGCCAATGCCGTCTCCCTCGATATAAGGAATAATCGGCTGGTCGGGCACCTGAATGTGCCCGTCCTGATATGTAATCCGCTGACCCTCGGTGTTCATGCTCCTCCCACCTTTCCGGCCCGCCGCGTCACGGGCTGGGACTCGTTGCCGGCTGTTGCGAAATGTTGGTCAACACTGCGGGAGGCGCCGCAGGAATGTTGACCGATTGGGTCTTCTTGATAGTCATCGACAGCCCTTCCTGCTGCGATTGGTCAAAGAGTCCCCCGGACAGCGTGAGAGCGCCGGCCAGCGTACTAGGCGTGCCGATAGCTTGGATGATGAAGGGGGCATTGGACTGAGAATCGTTGATCAGGATGTAGCCCGCCGCAGACCGAATCTCCGTCTGGGCGGTAATGCGCTGGCCATTGATGGCAATAGCTTCCGCCCCAGCGGCACGCAGTTCATTGACCAACAGCAGCAAATCGATGTCTGTCAGTTGATAGGCGGCGGGGGCATTTCCGTTGCTCCACTTGACGACAACACCCGGTCCCGTCACGGGCACGGTACCGGCCAGGATTTCATCCTGCGTCAAGAGTTGCTTTAACTTGGCTGCCGACGCCTGCTGGCTGAGCCGCTTGTCCAACTGCATGTTTAGATGGGCCACCTCCTGACTCAGCTGAGATCGCTTGTTATCAGCTTGTTTCAGCAGAGTCAGCAGTTCATTGGTAGCCGTCGGCGGAGGTACGACCTTCTGCAGTCGCATCTGCACCACCACCATCAACCCCAGCAGTAGGGCTGCCAATCCGACCGCAATCTGGCCAGATTGCACACGCATGCTCAACACCTCAGCGACATTATAGCCTAGCCCCTCTTCCCCCACAATAAAGCCCTTGCCGGACTCTGAGGGACCTTCGGCGCACCGCAGTGGTGGTGGGAACGGCCGGATTGATCGGCGTCCGCCCGCAGCTCGATGAGCACCGCGCACCTCCCCCAAACATCGCGCATGGCAGGTCCGCAACAGAGATCGGACGGTGCCTTGTCCGCCATGCCCGGTCACCCACCCGAGCCTCTGCTGGCAGATCTCAGACCAACCCCAATCGGGCAGTCAGAGCCCCCATCACCAGCGCCAAAGCGATAGATCCCAGCCAAGCAGCGGTTCCGTGTCTTGCTCCGCGTTCCTTGAAAATGGCCCGTGTGAACGCTATGCACGGTACAGACAAGGTCAGCGTCACCACTCCAGTCAGTACCTGGCGCGCATCAAGCCCGCTCGCATAGAGGCCCACAGCGCCGAAATCCCGGCGAACCAGTCCTAAGATGAAGGCGGGAACTGCGGATCCGGGGATGCCCAACCATGCCTCCATGAACGGTCCTGCCTTAGCCGTCAACCACGGCAAGACACCGGTCACCTGCATCATTTCCACGATCCCCGACCCCAACAGAAATAATGGCCCTGACCCGCCAAGAAATCGTGACACTTTCATGCGGGTTTTTTCGATGACATTCATCGGCGAGGGCCATCGCAGCGGCGGCAATTCCAGCAAGAGCGGCCTGGGCCGTCCCGGTCGTGTCTGCTCCAATAAGGTACCTGCCGCGATGAAGAGTCCCACCATAATCAGGGCATAGGTCATGGCATAGCGCCAGCCCAAGCCCGCCAGGAGACCCGTGATAACCCCCAGTTGAGTCGAACCGGGTATGGTCCAAGCCGAAACTACGGTCGCGATGGTGCGTTCGCGCTCGGAGGAGAGCTTGCGAGTGCTCCGGGCGGCCATGGCCGTCCAGCCGGAACCCAGCACCCAAGGTATGACCGCGCGACCGTTGAGGCCTAGTCGCCAGAAGAACCGGTCCAACATGGTCGCCAGACGTGGCAGACAGCCGGAGTCCTCTAGGGCTGCCAACAGCAGGTAACATGCCACGATGAGCGGCAACAACAGTGCGAGGACATCGATTAGTCCCGCGGAGATCAGTCCATAGGGCCCCATGAGGAGGCGATACCCGATGCTGTGCACGGGAAGCACGTGCGCCACCGCCCCGGCCAAAAGGGGAACAACGGCTCGCGTCATGAACTGTTCAAGGAACGAAACCACCTGACCCGCCACCACCACGCCGATGCCGTAGTATGCCAGCAGCAGGACGAAGATCCCTGCTGCTGTTGCGCCGAGCGGGGTTAGCAGCCAATCACCCACGGTCCGGCCCATGCCGTCAGGTCGCCGCGGCGGCAAAAACACTTCCGACGCCGTCTGATCCGCCAGCCGTCGGCGGTCACGATAGCGTGCCGTGCGACTGCCTTGGATCGGCGACGCACCGGCCTGCTTTAAAAGTTCCGCATCCTCTTCGGTCCACAGCAAAACATCCAGCGGAGACGCCAGGGATGCGGGGCCGTCCATGCGGCGGAATTGCTCGGATTGACGTACACTCTGGCCCAGAAGCGCCTTCAGCACCTTGATTCCCTCGCCCGTCAACCCGGACACTGGTACGACGGGAACATCGAGCAGCTCCTCGAGACGGGCCGTGTCAACGAACGCGCCCCGCCGCCGCACCTCATCCATCATATTGACCGCCACGATTAATGGCAGTCCCGCATCAATCAAATGCCAAGTCAGAAACAAATCCCGAGGCAGATGCGTGCCATCCACCACCTGCACGACAAAGTCAGCCGCCTGCAGCGCCTTCAGTGCCACCCGTTCTTCTTCGGAGAAACGGCTGAGTCCATAGATGCCGGGGGTATCTAACAAGCGATCGCCTCCGACGCGACCCTCCAGCATGTCCACCGTCGTCCCGGGACAGTTGGACACCTCGGCATATCGACTGCTCAACTGGGTGAAAATCATGGACTTGCCCACGTTCGGATTTCCTGCTAGAACAATGGTACGCATTTGGGACATCCCCCCGTGCAACAAGGTATGCTTACGGATTGGAAAATATATCCACAACGAGGGACAGCGCATGATCTCCATTCGTACCGGTTCGGATGTAGCGACTACGGCGGTGAAGAACCTATGGGACAAAATTGAGTTTGCAAGAGGCCGCGACCCGGAAACCATCCGCTTAGCCTTGGAAGAAACCGACCTGTTCGTTCATGCTTGGGACGGTGACCGTATGGTCGCCACGGCTCGGGTTATTACCGATGGCGCGTACTACGCCACGCTGTGGGATGTGATTGTGGACCCGGACTATCAAGGCCGAGGCATAGGCACAGATGTAATGCGCCGAGCGGTTGAGCCATTTGTGGGACGAGGGTTCTCCTTTATTGCTCTGTATTCGGCCGACGGTAAACAGGGGTTTTACGAAAAATTAGGCTTCGATTATCACCCTCGCGGCATGAAAATCCGCGAAGATCACTGGCCGTTTTCGAGAGATTCATAATCTCTCAGATCCCCGTCATAGCAGGTGGTGGTTATTCCTGTCCCGGCAAGCGATAATATAAGGGAGTTTTGTCGAAAGAAGTGAGTGTCCTGTCTGGCAGCCCGCAGCGATTCCGTGACCTCCGATTCAACGTACGAAACTCCGTCATGAATGGCGCCTATGGCACCATGGCGACCGGTATTGTCTCGACCTTCGTACCGCTGTACATGCTGGATGCCCTGCACGCCAACAATCAGCTCATTGCTCTCTTGAATTCGCTTCCCGCGCTGAGCGCCCTCTTAGCCTCCATTGCTGGTGCTTTTTGGGTGCCCCGCTTGGCCGGCTACCGTCTGTTCAGCGTCGTCACGTTCCTCCTTACCCGTATTAGCTATCTCGTCATGGCCCTGGTGCCTTGGATATCGCCCGCAGCGGCAACCCTGGTGGTGGAAGTCAACGCGGCCGCCAACTTCCCGCAGACGCTGGCGACGCTGAGCTGGCAGGCCCTCATGGCCAAGTTGGTGCCGTCCGCACTGCGCGAAAACTTTTTCGGCCGCCGCAACGCCATCATCACCATCGTGGGTCTGGGTGGAACCATTCTGACTGGCGGCGTCCTGCAGCTGTTCAATCCGCACGCCAAGGGTCCTTACGAAGCTTTCCTGGTGCTGGCCTTTCTCTTGGGATTGGTCGAAGTGCGGTACCTGGCCCGCCATCGTGAGCCACCTCTGGGCGAACGGCCACGACCCCTGCGCTGGGATACGTGGACGCAGCTGTGGCGGGTAGCATCCTTTCGGCAGTATGTGATTATGGCGGCGTTCTTCAACTTTGGATGGCAGCTCAGCTGGCCGCTCTTTTCCATCTTTCAAATCAATACGGCCCACGCCACCGGTCTCTGGATCGGGATATTTACCATTGCTACACAAGCCACCGAGATTCTCACCTTCCGGTGGTGGGGAAAATTGGCGCAGCGGTACGGAGGCCTCACGATTCTCGGTGTTTCGGCCATCGGTGTCAGCCTGGTTCCCTTATTGACGGTGCTAAGCACCAACATGCTGTACTTAACGGCCGTCAGCTTGTTCAGCGGTCTATCCCTCTCCGGGGTGACCCTGCTGCTGTTTACGGAACTGCTTAACGCGGCCCCAACCCACGAACGCTCTGGCGCCATTGCCTTCTACAATGTCATCCTGGGAGGCGTCGCCTTCGTAGCGCCCGAACTGGGCGTGTTCCTTTTGCACATTTTGCATATGCAGGGCGCCATGTTAACGTCAACAATTTGGCGTTTTGCCGGCGGTCTCTTCTTCATCACTCCCGTGATTAAGCGATCCCGACGCGGCAAAAAGGAACAGGCAGCCTGAGACACCCCAGTTGAATCATCGCGGGGAACACATCATATCCAGGCCATTCGCCGCTTAAGACAACGAAAGCTGCTCCCGACACGGGGGCAGCTTTCCTTGAAACCGCGTCCATAGCGGCGATTACTGAATCATGGGCAACATGTTTTCCGCCAAGATTTCAGAGAAGTCCTTTACAACAACCTGGTCTTCCGCACCCAACGCCTGCACACCGTCCCGCATCATGGTTAGACAGAACGGACAGGCGGTGGCAATCGTCTCTGCACCGGTCGCCAAGGCCTGCTCGGCCCGCGCTTGGTTAATCTTGGTGCCCACTTTCTCTTCCATCCACATTCGGCCGCCGCCCGCCCCACAGCAGAAGCTTTGTTCGCGGCTCCGACTCATTTCTTTAAGCTCGAGGCCAGGCACCGCCTTCAGTACGTCACGGGGCTGATCAAAGATGTTATTGTAGCGCCCCAGGTAGCAGGAGTCATGATAGGTCACGGTAGAGGCCTCGCCCCCCTGCGGCTGCAAGCGGCCGTCGGCCACCAACTGCGACAAGTATTCGCTGTGGTGCACCACTTGGTACTCGCCGCCAAAGAACGGATACTCGTTCTTCAAGGTGTTGAAGCAGTGCGGGCACGTGGTCACGATAGTCGTGACTCCCACGTCGTTTAACGTCTCCACATTTTGCTGGGCCATCATCTGGAACAAGTATTCGTTGCCCATGCGCCGCGAGGCTTCGCCATTGCAGGTCTCTCGAGCTCCCAGCACTCCCACGTCCACACCGGCTTGCTTCATGAGCTGAACCGTGGCTTCTGCCACCTTGCGGGCCCGGTCGTCATAGGTGGCCGCGCAACCCATCCAGTACAATACTTCAGCGCTGTCACCGCGGGACAGATCCTTGATGCCCATGGCCTCTGCGAACTGCTGACGTTTGTCGAGGCCGAGTCCCCAAGGATTACCGGCGTTTTCGAGATTCTTGAAGAACATCTGCGCCTCGTCCGGCATCTCCCCTTGAGTCAGCACCAAATGGCGCCGCATCCCGACAATCTTCACCACGTGCTCGTCAAACACCGGGCAAGCTTCGACACAGGCACCACAGGTGGTGCAGGCCCAGAGATCCTCAGCCGGCGTCACGCCCCCAGCCATGGGAATTTCGAGCAAAGCTCGCTCGTCGTCGGTGCGCTGAGCCTCCGGTTTGGTCAGAATGGGGCCCACCGTCTCCAATTGATGCCTCAGGTCCACCATAATTTGCTTCGGCGACAAGTGCTTGCCGGTGTAATTGGCGGGGCACTGTTCGGTACACCGTCCGCACTGGACGCAGGCATAGGCATCCAACAGATCGGTCCAAGCCAGGTCCGTCACCTGCCCGACGCCAAAGGACTCAGCGTTTTCGTCCTCCAAGTCCAAGGACGGCAATTTGCCCAAGGGCTCCAAATTGCGGTGATAAATATTCACCGGCGCGACGAACAAGTGAAAGTGCTTGGAATACGGCAGATAGACCAAGAAGCCCATCAAGGCCGTCAGCTTCACCCAATCGGCGACCAGTGTGCCGACGTTGTCGGCTTGTACACCAAAGGAGCGGAACCAATGTCCCAAGAGCGATCCGATCGGGGCCCAAGCTGCATGCGGCGACGTGGCAATGCCGAACGATTCAATCGCCACGTCAGCCAGCACCACAATGGCAATAAGAATCAAGACCGCCAAGGCATCAAAGTTTCGCACCAAGCGCTTGGGCCGCATCACGTACCGCTTGTAGGCGGCCATGCCCAGGGCAATCAGTACGAACACTGCCATGACGTCCGTGGCCACGTTCAAAATGACGGCTGGTACGCCTTGAAGTGCTCCCACGCTGGGAAACAGACCGCGAACCAAAAAAATAATGGAACCAATGGTGAGGATGATGAATCCCCAAAAAATCGTAAAGTGCATGGGCCCCGAATATTTGTCTTTGAAGAGCCGCTTCTGACCAAAGACAAATGTAGCTACGCTTTGAATCCGGGAACCTCGATCCTGGCTGCGGTCCAGAGGCTGACCGAGCATGACGTAGCTCCACTTTTCTTGCACTAATAAGCCGAACCAGAGCAGGGCAAAAATAAAAACGACGATAAAGAGCACATGATTAATGCCCACACTGGAACCTCCTTTGTCGTGCGGTTTATACCAGTGTATACCGGGAACAAATTCCTTGCCAAGTGCAAGTAT
The DNA here is from genome assembly GCA_021799435.1 of Bacillota bacterium. Lineage (GTDB taxonomy): Bacteria > Bacillota > Sulfobacillia > Sulfobacillales > Sulfobacillaceae > Sulfobacillus_B. Next base: position 24,883 of record JAJZAN010000033.1, on the reverse strand, counting down.
TGGGATTTCCTATTTGACGTTAAGGCAGGGGAACGACATGGATGCGGCGGGCCAGGTGATATCCTATGGCAATTTCTGTCACGCCGCTCTGCAATACCAAAGGACCCCGGGCCATCTTGTGGCGCACCGTAACCTCGTGACCCACCATCAGTCCCAATCGAATGGCTTCCGCTTCTTGGTCGGTCCGATCAAACGCCTCGATGCGCACTCTATAACCCACATGAGTGTCGGCCAGGGTCATCCCTGATTGCCTCCCCACGGTTCGGGCATGGTGGAGGGGGCCGCCTCCTGGGAGCGATAGAAGATGCGAGCCACAATGTGGGAGAGTTCATACACCAGGTAGATGGCACTGCCGATGACGATCATGGAGAGGGCGTCCGGCGGGGCCACAATGGCCGCAATAAGGAAAGACAGCACCAGCGCATAGCGCCGCCAGCGTTTGAACATCGCTGGCTCGATAATGCCGAGATGCGCCAACAAGCCCGAGATGAGCGGCAACTCAGCCAAGAATCCGAACGGCACCGTTAGGTAAATAATAAAGTTGAGGTAGTTGGAAAGCGTCCAATACTCGGCTACACCCTGACCAACAAACTTTAACATTACGTGCAGCACCAGAGGGACAAATACCCAGAACCCGACCGCCATGCCGGCCAAAAACAGCAACAAACCAGGGCCTACGATCACGGCGACCACTTTGCGCTCAGTCGAGGTTAGTCCCGGCATGACAAAACTCGAAGCCTCATACAAAATCAAAGGCGAAGCGACGATGAGGGCCATAATAAGGTCGATCTTGATCAGTGCGAAGAAGGCTTCGGGCACGCCGATAACAATGATGTGTTTGACATGAGCTCGCTCCACCAGCCAATGAAGCACCGGCTGCGAAACGAAGAATCCTCCCAGGAACAGTACGCCCAACACCACCAGAACCACCGTGATGCGATTTTTCAGTTCGGTTAGATGCTCCGTCAAACTCATTTCCCGATCATTCACCGTGCCACCCCCTCACATCGTCCCTAATCCTCGACCAACCCGTGCCGAATCGCGTAGGCGGCTGCCTGCACCCGATTCTCAAAGTGCAGTTTCTGCAAGATATTGCGCAAGTGATTCTTCACGGTGTTCTCCGCAATCGAGAGCAAATCGGCAATCTCTCGATTGGTGCACCCTTGCCCCACTAGTCTCAACACTTCCATTTCCCTCGCGGTAAATTCGGAGGGCAATCCCGCAGACGCGGCGTTGCGCGTCCGGTTTGCGACAGTGTGGACAATTTTGGCGGCAATCTCTTCGGAAATGGCGGCTTCGCCGTGAATCTGGCGGCGAACCTCGTCTACAAACGATTCAGGGCTCATGTGTTTCACCAGATACCCCTGCGCGCCGGCCCGGATCGCCTCAAACAGCAAATCATCGTCATCGCTGGCGGTCAACATGCAAATTTTGACGTACGGCAAGCGTTCCTTAATCTGCCGCGTCGCCTCCAGACCATCTCCATCGGGCATATTGATATCCATTAAAATCAGGTCCGGCATGGTGTCTTCGGCCTGCGCGAGGGCCTGGTTGCCACTCTGGGCCTGAGCTACAATCTCCATATCTTCTTGACCCTCGATGAGGGAGGCCAAAGCTGAGCGGAACAACGCGTGGTCATCCACCAGCATGAGTCTTGCCTTTTCCACCGTCTGAGCCCCTCCCTTCTACAGGAATGCGGAGGGTCACGGTGGTCCCGCGGCCCGCCTGGCTGTCCACCATCAAGTATCCGCCAATCGCTTCGGCGCGCTCTTTCATAACCGCCAAACCATAATGATCCGGTTCTGCACCAATTGTTCCGGGAACAAATCCGAGGCCGTCATCGCGAATCATAAACTCAATGGTACGCCCCTCGCGGACGCATTCCAAGTCCACACTCCGCGCACGAGCGTGCTTGCGGACATTTGCTAATGCTTCTTGTATTATCCGCAAAATCTGCATCGACGCAAGGTCGCTCCACAGTTCCTCCCGCGGCTCGAGCGGCTTCAATTGCACCGGCACTCCGGTATGCCGCTCAAATTCGCGCACCTGCCGCTCAATGGTGGGCCAAAACCCCTCGTCCAATCGCCGACTGGCGCGCAGGTCGTACAGGGTTTGCCGCACCTCCAAGTACGTTTGATTGAGGAGTTTCTCAAATAAGTCCAAGTGCTCCAGCATCGCCGCGGACGACTCTAACTGGGCCGCGCTGTCCTTAAGCTTATAAGCTTCGATTTTCAAGACCGCCAAGTTCTGGGCGATGCCGTCATGCATCTCGCGCGCGATGCGCTCGCGCTCCTTGAGAGACAGCACCGCCTCTTTATAGGTGCGCCGCTCGGTCTCCAGCCGCTCCATAGCCCGAAATACATACCACGAAAAAATGACTGCCCCCACCAAGGTCGTGCAGACGGCAATGCCGCTGACAGTCGCGGGAGAAAACCGTGGTGTCAGGTAGTAGTCGCGCACCAGCTCGGCCACGGCGACGAACAACGTAGGCCCAAGGATGGTCAACAGTTTTAGCCACAGGTATCGTGTCCGGTCGTCCATTATACCCTCCCGGCTAAGCCTCGACCCGCCCGGCAGCCAGAAAGGCTTCTATCATTTCCTGGACTCGCTGAGGTTGGTCCAGCAGAGCCAAGTGTCCAGCGTCAGGCACCACCTGCACACGCGCTTTGGCGGCCAGCTTGGCCGCCTCGTCGGCCATTCGCGGCGAAGTCCGGGTGTCGTGGCTCCCAACCACGAACAGCGTCTCGTGCGCCAACTCTTGAAACACTCGACGATTCGACGTTAAATAAATGGCCGCCATGGCCTGCAGATAATTGTCGGCATCCATGGTTCGCATGTCAGCCACCAGCTGTTCTTTGACTTCTGGGTCGGCAAAGCGTGTGAGGGTGTTGGTCGCATACTGCCGGGAAAACTCGTCCATCGGCATCGCCGCCAATTCTTGGCGCCGCTGCTCGACCACCGTCTCCCCGTCCTGAAACCCCGGAGTGGCCCCAATCAGCACCAGACGACGGATCCGGTCCGGCCAGCGAACTGCCGCCCGAGCCATCACCCAAGTTCCCAGCGACACGCCAATCAAATGGGCCGGTCGGTCCACTTCATCCAGCAGATCCCCGACGTCCTCCACCCAAGCGTCGAGATCCGGCTCCCGGGCTGCATTCTCCCCGACACCCCGCGGGTCATACGTCACGACTCGATAATGCCGCGACAAGGGCGGTAAAAGCCGGGAGAACAAAAACCGGCCCAGCCCCAAACTGGGGTGGCAAATTACCGCCTCCGGCCCGTCCCCCATGGTGAAATACTTGAGGCCACTGCGCGTTCTTAGCATTCGTCATGAGCCTCCTTAGCGATGGTTCGAATTCCGTCCAATGCTTCCACATTTTCTACCGAGGACAAGTCTCCCGTCGGCGCTCCGGTATAGGCCGCGCGAATCACCCGTCGCACCACCTTGCCATTGCGGGTCTTGGGCAGCTCACGGACACGATGGACACGCTCCGGCCGGAGCGCCTTTCCCATATACTGTGCCACGTACTCCCGAAGCTCCGCCTCGAGTTCGGCTGCCGCATCTCCCTCGCGGGCCACCACAAAACAGATTAGAATTTCGCCTTTGACCGGATCAGGCACCCCCACTGCTGCTGCCTCCACGACAGCGGGATGGGAGACGAGAATGGACTCAACCTCCGCAGGTCCGAGACGCTTGCCTGCTACCTTGATGGTATCATCGCTCCGTCCCACGATGTACCAAAATCCATCCTCATCCACATAGGCATAATCGCCGTGCACCCAAATTTGGGGCCATCGATTCCAATAGGTCTCTAAATACCGCTCCGGACTCTTCCAAAAGCCGCGGGTCATGCCGGGCCAGGGCCCGCGAATGACCAGTTCGCCCACTGATCCGCGTATGGACTGCCCCAACTCGTCCACCACGTCCGCCGCCATGCCGGGAATGGGTCCATTGAAGGCACAGGGCTTCTGCGGTTCCGTGGCAAAGGCGCTTAAGATACCGCCGGAAATCTCCGTGCCGCCGCTGTAATTAATGATCGGACAACGCCGCTGGCCCACCTTCTCGAAGAACCACATCCATGGATCGGGGTTCCAAGGTTCCCCAGAGGATCCCAGAATGCGAAGTGACTGCAGCGACCGGCCCTCCAAAGGCCCCTCGCCGGAAGCCATCAATCCCCGGATGGCCGTCGGTGAAATGCCAAACACGCTGACATGATGTCGATCGATAAGGTCCCACAGACGACTGGCGTCCGGGTAATCCGGGGTGCCGTCATACAGCAGCAGGCTGGAACCGGTGATAAGACCGCCATACACCATCCAGGGCCCCATCATCCAACCCATGTCGGTGTACCAAAAGAACACGTCTTCCGCATGGAGATCGAAGGCGTGCCATAAATCCTGGGCTGCCTTAAGCGGAAAACCGAGATGCGTATGCAGAGCGCCTTTCGGGCGTCCCGTCGTACCCGACGTGTATATCAGCATCAACGGGGTCTCTGATGGGACCGCACGGGTTGGGTAAGGATCATGGCTGGCCTGGGCTAACAACTCGTCCCACAGATGGTCTCGGCCCGCCTGGATGGGCACAGGCCTCCCCAAACGCGGAACCACCAACACGTGCCGGACACTGGGGAGAGAAGCCAAGGCCTCGTCGGCCGTTTCCTTCATGGCTACGACTCGTCCCCGGCGCGTAAACCCGTCCGCCGTGACTAACAGGCGAGCCTGGCTATCCTCAATGCGCGTGGCCAGTGCGGGAGCTCCATAGCCGGAAAACACGGGAACCACTACAGCGCCCAGCTTGGCCGCTGCCAGCATGGTCACCACGACCTCCACGCCCATGGGAAGATAGATGGCGATCCGGTCTTGAAACTCGACCCCCAACGCGACCAATCCGTGGGCCAGGCGATCAACCTGCGCTTGGAGTTCCCGATACGTGAGGTGCTGGATGCGTCCCGCTTCCGTTTCTTCGATTAGAGCGACTTTGTCTCCGCGTCCCGCTTCCACATGACGATCCAAGGCAGCCAAAGCCAAGTTGGACGTGCCCCCAACAAACCACTCGGCCCATTCCCAACCCCGTTCCAGGTTCAACACCGACTGATACGGGGTAAAAAATGGCCAATCCAACATCTGGACGACAGACTCCCAGAACCACGCCGGGTCTTGGGCAGCCTTGTCACGCAGTTCGTCCAAGGTGTTTAATCCCTGGTCCTTGAGAAAACGTCCCAGTTGGCTCTTCTCCACAACATCCGGATCCGGTCGCCAGACGACCTCATCACTTTCCATCATGCCCCTCTAGTCCCCCCTTGGCCCATTGGACGGCCCGCTCATACGCATCGGGCGTGTCCACATCGAAGGCAGGATCCGGACGTCCCAAGGCCTCCCGATCCAGCCACAACGCGTCGGTTCTCGACTTGAACAAGCGTCCTAAGCCTTCGTCTCCGGCCAGCGATGCGATTAAAGCGTCCCAAGATTGATCAAAAAATACCGGGTGGCCCGGAACCCCGCGGTAGCGAGGCCGCACCGCATGGACTCCCGCCGCACGCTCCCGAAACCGACGGTAGACGGCCCGGATATCGTCTGACGAGACGAATGGCTGGTCGGCCAGCATCACGCCGACCGCAGCATCCGGCACCACACGCCGTACATATTCGACCCCCAGCTTGAGAGAACTGGAAATCCCGTGCTCCGGCTGCGGATTGATAAGGTCCCCCGCTCGGGCTGGCGCCCCAGCCACCACGATCGATGGCAGGCCTGCCTCATCGACCGTGCGGCGTACGTGAGACAACAGCGTGTGGCCATCAAGCCAAGGCAAATCCGGTTTCCTCCGCCCCATCCGGGTCGAGAGTCCTGCCGCCAAGATGACGACGACCGCATCAGCGGTGGATGCGATCGTGTCCATGCAGTGCCCCCCCATGCGTCCCGCTGCGCCGCGCCATCAACTCGGAAACAATACTGACAGCCACCTCATCGGGACTTTCCGCCCCCAAATCCAGCCCCACTGGTGCATGAATGGGGAGCCTCTCCGGGTCGATGCCAGTCTTGGCTATCATTTCCGCGGTGCGAGTCTTGGGTCCCAAGACGCCCACAAACGCCGGATGGCTCGATGCCGCCAGCGTCAAGGCCTCTTCGTCACGCTGCTGATGGTGGTTCATGATGACCCAAAAGCTGCCCCGCACCTCCTGAGGATCCACTTGAGCAGCATTGCGCACCCAGAGTTCGGCATCGGGAAAGTGGTCGGCGTTATTGATATGAGGCCGCGGATCCAAGATGGTTACATCAAACCCCGCTTGCTGGGCCAACCGAGCCACGGGCCGGGCATCGTGCCCTGCCCCGGCCACGATCACACGTACCGGAGGCCGCATGATATCCCACCAGTAATCCTCGACAAAGCCTGTCTGACTCAGTGCCTCCAATTCGTGCGGGCGCCGCGGCACGGATCCCGTCCCGCTCAGTCTCCAGTCCGCTGAGCTTGTCGCGAAGTACCTGAGGCCCTCGGGTACTTGTCCGCCCCAGACCACGGGCTGATCACTCTCCAAAGCTTTCCGGAACTCGCGCCAGAAGGGCGACGAAAGGTCGAGAGGCTCCACCCAGACATCCACTTGGCCCTTGCACCCAATGCCCAGGCCCCACATTTCGTCTTCCGTCAAGTCATAGCGATGCACACTGGCCCTCTTGTCTTCCATGGCCTTTTCCGCGTGCAGAAACAAGTCGCCTTCCAAACATCCGCCGCTCAGCGATCCCTGCATTCGCCCGTTCGCCGCCATCACCATCTTTGCACCAGGACGGCGATAGGCAGAGCCTTTCACGGCCACAAGACTCAAGAGCGCCACGGCATGCCCTGCGTCTGCCCAAGTTTGCGCGGTATCCAGAAGAGCCCGTGCTTCCCGAATCGAGGACATTCTAGCCACCCTTCCCGGCCATGCAGCTAGCCTTCAGTCTTTTTTGCCTCTTTCGCCACATTGCCGAAAAACTGATTGACGATAAAGGACGCCACGCCCGACAACATGCGCTGGCCGACTCCGGCGACCGTGCCGCCCACCTTGGCCTCGCCCTCGTACATCACGTCGCAGCCCTTGTCTTGCTCTTGGAATTGAACAGTCATGTCCACATTGACGAACCCGCCCGGGCCCTGTCCTTCCATGACCATACGGTACGACGCGCCCTCCACAGCGTCCCGAATAGACAAGGTCCCGCTGTATCGGCCGCGGATGGCCGCCACGCCCATCTCCAAATCCGCCTCGTAAGTGTTGTCCCCAGCGGGGTCCATCCGTTTCAATCCCGGCATGGTCCGCACCAGCACCTCCGGGTCCGTAAACAGGCGATAACAGACCGCCGGACTAGCGTCAATAACTTTATGACCCTTTAGCTGCATTCTGTTCCCTGCCTTTCCCTTCTATTATGACAACCTGGCCGGCCATTTTCTACAGCACTGGCCGCACACGTCCTCCCTCATTTCACGGTATGACAGATGCCTCAAAGCATGCCGGCCGACGTCTGCCGGCGTGGGAAAGGCCATGAATATTCAGATAGCCTTGTGATAGGATGGACGAAACGACTTCACGATAGGAGAGGCGCCATGATTCGCGAACGGTTGGACCATCGGATTGAAAAGCGGCTCGAAGCGGTGTTGGAACCTCACGCAGAGGAATGGATGCACCGCTTTTTTCGGTCAGAACGCGGGCAAGCCCTCATTGCCGAAGTCACCGCCGATTTCCTGATTAGCTGGATGAGCCCAGGACTAGGCGGGCAGATGGGATACTTCCAGCGCACCTTGCTGGATGTCGTCGGGCAGTTGGCCGCCCAGGACCCGGAGTTCCGACGCTCCGTCGTTGAGGTCTTAAATCCCCACTTTCACGACACGGAAAGACCGCGCCCCTCATAGCAGGGCGCGGTCTCGGAGACTCGCACTAATGCAGCAGACCAAAAACCAGCATGAATCCGATACCAAGGCCGAAAAACCCACTGAGTCCTGACAGGCCAACCGATACACGAGCGCGAATCCCGTCGCCGCGGATTCCAATCACCAATCCCACACCAGCCAATCCCGCCATCATGGCGGCCAAGAAGATGAGGAGCAGAATCAATCCCAACACCGGCTGGGATGATTGAGCCAGAGCCATGGTGAAGATGGCCAGGTCAGCCGGCGACACCGCCAAGCCAAATAACAGTCCCACACCCCAGGCTGCGAGTCCGACACGACGCTGCCCCAAGCTGGCGTGGGCCTCCCGCCAGGATTCCAGTCGCTGGGACCCAAATCGCCAGGTAGGCCGCAGTAAATCCAGCAAGATCCACAAACTCAAAAGCATCAGCCACAGGCCGGATATTCTGGATACCAGAGACACCACGGATTCCGGGATGTGGTGGAGCACAACAAACAAGAGGAACCCCACGAACAACATCCCCAGGGAGTGTCCGCCCCCAATCGACAGAGCGTATCCGACGCTCTTCCGCGCCCCAGATCGCATCGCCTTGACGAACGTGCTGACCGCAGCCAGATGGTCAGGCGCCACGGCATGACGAAGCCCCAGCCCGGCCGCCAGCACGATGAGTGCTGCCATGCCCCACGACATTGTCCGCGCCTCCTCGTGGTGTAATCCAGCGGCTCAGCGCGATTCGATCCGCACCAAAGCCCGGTATGAAACACTACGGGAAAAGGTGACAGCACATGACAGGAAACATCGACCAGAGGCGAGCCTCAGCGAGGACCCCGGCCACGATTTCTGGGACGGCTGTAACGCTCGACAAATTCCTGGCGCTCAATGAGCACCATGACGGGTTTCAAATGGCGGAAGCGGCGCAGCGTCTTCCAACCATCACGGTGATAGATGGCCATGAGAAACACCAAATAGATCCACATCGACCATTTGGTCCAGCCATGGACCGGCTCGCGCCGAAACCCCAGTTTTTCGATGGCGCGGGCTGCGTCCAGAAGGGTCACCCCTCCCACCGCCCGAACATCCTGATAGCCGGGATTGACCTCCATCCAGCGCGCCAAGTCCCCCATGGCAGCCAAAATTCCGTGCAGCGCGCGAAGCCCTGAGACAGCTTGTCCGCTTAACTGCGAGAGCGCAGGGTTCCCGAAATGAATTTCACCCATCGCGTCACCGCGGGTCAGTACAACTCCACCGCCCAGATCCACGGGACGCCCCCGGTAGCGGATGTGCCCAATACGCAGATACGGCTCACCCCCGAGGGAATTGGGGATGGTCTCGATATCCCATCCGCGCGTGAAGCGAATCTCCCACCAAGTCCACACACGACGGAGCAGCGAGGGGTCGCGCTGCAGGGATCCGACCGAGCTTGGCTCGAGCCCCAAGCTTCGGAGTCCCGCTATCATAGTCGGAAGCGCAGCCACCGTGCGGTCGCGCGGTCCTCCCGCATCGTGCAGCACCACCACTGTGCCGGGTTGGGCCATTTGCACGACATAGTGGCTGATATACGCGGAGCTGTGCGCCGGTTTCCAATCATCGGGGGCGATGTCCCAATACACCGGCATCAATCCGAATCGGCGCACCGCCAGCCAAGTGCCAAGATTCATATGTCCCCAAGGTGGGCGAAAGAGTTTCGGACGCTGGCCCGTCAATCTCTCCAAGCTGTCCAGTCCACGCCGGACCATGCGGTAGCTTTGCCACGGCCACAGCAGAAAGGCAGAGACGTGGCGATCCATGTGCACTCCCAACTCGTGCCCTTCGCTGACCATCCGCTGGAGCAGGGCGGACTGCGCCTGGGCTCGTTCAGCGATAACGAAAAATGTCGCTTTCACCCCGAGGCCCTGCAGCACTTCAAGCACATCTCCCGTGTCCTGGCCCGGTCCGTCGTCAAAAGTTAGCGCGACCCGCGCCTGTTCCCTCGAACCGGCAAAAGCCCCCAACTGCAAATGATGGAACAAAAGGTCCGGAATGAGATATAGAACCAGCCAGAGCCCCACAATGACGAGGAGGACTGCCAACCACAGTGCCAATGCCTGTCTCCGCCTTTCCGTCGCACCTCGCACGATGTTGCCGCTTGACTTAGACAAAGGTCGCGAGGAGCGCCACTCGAGACGCTCGTCGCGACCTCCCCTTGCACGTTAGCCTGGCCCGTTATTGCGCGTGCGCCTCGCCGGCCAAGAGGGCATTCCGAACCGCCTCGGCAATGACGGCCGCCGCCTCCGGATGGCCCAAACCCCGGGCCTGTCGCGCCATCGCTTTCAGCTCCCAAGGATGCGCTAAGAGGTGCGACACCATCTCCGACACGTCATTCTGGTCTTTTGCCAAAAATCCTGCCCCATGCTTTACCACATACGCAGCATTGGCGTCTTCCTGACCCGGAATGGGGCGATATATCAGCATGGGCACCCCGCGGCACAAGGCTTCGGTAGTCGTCAACCCTCCCGCCTTGCTTATCAGGATAGAGCTGACACCCATCAATTCGTGGACGTTATTGACGTAGCCCAGCACCACCATGGGATGCGTCGCCCGCTTTTGGTACTCCAACGCAACTTGACGGCGATTTTCCTCCCGCCCCGCTACCACGACCGTGGCATGCGGCAAGGTCACTTTGTCAATCTGGGACAAGACGTCCTGAAATTCGTTAATCGGCATATAGGACCCGCCCATAAAAAGCAGAATGGGCTCCGATCCCAGTCCCAACTGCCGACGGGAAGCCTCCTCGTTGACCGGCGCTTCAAAGCGGCTGTCTACCGGAATCCCCGACACCACGACCCGGTCCCCCGGCACTCCGCGCTCCCGGAGCGCCTCCTTCATGTCTTCTCCGCCCACAAAGTATAGATCCACATGCTTATGGATCCACTGAGAATGAATGCTGTAATCCGTCATCACGACATAATTTAGGGCATCCAGGCGGCCCTGCTGCTTCAGGGTCGAGACAACACCGGCAGCGGTAGGGTAAGTGGACACTATCACTTTCGGAGGCAACGCGCGGATGGCCTCGTAAAAGGACTCGATCCCGATGCGGTTCAAGAACTGTTGGGTCGAGGATTCTGGGTCAATCCGCTGGGTCGCGGTATAAAAGCGCTTCCACACGCCCGGCACGAATCGCACCGAACTCAAATAGGCCCACCGGATCGCATTATCCAGATGGGGATTCACAAACTTGTAATAGTCCAGGATGCCCAGCTTGGCGTCGGGGTTCGTCAACAACAGCTTGAGGCCGATGGCCTTAGCTGCCCGCAAATGTCCATCACCGTATCGGGCCGCCAGAATCATGACTTCCGGCCTCGATGCCAACGCGGCCTCGTGGTGCTGAGGCAGCCATTCAATCCACTCTTCTGGCGCTGCCGGCAAGACATCGGCTGTGGTGCTTTTGGCCATAAACTCACCCCCCCTACCGTCTAGCTCCAACCACCCTCACCATACCATTCGCATGACGCCAGTGCTAGTGCAATCAGTCTGGAGGCGTTATGCTAGTGTATGCCAAAAACCCCCGCACATTCGCTACGGACAAAGGAGGTTGGACCCCTGCCGACGGTGTTTTCCTCCGCCCCCGCCGAATATGTCGTCGAACGCTCTCGGTTTATCGGGAGGAGTTTTCGCCTCATCTCCGCCGACCTGTCAGGAACGCTGATTGACAGCATGCGCGCCCAGTTCCCGGGTGCCAACCACTATACCTGGGCCTACCGTATTACGGAGGCAGCCAACCGTGCCTCTGATGACGGCGAGCCACAGGGCACCGCCGGGCTTCCCATGTTGAACGTGCTGACCCGCGAGGACTGGACGGAGACACTGGTGGTGGTGGTGCGCTTTTTCGGCGGGATTAAACTGGGTCGCGGCGGACTCGTCCACGCCTACCAAAAGGCAGCCCAACTGGCGTTGGAAAACACCACCCAGGGCGTCATGGAAGCACTCCAGCGAGCCGTCGTGCGCATCGACTACAGTTCATACGACAAAATCATGCGGGCCATCGAAGAACGCACCCTGAGCGTTCACGCCCAGTTTGCTGAGGACGTCACGCTGGATGTGAAAGTGCGGGAGGACCAATGGGCCTCCGTGCGTGCGGTGCTGGAGCAGGAAACCCGGGGGCAATGGCAGCTGGTCGAAGAACAGCAATTCCAAGAACTCATGCCGCGAAATCTTTAGACTCGCTGATGCCCACGCGATTTGCGCTCCGACCCCTCTTCGTACAACGAAGCAATGAGCTTCCCGTACTTGGTCTCCACGGCCGGAAGTTTGACTTTTAACGATGGGGTCAGTTCACCGGTCTCTTCTGTCAGCGGAGCGGGCAGAAGCCCCACCCGCTTAGGCCGTTCAAATGGCGCCAATTCAGCCGTTACGCGGTCAACCTCCGCCTGTACGGCGTGCGCCAATTCCGAATCGGCCAGATCGGGAACGGCACGCCCTAGTTGTCGCGCCCAACGCGCTGTTTGCTCAGGATTAAGATAGAGGAGCGCCGAGACATACTTTTGACGGTTTCCCAGAACGACGGCCTGCTCAATCCAGGGGCTCAGCGTCAACTTCTGTTCCACCGCCTGCGGGGCCACATTTTTGCCGGTTGACAGAACGAGCAGATACTTCTTCCGATCGGTGACCTGAAGATAGCCTTCCGGTGTCATCCGCCCCACATCTCCGGTATGAAACCAGCCATCCTCGAAGGCCTCCTGGGTCTCCTCCGGCAGGTTCCAATACCCAAGGGCGATGTTGGGTCCCCGAGCCAGAATCTCCCCGTCTTCAGCGATGCGCACCTCCACCCGCGGCAACAGGGGACCGACCGTGCCATAGTGCGGAATCGGAGCCCGATTTACCGCCAACACCGGCGCCGTCTCCGTCAGCCCGTATCCTTCCAATATCGGAATGCCCATGCTGTAAAAGAAGATGCCGATTTCCGGAGCCAAGGGAGCACCGCCGGAGATAGCAAACCGCAGCCGTCCCCCCACGGCATGGCGAATTTTTCGGTACACCAAGCGATCATAGAGATGCTGGCGGCGGACCATAGCGGGCGCCACCGGCAAGCCTGCTTCCAATCGGCGGTAACGCTCAACACCGGCCTTGACTCCAGCCCGAAACACACTTCTAGTGAAAAACGGATAGGAGTCAACTTGCGTTTGAACGCGGCTGTAGATTTTTTCGAACACGCGCGGCACCGACACCATCAAAGTCGGTTTCAAAGTCAATAAGTCCTCAGGCAGTTGGTCCGTGGATCGCGCATAGGCGATAGCAGAGCCCGACGCTAAGAAGAAGTAATGGGTAGTCCGCTCCAAGACATGAGAAAGAGGCAAAAATGACAGCACCACGTCTTCCACGCCTACCCGCGTCTCTGGGTCCGCTGCCATGGCAGCGCCGATATCTTCCAAATTGGACAGGATATTGCCGTGGGTCAGCATGACGCCTTTCGGCAAGCCGGTTGTGCCCGACGTGTAAATAAGTGTCGCCAGAGCGTCTCGGGTACGGGCGGGGGACAGCGGCTGGCCCGGAGCAGCCAATCCATAGAGGAGAGGGCGGTCCGACTGATCCGACTCCATCTGGACAATCGTCACCGAGTCGGGCACTTTCTTGGCCAAGGCGTCGTTCTCGGCAATGAGCACCCGTATGTTGGCGTCCTCCACAATGTGGCGAACCTGATCAGCTGGCACCGACGGATAAATGGGAACGCTTATGGCGTCGCAACACAAAATGGCCATGTCCGCCACGACCCATTCCGGCCGGGTTTTGGCCAAAATGCCCACCCGGTCTTCGGGCTGAACCCCCAAGGATGAGAGGCCGCGGGCCACCTCTTGCACCACGGTCCATAGAGCGGAATAACTTCGATCAATCCACTGTCGGCCATCCCAATACCTTTGGGCGGTACAATCGGGAAACCGCTCGGCCGAATCACGAAGAATCTGGGTGAGGTTGCTGGCTGGCACCGCATTCGCCCCCTGGTGAGGAGAAAATTTCCTGTCGGAAAATTTTCTTTACGAAACTTTTTTCTCGATCATACTCCAGTCGGCGTCATGCGGCAATATTCTCTGGCATTAATCTTACAAAGACTTTTCGATGGCCCCGAAAATGCTCTCGCCCCGTGCCATCCACCCAGCAGCCAGGATCGCCGCGGCGCGGAGATGAACAGACGACAAAGATCGCCAGTGGTCTCGATTGTCCGCCCACAGCAAATCCTCCGCGGGACCGCGAAGGAGCGCCGCACGCGCACCCAAATGGGCCAGAGTACGCCCAGCACGCCGCATGTCCACCCGATCCTGCATCGGCACCCCTAACAGGGCGGCCACCTCCATGGCTGTGACAACAACGAGGGTGGTCCTCGGCAGCAGCACCTCCCGGAGTGCGTCTGCCGTCTCCGGATCAGCCTCAACGGCCGATTCCGGCTGCAATACGACCGGTGCCGCACACCGTCCGAGAAAGTCTCCCATGGCCGCGACGGCCTCCGCACTGCTTAGGGGTCCAATCCTCACCGTGTCCACTGACGCGGGTTCCAGCCGAGTCAGCTCTCCTTTCAGTTCCGCAATCCCGACGGGCAAGACGTGTCCCTCGACACCCATTGATTCCAGCATCCGAACATCCGCCGCGGTGTCGTGAAGACCCGCTATCAGCACCAGCATCGAATCGCTCCCTATTCCAAACCCATGGAGGGGTAGTATCCCAGAAATCGGTAGAATAAGACATCCTGCTGCACGCGGGCCAAGGCCTCGAACAGCCCCGCCGCATCGCCATCTCGAAGCGCCAGGTCAACCCAAAAGCGAAACTCGAAGGGATAGCCCGGACGCGGACGAGATTCAATTTTGGTGAGATCCAAATGATGCTCAGCAAATACGCCCAATACAGCCGCCAGGGACCCCGGGCGGTGTGGAATGTCAAATGCAAGCGTGGCTTTCATCGTTTCCGGATGTCCAGCGGGCTTTAGCGGCGGCTGGCGCTGGGCTAAAAGCCAAAATCGGGTGCGGTTGTCCGGGTAGTCCTCGATAGGTTCCGCCAAAATATGAAGACCGTAGCGCGCTGCCGCAGCGGGACTAGCAATAGCCCCAACCCCAGGCCAGCCGAATTCCGCCAGTTCACGCGCGCTGCCGGCCGTATCCAGCGCCGCATCGGACCGATACCCCCGCGGCTGCCAGAAGCCTCGACTTTGCATCAAGGCTTGGGGATGGGAGCGCACGGTGTGGATGGACTGCAAGCTTTCTCCCGGCCGCGCCATGAGGGCCAAGTGGACTGGTTGCACCACTTCTCCCCAAATGGTCAGTTCGGGGCTCTCCACCAAGCGGTCCCAAACCTCGGTCACCGGCCCGCGGTAGGCATTCTCAATGGGTAACAGTCCAAAAGCGTTCGAGTCGTCCGTCAGACGGCAAAAGGCTTCTTCAAATGATGCCGTGGGCCGCGGCTCTTGCCCAGGAAAATACTGCCGCACTGCCGCCTCGCTGAACGCGCCTGGCTCTCCTTGATAGTACAACCTGTCACCCCATCCATTTCTTTTAAATGCGCCGTCTCAGAACCCGCATAGCCATTTCGGACCCCTCCACATCGCCTGTCCGCAATGCCCACGACACCCGATTCAATCCGGCGGTCAGACGATAGCCCGCGATGCGGGAGGGCCACATCTCTCGGCCATAATCGGGCATGGCCCGATCCAGCCCGGCAATTCCGCTCCAATCGAAGGCGGGATCGCCCCATCGCCAGTCACCGAAATCTAAAAACCCGAGATTTCCATCACGATCTTCCAGAACATGCTCCGGGACTAAATCACCATGGAGGAGAACCGGATTCCAGTCATCGGCGCAGAGCTTGTCGTACGCCTCGTCAAGACGAACCCGGATACGGCGGCCTTCCTTGATAGACAAGAGCGGATCGACCTCCCGCAAAGCCTTCTGGCTCCACGCCTGGAACCGACGGATCCAATGGCCCCGCAGAACCTCGGGCCTATGGCTTGGCGTGGTGCAGGACAGCCGCTCTAAAAATTCACGAATCCCGTGCAAAACTTTCTCGGAGGGCTCGCTGTTGTCCGAAAGCGGCAAGCCGGGAATCATGGGGTAAACGCCTGCCCCCTCCGTCCGCCGCTCGTAGCGCGGCACTCGAAACGGAACATCCGATAAGTAGCGGTCCAAAAGTTGCCACTCGCGGCTAAGCCGCCAACTGGCGGCATGGGTCCGGGCTGCCCGCACGACCCATCGATCGTCCAAAATCCACACCCGGAAGTCCCACCCCATGTCCACCGCGCGAACCCGGGCCCAAGGCAGGTCGGGCCACCTCTGGCTTAGGATTCGTTGAGTCTCTGCACCGTTGGCATGCCAGATCGCCATGGCGACTCCTCCCCTGGGGTATTGTTGATTTCGCCACATGGGCGCCCTATAGTAGCAGTATGGATACGAGCGCGCTCAACCTTACGAGAGCTTGGATAGACGAACATTTGCGCGAAGCCCTGCAACGGACCCGCGAGACCGGCCATGATGAGTGGTTCGCTAAATCTTTAGCAATTCCTGCCATCGACCTCGTCGAAGCGTTTTCCCGTTTTTCAGGATTTGCCTGGCTGTTTTTGGACCCCCACGGCGAAGCGCAGTTGGGTTTGGGACTAGAGCGCGAGTGGCAGTGGAGCTCGAGCGAACACCTCGAGCGCATGGAGACGCACATCAGCCGCCTTGAGTCCCAAGGATTGCCCGGCGACCTCATGGTGGTGGGCGGGCAGGGATTCGATGATTCGTCCGCCTGGCCGGCATGGCCCCAAGTCTACTTCGCTTTACCGGCCGTGCAAGTGCGCCAGACAGCCCATGGAGCCCATCTGACCGTGGTCCAGCATCTGCATCCCGACCAACCGTTGGAATTCTTCCAGCAAAGGTTGGAGCCCTTGTGGCAGGCCCTGCTTGCCGATTCCGTCCCCGCCATCATGCCTCAGCCCATGACCATTCGGTCTATTCCTGACCGTCTGGAGTGGACAAGCATCGTCGAGGAAGCCGCCGAAAAGATCCGGGCTCAACACATGGACAAAGTGGTACTGGCCCGATCCCTGGCGCTCTCCTATCAGAAGCCCATACCGGTGGCACGGGTGCTGGAGAATCTGGAAAATCAAAACCCCGAAGCGGTGGTATTCGCCTTAAAGCGGGAGCAAGCCGTCTTTTTGGGAGCCTCGCCGGAACTTTTGGTGCGGGTGCATGGGGCCCAAGTGGAGACAATGGCCTTGGCTGGTTCCGCACCTCGCGGCGTGACCCCCGAAGCAGACTTTGAGATAGCCGAATCGATGCAAGAAGACGCTAAGAGCCAACGAGAGCACGCTGTAGTGAAAGAGCACATACGGCGAGCTCTGGAAGAAACCACCGATCAGCTGTACATGTCCGACCGGCCCAACCTAAAAAAGCTGCCCAGTGTCCAGCATCTGCTCACGCCCATCCGGGCGCGGCTTCGTGACGACAGCAGCCTTTGGCCGATCGTGGCCCATCTGCATCCGACCCCAGCCGTAGCGGGTCATCCAGTCGACGTAGCAACGCGATATATCCGGGCACATGAGCCGTTCAACCGGGGCTGGTATGCGGGCGCCATCGGATGGTCGACCCTCTCCGGTGCCGGACATTGGATGGTGTCCCTGCGGTCGGGACTGATTACTGGGCGTGAGGCGCTGTTGTACGCGGGCTGCGGCATTATGGGCGACTCCGACCCCGAATCTGAGCTGCGGGAGTCGGACTGGAAGCTCAGCACCATGCTGAGCGCGCTCGAGATTGAGGGCGGTGCGTTTTGACAGAGCCACTGCGCCCCTATTTGGGCCAAATTATCGCGGAACTAGAAGCTCGTGGTGTACGTGAAGCGGTTGTCGCTCCCGGCTCCCGATCGACCCCCTTGGCGATTTTGCTGCACGAGTCGGCGGGCATTCGGGTGCGCATGGCCCTGGACGAGCGCACGGCCGCTTTTTTCGCCTTGGGGATGGCCAAAGCCTCTCAGCGTCCCGTGGTTGTCGTGTCAACATCCGGAACGGCGGCCGCCAACTTCCATCCGGCCGTGGCGGAAGCGTATCTGAGCCGCATTCCCCTGATTGTGCTGACCGCCGACCGGCCGCGGGAACTGCGCGACGTGGGCGCGGCCCAAACCATTAACCAGGTCAATTTATTCGGCACGCACGTGAAGTGGTTTCAGGATCTGCCCACGCCAGGAAGCGCAGACTTGCGTCCTCACGCCGCCCAAGTGGCATCGCGAGCCGTACATGTCGCCATGTCGCACCCTCGTGGGCCTGTCCACTTGAATGTGCCGCTGCGAGAACCTCTGCTGCCGGAACCCGGTCCTGCCAGCCACCCCCTCATGGGCGGCTTTGTGCACTCCCGCTGGTGCGTGGACGACGCGTCCCTCAAACAAGTGCGAGCATGGATGGGAAGTGCTGAGCGGCCGCTCTTGGCGTTGGGGCCGGAGTCTCCTTGGGTGGATCCGGCGGTGCTGGAGCGCTTTCGAGCGTCCGGCTGGCCTATCATGGTGGACCCGCTGGCCGCAAACGGGCGACAAGATCGTGGCCTGACGCGTTACGACATTTTCTTGAGGGCGGTCTCGGATGCTCCGCGCCCTGACGTGGTGGTGCGGTTGGGGGCGCCTTTCACCTCTAAAGTGTGGAACCAGTGGACGGGGTCATCGCGCCTGGTGCTGATAGACTGGCCCCTGGGCTTTCGCGATCCGAACCACCAGTCCGCTCTGGTGTTCGAAGGTGATCCCGCCGAGTCCCTCTCCGCTTTGAGCCGGCAACTGCCCATGGCTCCGCCGGATTGGCGGCAAGCCCTAGAGCAACTGGAAGAACGGGCTGCCGACCAAGCTCAGCGCGTCGTGTCCGCCAGCCCCGCCTCATTCGAAGGCCGCCTCTATGCCCAGCTGAACCAGTTGTGGTCAGACAAACCCGTTCTCGTCGCGAGTTCCATGGCGGTCCGGGATTTGGATTCATTTTACGATCACGGCCCCCTCACCTTTTACGCCAATCGGGGCGCCAATGGCATTGACGGGTTAATCTCCACGGCTCTGGGCATCAGCGCCGAGTCGGGTGACGTGCTCGCACTCCTGGGCGATTTGGCCTTCTACCACGACATGAATGGCTTGCATCTCGCCCAACAGCATCAGCTCAACGCCCTGGTGGTCATTCTCAACAACAGCGGCGGGGGCATTTTCTCCTTCTTGCCGCAGGCCGACCTCCCCAAAGAAACATTCGAGGAACTGTTTGGCACTCCGCATCGCATCGATTTCTCCGGGGCCGCCACACTGTATGGAGCGGACTTCCGCCGGGTGCACTCCGAGAGCGAGGTTTTCGGGGCCTTTCAGGAGCTGCGCCCACGGACGGGCCTTCGGATTCTGGAGTGGATCACCACGCCGCGCCCGGAGACCACCGCTGTCCATCGGCAGCTTTATGCGTGGGAAGACCGCTCATGGCCCCGGAACTAAGAACCCTTTGCCTGGATGGACAATCCTGGAATGTGGCCATGTGGGGCCAACCCGACCGCCCGGCGCTTCTTTTGCTGCACGGTTTTACGGGCTCCCATAAAAGCTGGGACGAGATCGCTCCAGCCTGGGCGGAGCACTTCTGGGTCATAGCCCCGGACCTTCCGGGCCACGGTTCCACCGATACGCCCAGTGCGCCCCAGGACCTCGGCCTGGTTGCGACTGCCCATCGCCTCGCTGCCTTGCTGGAGCGTCTTTCCATAGCAAAAGCCACTGTGTTAGGCTATTCCATGGGTGGACGGCTGGCCCTGCATTTCGCTTGGAAACACGCGATGCATCTGAGCGTCCTCATTTTGGAGAGTGCGTCGCCCGGCATCCGGGATGTCCACGAGCGCCGGGCCCGTCGCGAGCGGGATGATGCGTTGGCGGCAGACATTGAGATGCGCGGTTTGGATTGGTTTGTCCCGCATTGGGCCAACCAGCCGCTGTTTCAAAGTCAATCGGAGGCGGTCAGGGAGGCGGAAAACCGCATCCGCTGGTCGCAATCGGCGCATGGATTGGCCCAGAGCCTGCGGGGGGCAGGAACTGGCCGGCAGGACTCGCTGTGGGACAACCTTTCCGCTCTACATATTCCCGTCCTGCTGATTACCGGCCACGGCGATGCCAAGTTTACCCTGACGGCTCAGCGCATGCGAGAGATGCTCCCTGACGCGTCGTGGGTGAGAGTCCCCGATGCGGGACACACTGTGCATCGAGATCAGCCGGAGCGGTTCAGAGAGATTGTGCTCAACTTTTTGGCGACCACGCGGCCGTAAATGGCCGCAAGACACAAGGAGGGAATTCGGATGGGTTTCGACTGGGAATTGAAAAAGGAATACTCTGATGTGCTGCTTCACCAATTGGGCGGCATTGCCAAGGTCACCATCAACCGGCCGGAAGTGCGGAATGCCTTCCGCCCCGACACATTGTTCCAGCTTGAGGACGCATTCAACATCATTCGCGACGATCCCAGCATCGGGGTCGCCATTCTCACAGGCATGGGCGATAAGGCATTCTGCTCGGGTGGCGACCAGCGCATCCGCGGCCATGCCGGGTATGTCGGTACAGACGGAGTTCCGCGCCTCAACGTGCTGGACTTGCAGAAGCAAATTCGATACCTGCCGAAGCCGGTCGTCGCCATGGTTGCCGGTTACGCTATCGGCGGCGGGCACGTGTTGCACCTAGTCTGTGACCTGACAATCGCTGCCGACAACGCACGGTTTGGCCAAACGGGGCCAAAGGTTGGAAGTTTTGACGCCGGCTACGGCGCCACCCTGCTGGCCCGCATCGTGGGTCACAAGAAGGCCCGTGAAATTTGGTACCTGTGCCGTCAATACGACGCCCAGGAAGCGCTCGACATGGGGCTTGTCAATACCGTGGTTCCCTTGGAGCAGCTCGAAGAAGAAACCGTGCAGTGGTGCCGCGAGATGCTGGACAAGAGCCCCATCGCACTGCGCTTCTTGAAGGCGGCCTTCAATGCCGACACCGATGGACTAGCCGGAATTCAGCAGTTGGCCGGCGACGCCACCATGCTCTACTACATGACCGAAGAGGCCAAGGAAGGCAAAAACGCCTACTTGGAACGTCGCAAGCCCAACTTCGATCAGTTCCCGCGGTTGCCGTAAATGGTTTCCAGTAGCGACTGGCTCCACCACCAAGCCCAAGTAAAGGGAGAATATCCGGCCTTGGTGACCCCAGAAGGTCGCTGGACGTTTCGCGAACTAGATGCCGACGTGGCTCATCTCGCCGGCATCTTGTCGCGTTTCGGGATCAAGCGCCAAGACCGTGTCGCCTATCGTTTGCCAGCCAATGCGGATCAGGTTCGCCTGGTGCATGCTCTTACACGCATAGGAGCGGTCTTGGTCCCCCTCAACACCCGCCTCTCTCCGCGTGAGTTGGCCCCAATTATAGACAATGCCGATCCCGCTCTCATCCTCGAAGCCTCGGACGACCACTTTGCCTGGATCCACCCCATGCGGCGGGTTGCCTCCATGGACTCTCTGCGGCAAGGGCCGGTCGGAGAGCCGGTCGCGGACCAATCCCTGAATTTTGAGGACCTGCACGCCCTGGTCTACACCTCCGGCACCACCGGCACCCCCAAAGGCGTGGAACTGTCGTTGGGGGCCCAATGGTGGAGTGCAGTGGGTTTTGCCCTAAATGCTGGACTTTTGCCCGATGATGTGTGGCTGCACATGATGCCGCTCTTCCACGTCGGGGGGTTGACCATTCTGTTTCGCAGCGTCATCCACGGATCCGCAGTAGTACTGGAGCCGCGATTCGATGCGGCGCGGGCGCGCCATCTCATGGACACCGAATCGGTCACCCTCATGTCAGTCGTCCCGACCATGGTGCACCGGCTCTTGGAATTGCCCGACGAGGCGCCGCCCACCCTGCGGTTGGCGCTGCTGGGCGGTGCTCCGGCAGCTCCCGTGTTAATCCAAGCGGCTCACGAGCGCGGATACCCGGTGGTTCCCACCTACGGCATGACCGAAACCTGCTCGCAAATTGTGACGTTGAGTCGAGACGAAGTGGCCCACCGCACCAGCACTTCCGGCCATCCCAACCTGCCCACCCGGGTCCGCATCGTCCATGACGACCGAGAGGCAGAACCCGGCCAAACGGGAGAGATTTGGGTGCAGGGGCCAACCCTGGCACGCGGGTATTGGCGCAACCCCGATGCCACCCGGGCCGCATTTGAGGACGGATGGCTTCGAACAGGAGATGTGGGCTTTTTGAGCCAAGACGGATATCTCACGGTGACTGACCGTCTCAAGGACCTCATCATCCGCGGCGGGGAAAACATTTCCCCCAGTGACGTGGAGGCGGAGCTCCTCCGCGTGCCTGGCGTGCAGGACTGCGCGGTGTTCGGTGTAGAGAGCGCCGAGTGGGGTCAGGAGGTGGCCGCTGCCGTAGTGGCGGAGGATGTCTTGGACCAGGAGAGCCTTCGCAACCTCTTGTCTAAACGTCTCGCCTCATATAAAATTCCGTCGATCTATTACCGGGTCGCTCAAATCCCCCGCAACGCCAGTGGGAAAGTGCTCCGGACGGAATTGCAGCAGCAGGCTCGCACGTTAACGAAGTGGGTGGAACTGTCATGACATGGAAGTCTTTTCTCAAGGTCAGCCGACCGCCAACCCTGGCCGCCACGGTGGTCCCTATGTTGATAGGCGGAGCCTTGGCATGGCGCACACTTCACCACATGGACTGGTGGGCATGGCTGGATATCATCGCGATCGGCTTCTTGATGCAAATTGGGGCCAATATGTTGAACGAGTATTACGACTTCGTCAAAGGGCTCGACACCGAAGAAAGCCTCGGCATCGGGGGCATCATTGTCTCTGGCGAGGTCCCGGCCGCGATCGTGCGGCGCTGGGCCATCGGCCTCTATGCCCTCGCTCTGGTGTTGGGGCTCTTGCTAGTTATTTTCCGGGATCCGTGGCTTCTTCTGATGGGACTTTTGGCGATCGGGGCAGGATTTCTCTATGCTGGGGGGCCTTTCCCCATCTCCGCCACGCCATTTGGTGAAGTTGTCGTCTTTATGATTATGGGTCCTTTAGAAATTACCGCAACGGAATTGGCGGCCGGCGGGCAGATCACCCCCATGGCTTGGATCGCCTCGGTGCCAGTCGGGTTTTTAGTAGCGGGCATTCTCTTGGGAAACAATCTGCGAGACCGAGTTAAGGATGGTCAATACGGACGCCGAACCATTCCGGTAGTGTTGGGACACAAGAAAGGATTCGCCGTCATCAGCGCTGTCGTCGCTGCTGCCTTTGTGGCGGTCATCGCCGCAGTCCTCAACCACCGCATGCCGTGGGGAGCCTTGGTTGTGCTGCTGGCCCTGCCGCTCGCAGGCAGCACGCTGAAACAAATGCAGCAGCCCGACGGGCTCAAGAAGGCGGTGCCGTTGATGGGACGACTGCATGTCATTGTCGGTTTGTTGCTGGCGATCGGAATTCTCATCCCCTGAGAATTGTTCGCCAAATTCTGGGAGACACTGAAGTGAAAGGGTGATTCTGATGAAAGGCACACTGATGATCTTTCGATTAGCGGTGCTCATTGCTCTGTTGGTAGGACTCGGAGGCCTGTTTGGCTTCTACCCCATGTCTCCACTCCTGCGCGACGTCCATATCGTGGCGGGCATTATCGTGTTGGTGGCCGTGGCATGGCTGACGTTTCAAGTCAAGAACGTCACCGTGGGCATCGCAGCCCTGTTAATCCTGGCCGGAGGCATCCTGCCCTTATTGTCTCATGCCGACCCACTCTCGGTGCGGATTTTCCACTTGGTTATCATGCTGGTCGCCGTGGGCCTGGCCGAGATGAGCGTGGGCCGCGCATCCCGAGCTAAAAACGCCGGTTAGCGCGGCCTGCTGGGCAACGCCAACGGCCGCTGTCCCGGCTTGAGCTGCAGGAGCGCCGTACCGTTGGATTGAGTGTCGATCTGAAGCGGTTCGGAACCCGCCGCCGCCAATCGCGGCGGGATGTCCGGACCGCCTGCGGCGCGCGGATTCCACCCGTCCTTCGCCATGGCTCGCAATATGGGAGCCGCATAGGCCACGGGAGCCCCCGGAAATGGATTAAGCCACCCGGCCACATTGTCCCGTGTGCCCAACTGTTGCTCGACGCCGGCAGGATTTTGTCGATAGGCCAACATCAAGAGTTGAGGAGAATCATGGGGCGTGTGCCAAAACTCCCCTTTCCCCCGCGAAGTCAACCACCTTTGCGGAAAGCGATGGATCGGAACATCTGAAAAACCCTGCGTCAACAAAAACCGGCAGTCATACTGACCGGTAAAGTGGTCGTATATCCCTGTCCACCCCACCACGACCTGCTCCGGCACCCCTTCATGCAGGGATGTGGGTATCGGCATCAGCATCAAGCTTGATACCAGACCAGCCGAAATCAGACCAATCTTCGCTCCCCAGCCCCATTTCAACTGCATGCTATCCCCCCTGGGTCATAGCATGTCAGGTGCCGTGTTGGACTATCCTGCCAGATCCGAAAAAATCTAGAACGACAAACCTGGGAATCGGCCCTGGTTCAAATAGTCGACCCATCCTTCATAGCCGTGGGCTGCCAGCCACTCCGTGTGCTCCGCCATAAGACGACCGGCGTCAGCGCTTCGAGTCGACAGGTGATGCAATAAGAGATCGAAATTTAGAGTCAGCCAACTCGCCCGGCCGATAACCATATGGGTGGCAGGATCCTCCAGAGCAAACCGAACCCGCCGCTCCAACCCCGGCCGACTGCTGCTGTCACCCGCCAGTAAATCCAGTCCCCACAGGGCGCGGTCGACGTCCGGGTCCCAGTCCAGCCCAAAAGTTCGAAGGCTGCTGCGTCGGATAGGCTCCAGCCGCCCGGGCTGGACCCGCCAAGCAATGTGGCCCATGATCCACCAATACGTTCGCCATGTTTCCGGAGCACGTCCGATGTGACCCGGTATGTCGCCAAGCTGGGAGACATCCACCGGTTCTACAAACCACGCAACGCCGGCGCGGGACAACTGAAACCCGACTTGATAGGATCGCTCCATATGA
>JAJZAN010000166.1 GCA_021799435.1 Bacillota bacterium | reverse complement strand
ACCCGACCTCGGATCATCGCTGCTTCGGTATGCATGGCTTTATTCTATCAGCGGACACCAAAAAAGTCCACTACTCGGTGAACGTTAAGCAAGCACCAGCGTTTCCGCGACTATGACGGGGCCTTGGGCCCCACGCGCAAAACTTTTCGCTTGCGGTCAAAATAGCGCCGGCTGCCCTTCGCCTCTCGTGAACAAATCCGGCGGATAGGGAAACTGCATCGGCGGCAAGGCGATGGGATCGAACCAGTGAAAGGCTTGCACCTCTCCATCCACGGGCTCTAGGAGACCACCCTGGATTTTGCACGAGAACACCGTGATGGTGTACTCGACCTGATTTCCATCCGGATAGGTGTGGCGAAAGGCCGACCCTCCGAAAACCCCCAGCACCTGGGTTGGAACCACCCGGAGTCCCGTCTCCTCAAAGACTTCCCGCATCACCGCTTCGGCGGGAGTTTCCCCCAGTTCAATCGCTCCAGCCGGAAGCCCCCAAGAATCCTCGCCGGTCCCTTGTACAAACAACACGCGACCCTCTGCATCTGGGATGACGGCCACCACACTAGGGCTGAAGATGCGTTGAGTGCCAATCTTCTCCCGCAGGCGGCGATAATAATCGGATATCGGCATCAAGATCCCCCTCGCATACAAGACGAATGGGATCCGCGAAGATAACCCGCAAGACAGAAAAATGGCCCCGGATATCGCCCCGGGGCAGCCGCTTGATACCTATTATTGCCCCGATTCCAAATCTGCCATGGTCCGTCCGCGCGTCTCGCTGCCCAACCATGCCACGCAAACTCCCACAATCAGCAAGACCGCCGCAAACATCCAGAATACGCTCGACACAGCCACGTGCGATGCGAGCAATGCGCCGACCACCAACGGGCCAACAATGCCGCCGATGCGGCCTACACCCATCGCCCATCCTGATCCGGTGCCGCGCGCCATGGTTGGATATTGCTCGACCGTGTAGGCGTACGTGGTGCCCCAAGCGCCCAGATTGAAGAATCCGAGGCCTGATCCGAACAGCAGCACGGCCGACACACTTTGGGCGTGCCCGAACAACGTCGCAAACAAAGCCGTCAGCAACACGTAAATGACCAAAGTGGCCTTGCGCCCCATCTTGTCGACCAGCCAGGCCGCAGAGAAATACCCCGGGAGCTGCATCACGGTGACAATGAGGGTGTATCCAAACGAATTCACCAACGAATACCCGTGAGCCACCAATACCGACGGAAGCCACAGAAACATCCCGTAATAGGCGAAGTTCATGCCCAGCCAAAGAATCCACAACATCACGGTCCGGCGTCGGAAACGTTCGGAGAACAGATGGCGCAGCTTGGGACGCGACACGGTGGAGGGCACTACCAAGTTCGTGGCCGCAATCTCCCGCCCAGACACCTGTTCCATAATCCGCCGGGCCTCATCGCTGCGCCCTGTCCGCATGAGAAAACGCGGGGACTCCGGGATGCCGCGCCGCAAGTACAGCACATAGAGTGCTGGAACAGCGCCGACGAAAAAGGCCGCGCGCCAACCCCAGGCAGGAATCACCAGGAACGCCACAACCGCGGCGGCCAGCCAGCCGACAGCCCAAAAGCTCTCCAACAGCACAATGCCACGGCCACGAGCCTTGGTAGGCAAAAACTCTGTCACCATGGTGGTTGTCACAGGGAGCTCCCCACCCAATCCGAGGCCAACCACGAATCGACATAAAAGCAGCATCCAAAGAGCAATGGAGAGACCCGACAGGCCTGTCGCTACACTGTAGATGAGCAAGGTCAGCATAAAAATCTGACGTCGGCCAATACGGTCGGATATGGATCCGGCCACCGCTGCTCCGATGGCCATGCCCACCAGATTAATACTGCCGACCACCCCAGCCCAAAATGCATTCAGACTCCATGCCTGAATGAGTGCCGCTATGACGAACGACACGATGCCGACGTCCAATGAGTCAAACAGGGTGCCCAGCCCCGCCACGGTGATAAGGCGGTAATGAAAGCGGGTCAACCCACCCCGATCAAACTCTTGTTCACCAGTCACCATAACCCCTCCCTCGGTTTCCCTATGATATTAGGGGACCCAGGAAAGGTGAAAAAACCGGGGCCCCAAAATGGAGCCCCGGTTCCTATCGGTTTGACAAATTAGGAGGTGGTCTTCAGCCACCAAGCCTTGAGGTTGGGCTTGCCCTGGTCTTCCTCAATACGCTTCTGCAAGGCCTCTTGGGTCGGCGGAGCGGGGTAAACAGCCGGATCGCCGGGCTTCCAGTTAGCTGGCGTCGAGAGCTTCTCGCGCTGGTTGAACTGCAGTCCGTCAACCACCCGCAACAGTTCCGGAACACTCCGTCCCAGAGACAGCGGATAGTACACCATGGCGCGAATCATCCCCTGGTCATCGATGAAGAACACGCTCCGCACTGTCGCGGTGCTGCTGTCACCGGGATGAATCATGCCGTAGAGGCGGCTTACTTCCATCTTCAGATCCGCAATCACGGGAAAGGGAATGTGTACGCCCAAGTCCCGCTCGATAGCATAGGTCCAGGCTAAATGGGAGGGCACGGAATCCACCGACAGCCCAATAAGCTGGACGTTCCGCTTTTCAAACTCCGCGTGAGCTTCGGCGAACGCCATAAACTCCGTCGTGCACACCGGCGTAAAGTCAGCCGGGTGCGAAAACAACATCACCCACTTGCCGCGAAAATTCGACAAGCGCAACGGGCCATGGGTACTGTCAGCTTCAAAATCCGGTGCCGGCTCATTGATGCGCGGCAAACTTTTGACGATCTCAGTCTCAATTCCCTCGGGCATGGTTTTTCCTCCTTTTTCCTCCATCCTTATCAAAAGTAACCTATTTATCCGATCTTTTCAATAGGATATCTAGGTCATGGTGATGCGCTGCTTCCGGTCCGAAACCCAGTTCAACAAAGCTCGCACACTGTGAGCCATCAGGTCGACTCCCCGCTCCTGGAAAAGGCTGTATCCCAACGGGCCGGGCGATCCCCCCAGCACACCGCAGAATAAACAAGGCGGGTCGTCCAACCCTCGTTCCGCTTCGTACCGCGCCGCTGTTTGCCAGTCATCCAAGTTGTCGCCAGCATAAATCAACAGTTTAGGCCGAAGCTTTTGCTGAATGCGGAATAATCCTTCGGGGCTGGGCTTGAAAATGTTGTCCGAGGCCGTCACCATGGCCGTCTCGTCAAACACGCCATGCAATCCGGCTAAATCCAACGCGGTGGCCACTTCCCCACGATTGCGCCCAGTATACATGCCGTACTGCAACGGTGCGGCCAGCAGCGTTTGACGGTCAATCAGCGGCTTTTCGGACAACATCAGCCCAGCCCCAGCCACCGTGTCGTTGGAAACCCCGAAGATGGACTCGGCCTTGTCACCGGCATAAAACTCCTGCCCCAGCCGGGTCAATCGCCGACGGTCCCATTCCTCTTTGACCCGCTCGAAGTCCTGAAAATCAATCAAGTGCGCAAGCGCCGTTTCCAGCCCCAACAATCCACCGCCATACTGGCCCGCGGCTCGGGCAGCGGTCGCCAAATCAGGCGACAAGTTGCGGAGCCCGTCAATTTGCCGAGACCCCGCCAGTTCAGCCTTTACCAGATAAATAAGGGCTGCCCCTTGGGCTAGCGCCCAGTCGCTGTTAAAACCGCCCGCCGCCTTGAAGTAAGCGGTCTCGTCCGGCGTGATGGCGGTCGCGTCCCCAGAGAATCCACGCTCCCTAAGAAAGCTGTCCACTGCCTTGGAGATGACAACGGGGTAGCTGTGTCGAACGTCCATCAGCACGCCGTCCATGTCGAACACCACCACGTCAGCCACCTCGACCTGCATGGCGGCTCGAGACGTGGCGTACAGTCCCTCAGCGACTTGCCTGAGCTCGAGATTCAATGCTGAAATGCCCCCCAGCCAGCGTACTCTAATGCGCTGTCCTGCGCCTCAATCACCAAGAGGCGGTTGTACTTCGCGACACGTTCGCTGCGAGCTGGAGCCCCAGTCTTGATTTGACCGCAGTTAGTGCCTACGGCCAGATCGGCAATGAGGGTATCTTCTGTTTCCCCCGAGCGGTGAGAGACCACGGCATTCCACCCGCGACGCTGCGTCATGCGCATCGCCTCTAAGGTTTCGCTTACCGTTCCGATTTGATTCAGCTTGATCAGC
Organism: Bacillota bacterium; assembly: GCA_021799435.1. Taxonomy (GTDB): domain Bacteria; phylum Bacillota; class Sulfobacillia; order Sulfobacillales; family Sulfobacillaceae; genus Sulfobacillus_B. The sequence goes on along the minus strand of JAJZAN010000166.1, from coordinate 2,531 downwards.
ACGGCATTCGCCACGTTCAGTTCCATGCCTCGGGCAATGCGACTGGGATTGGTGACGAACAGGTCGTCGCCCACCAGTTGGATGCGTTTGCCCAGCGACTGACCCAGGACTTCCCATCCCTGCCAGTCGTCCTCGGCCAGGCCATCCTCGATCGAGATGATGGGGTAGTCAGTCACCAGCGACGTGTACCAATCGATCAGGCCGTCGGCATCCTTTACAGCGCCACCGATGTGATAGCCGTCACCGTGATACAATTCGTTGGCTGCCACATCCAAGGCCAGCGCCACATCGACGCCCGGTTCCAATCCTGCCGCGCGGATGGCCTCCATGAGCAGATCCAAGGCCTCCCGGTCGCTGCCCAAATCGGGGGCGAATCCACCCTCGTCGCCAACGGCGGTCCGAAGGCCGCGCTTCTTGAGGCTGTCCTTGAGCGCCTGATAGGTCTCCGCCGCCATGCGCAGCGCCTCAGCAAACGTTGGTGCTCCGGCCGGTACAATCATAAATTCCTGAATGTCTACATTATTGTCAGCGTGCGCTCCACCGTTCAGCACGTTCAACAGCGGAACGGGCAGGCGCGCAGCTTGAGTCCCGCCGATGTACCGATACAGCGGGGTCCGGGTGGACTGGGCGGCGGCCCGCAAAACGGCCATGGATACCCCCAGCAAGGCATTGGCACCCAACCGGGACTTCTGCAGGGTCCCGTCCAGCTCCAACAGTTGATGGTCAATCTGTGCTTGTTCGGCAGCCCGTTGACCCACCAAGCGCGGCCCAATGACCGCGTTGACATGGTGCACTGCCTTGAGCACACCGCGCCCACGGTAACGGGAGCCCCCGTCCCGCAACTCGACTGCCTCGTGCGCGCCGGTAGACGCACCGGACGGAACGCGGGCCAATCCTTCTGACCCGTTTTCCAATTCCACGCGCACCGCGAGTGTCGGGTTGCCTCGTGAGTCCAGAATTTCCAGTGCTTGGATTAGCCGTATTGTGTCATTCATCTGAGTCCCGCTCCCTTCGGAGAAGTGACTGTCCGGTCATCTCGGATGGTACGGTGAGCCCCATCACGGTTAAAAGTGTGGGTGCCACGTCCCTGAGCCCGCCGGCATGAAGGCGCGCCCGCCTGTCAATCCATGACGGTCCGGCAATGAGCGCGAACGGCACGGCATTATTAGTATGTTTGGTGTTAGGTTGACCCTGGGCATCTTGCATTTCCTCAGCATTGCCGTGATCTGAAACAATCGCCAGCAAACCATCCTGCTTCAGCACGGCATCGGCAATGCGGCCGATCTGCCGATCAACTGTACGCACCGCCTCTTCGGCTGACTCTAATTTCCCAGTATGACCGACCATGTCAGCATTAGCAAAATTCAACAAGATAAATTCGTGCTGCCTTTTGTTGACATCGTCCACCACCACGTCCGCAATCTTTTCCGCACTCATCTCCGGTTCCAAATCATAGGTGGCCACCTTCGGCGACGGAATCAGCACACGCTCCTCAAGCGGGTAAACTTTTTCCTGCCCCCCATTGAAAAAGAATGTGACATGGGCATATTTCTCCGTTTCGGCCACATGCAGCTGGCTCAATCCCTGCTTGGACAGCCACTCCGCCAAATTGTTGTCGACGGTTGGAGGGTCAAAGAAATGGGGCAGCACAAACGCCTCGTCATACGCCGTCATGGTGTAAACCGACACCCGCGGGAATGGCCGATCAAAGGGCTCGAATTGGGGATCCGCCAAGGCCCGAGTGATTTGCCGCGCCCGATCGGCGCGGAAATTGAACACCAGCACCACGTCTTCGGACGCCACGGTAGCCACTGGCCGGCCGTCGACTCCCACCAGAACCGTGGGCACCACAAATTCGTCAGTCTGGCCGCTCTGATACGCTTGATCCAGGGCCTCAAGCGCACTGCGTGCGGTCGGACCCTTCCCTTGGACCATGGCTCGATAGGCCTTTTCTGTACGGTCCCAGCGATTATCCCGGTCCATGGCGTAATAGCGCCCGGCCACCGTGGCAACCCGCCCAATCCCAATCTCGTTCAGCGTCTCCGCTGCGAATTCCAGCGACTGCATGGCGCTCGAAGGGGGAACATCCCGTCCGTCCAGCCACAAGTGGCAGGCGACGTCAGTCAATCCCGCGTCCTTGGCCAAACCCAAAATCGCGCGGAAGTGCTCCTGATGGCTGTGCACCCCCCCTGGCGACATGAGGCCCATGAGGTGCAGACGGCTGCCCCGCGCCTGGTCAAACGCCTGTTGCAGCACCTCATTCTGAGCGAGTTCTCCAGATTCCACAGCGTCGAAGATGCGGGGCAGGTTCTGCTGAATGATGCGCCCCGCCCCAATGGTCAGGTGTCCCACATTGGAATCCCCCATTTGGTCGGGCATGAGTCCGACCGCCCGGCCATGAGCCTGGACTTCAGTGCTGAGATACTGCTCTCGGAGCTTCGCATACCGATTTTCGGGGGCTCCCAAGATGGCATTGCCAGGCCCTTTAGGGCCGATACCCCACCCGTCCAGAACCATCAACACCACGCTTC
>JAJZAN010000165.1 GCA_021799435.1 Bacillota bacterium | reverse complement strand
GCGATCCGGTTGGCCGCATGGTGCGCGAAACGCTGAAGGGCCAAGGTGTCGTGACCGACTTATTGCAAGAGGACAGCGACCGGCCGACCGGTCTTATGATTAAAGAACAATACGGACTCACGGACGCTCCGCGGGTCTATTATTTTCGCCGCGAGACGGCCATGACCGCATGGCAGCCGCCGAGCCCGCTGCCCGACGCCTTGAACGGCGGATGGCTCCATTTGTCCGGCATCTCCCTCATGATCCACCCGGATTGTGAGAACGGCTGATGGCGTGGATAGACGACTGGGTTGCAGCGCGTCCAGGCCACTTTTCGTTCGACCTGAATGTGCGGCGTCGTCTGGGCGGTCCCGAGGCGTGGCGCACGACGGTCGCGGGTGCCCTGCGGAAGGCTTCACTCGTGTTCGCATCGCGGCACGAGCTAGCCACTTTATGGGGTACGGACGACACCAAAGATCTGATATCACGGGGCATCTTGACGCCCGACCACACGGTGGTAGTCACCGACGGCGCCAATGGAGCTTGGGTCGAGAGAGACGGATCAAAGCTCGCCAGTTCTCCCGCCTGGCCCGTCACACGCGTGGTTGACGCGGTGGGGGCTGGGGATGGATTGGCCGCGGGCGTGTTGGCGGCCCGGTTAAGGGACTGGCCATGGGAAGAGGCACTCCGTTTGGGAAGTCTGGTGGGTGCCTTGGCTGTCTCACATCCCGGCGATTGGGAGGGGTATCCCCTGTGGGATGAGGCCCAAGCCGCGCTGGGGGACTCTTGGGTGGATCGGTAAACCGGATATCCGCAACAATAGAGGGAAGCACGATAAGCGGTCCCTGGCGGTCTTAGCCTTAGTTAATCTTGTTGAGCAGTTCATCCTTTTTGACTTCGAATTCTTGCGGGGACAAGATGCCGCGGTCTCTCAAGTCTGCGAGCTCCCGGATCAGGTTTAACGTCTCGTGGGAGCGAGTTGCGGAGGCAGGACCAGCCATCCCCAGGGGCGACTTGACCAAGATAATAGCCACGCTAATGACGCCGCCTAAGAGACCCCATCCAGCCCAAGCCCAGGGATTGCGGCCCTTTGATCGGGCAATGAGTGCGCATACGGCTGCTAAGGCAATCCAAGCCAAGAAGGCCATGAAAAGATTTCTCCTTCAGCGCTGATCCAGGTCAGCGCAATGCTTTGCGGTTAACATTCGCCACTGTTCGACGTTGTTCCTCTATTGCCCCGGGGCTTGCCGCGCGCCTGCCCGGAGGGCAGTCGGGCTGAGGCGCTGTGCGCTCCTGGGGTGCGCGTTCTCAGAAATAGGGTCTCGGAAGACGACAGGCCCTTCAACTTATGTCAGAATGTTGAGCAGATTGGAGGGGCACGGGAACATGAGTCGACGGGGGGGGTCCGACGATCGGCCATGGGTGGTGGATGGCCAGATATTGCGAGACTTCTTATACAGCACGCGCGAGTGGGGGCGAGCCAAGCGGGGATTAGATCTGGCCCTGCGGGCGGCTGCTGATCTCCAAGCCTGGGCTGACGTTGACGCGGGATTCTTTGTGTATCAGAGACGCGCCCGCGGGATGGATCAGGACACCCCCACGATAGACGTCTATGCGCCGTGGGGCCCGTTTGCCGAGGGTATGGACAACGTTCGTCGGGTGGTGCTGGAATCCTTGCACATGGTGGGCGAGATCGAGCCATGGATGGAGCGGTGGATTCCTTGGACAGCGATCCGCGATCCCTGGCGGTCGGCATGGGGGCCCTATGGACTCGAGGAACTCGGAATTTGGCCGCTTATGTCGCGTGAACACCGCACCGGGCTTCTGGTGGTGGGGCGTACCGCGGAGGCATCCAGCCGGATTGCGCGCGACACGCGTACCGGCATTGTGGATGCGTGCGCGGCCCACGTCGCGCAAGCCCTCGACTTGCTGCTGGCCACGCGGGATGCTGAGGAGGCCGGTCGCCGCGATGGACTGACGGGACTGCTTAATCGCCGCGGATTATTGGATTATTGGCCGGTGGTGCAAAGGGCTGCCGAAGCGGCCGCCAAGCCGGTGATTATTGGCCTCTTGGACATGGACCAATTGAAACAGATTAATGATCAAAAAGGGCATCCCGCTGGCGACTCCGCTCTGAGGCATGTGGCGCAAGTCCTGCGCTATCACTTGCGATCTGGAGATTTGCTGGCTCGGTGGGGCGGGGATGAATTCGCGGTCGTGATGCAGGCGGAGGATGACGATGCCCTAGGGGTGATGCGGCGTCTACAGACGGCAGTAGCCGATGAAACGCCCTATACCGTGAGTGTGGGCGGGTCCGTTTGGACCCGGGATGGCAACACCTGGGACGCTTGCTATCGTGTGGCAGACGAGGGGCTGTATCTGGATAAGCGCCGCGCCTAAGACGGCAGCAGTGGCTGGTGGATCGCTCTCCGAATGAAGCCTTCTTACCGAATCCCTGACGGGATGGGCACATGTCCGTCCACCGGCACATCCTGAGGCTTGCCAAAGAGGTAGCCTTGCATATACTCGATTCCGCAGTCCCGCAGCGCCATGTACTCTTCTTCGGTTTCTACGCCTTCGGCAATCACGATGGTGCCCATAGCCTGGGTGACATGAAGAATTGCCTCAACGGCGGCACGACGGGCGCGGTCTTGGTGCACTCCCATAATCACGAGTCGGTCAATCTTGATGATGTCCGGACGAATCACCAGCGCGGTCCCGATGCCCATATATCCAACCCCGTAATCGTCAATGGCAATCCGATACCCCTGGCTTCGCCACGCCATGATGTGGGTTATCACGTCCTCATCGTCAATAATGGAACGGGTTTCCGCGATTTCAAGGACGATGCGGTTGGTTGGTGGGACCACGGGCGGCGTGGATTGCGGCAGAATCGGATCGACGTTGACGTAGAGGGACTGGTCTTGCTGCAAATCGTCTAGCCGAGACACCGCCAGGCGCCGGGCTTCGCCTTCCAGAATGGGACCTTCGCCCTGGCGTTTGGCCTCGGCAAAGAGAGCCGCTGGGGACTCCCATTGGGATCCCGCCGGCCCGCGCAACAAGGCCTCATGACCTATCACTTGCCCTGTTGAAGCATGAACAATGGGCTGCAAAACACTGCGCAGAGGAATCCGCCACACGAGCGTTGACCATCTCCCAACCGGTTGATATTAGCCTCTTTCGACAAATGCTGCGTCGATCCTTGTTTCGCGAGCCTTTTTTTCGCGGGAACGGTTGAGAATCTCGAAACGGCCATGATACGGCTCTTGTTTTTCATTCTGTGGGGGACGGCGAGGTGTGCTGAACCATGTTGGCCGGGTCCCAATTCGGATTTAACCTTCTGGAAAAATGCGTGCTATCGTTTGCATGAATCCGTGGTCAGGACAATAATGGGCCTACGGAGTGAGTGTGCTGTTGGGATGTACAAGGAGGAGGGCGAGGACCATGGCCGTGCAGCATAAGATTAGTCCGGAATCTCTCTCGTTTATGCATACCGTACGCCATCCCTGTACGGTGTGTCGACGAGTCTTTCGTTACCACTACGATGGCGCATATCGGCATGCCACTCTTCAGCCAATCGACTTTATTTGCCCGCGCTGTTTTCCGGAATGGTTCCACATATGGGAGGCAAGCCACGACTGGGCGTGAATCATGGTGCGGCTAGGACGTTCCGGTGATGTGCGGGAGTCGGATTGGAGAGCCGAATCATTCCGATAGAGCCGTATGGACGCAGGGGTAGTCACTGAGGGTACCAGGTGTTTGTGGCGGATCTGCCACGCCGAAACGTATTTCAACATCCCAGCTTGGCTGGTCGCTACTACCCCCGCCGGCAAAAGCTAACGATTAACGGCGCTGGTGAACGTCTGTGGAGATCACTGAAACTTGGTCCCGGTTCAGTTCGTCAGGGCTCTTGAGTAATGAGCCAAAATTTGACAACAGCATGTGTCTGAGGAAAGATAAAGGTGTCGCCATTCGACAGCGTGGTATAAGGTTTCTTCCCGGGGCGGACACCGTGAATAAGCCTTATTGTTGTTTTTTGGAGATCAGTTGAGACTTTTCGGACCGTGTAGGGTATGGGGAGATGAGCCGTTATGGGTCGAGACCTTGAGCGCGGTAAGCACTATCGCGTACTACCCGCTGCAGAACGACTCCGAATGCAGCGCCTCGTGGATTTCAACACCATGCTCAGACAGGTGAACCAACTCATCGCCAGCGTAGATAATTACGATGCCATGTTGCAGGCATTCTGCGATATCGCGGTTCGATATGGTCATTTAACAGTAGCTTTTATTGCGCAGCCCGATGCGAGCGGGAACATCATCCCGGTGGCGGTATCGGGTGCGGTGGGCTACATTGATGGACTCCATATTTCCATTAACGCCGACACGCCTGAGGGCCGAGGCTCCGCCGGCCAGGCATGGCGAAGCGGCCGCGGCCAATATAATCAAGTTTTTGACGAGGCTCCGGGGATGGCTCCGTGGGCTGAGCGTGCCCACCGTTTTGGCATTCGGTCCAGTGCCACCATTCTCATTCGGATTCACGGGGAGAAATGGGGCATCCTCTCCATCTATCACGGAACGTCGAACATTTTCGATGACGACTTAAAAGAGCTGTTTGAGCAGTTGGCCCGCGATATTGCGTTTGGGCTGGAGCGGCTGCAATTTCTGGCTCAGCGCCAGCAATATGAAGAACGTCTCCGGCATCAAGCTCTCCACGACAGCCTGACAGGATTACCGAACCGACGAGCCCTCGAACGCCACCTGGAGGAGATGCTTTCCCAGGCCGACGACCACAAGCTGGTAGGGGTTGGAATGCTGGATCTCGATGACTTTAAGGCCGTTAATGACCTCTATGGACATGATCTTGGCGATCGATTGCTTCAGGAGTTTATCAGCCGCCTTCGATCTCGACTGCGCCCGGAAGAATTTTTGGCCCGGCTTGGGGGCGACGAGTTTGTCGTCGTCTTAAATGCGCTACAAATCCATGACTATGTGCAACGAATCGAGAATGTGGCGGCACGGTTGCACGGGGCAGTGGCGGAACCCTTTCCGTTCGATCAGATCCAACCTGTGGAGCTGACCATGAGCTGTGGCATCGCGTTGTCCCGCATCCATGCTTCGGACGGCGAGCAACTGCTGCGATACGCGGATGCGGTCCTATATCAACTAAAGTCTCGGAAGACAACACGTGCCCAATGGTGGCAGATTGGGCTGACGGACTCGGTAGATACCGAGCTCCCTGAAACGTTTGACCCGTATGGGGTTGACGCGGCCGCCCTGCTGGACAAGAATGCAATCTTATTTGAGACCGTGGGTCGTGGCTTCGCCGCGCAGTTGGCCGCCTATTTAAATCGCTACGCGCACTTGATGGCCGATGGGGAAACGAGTACGCATCATATTACGCTGTTTACAGAGAGTCAACAGCGCCACTTTCGGGACGTCTTTAGAGCAGGCATGCAACCGGATGCGTTGAGGCAGTCTGCGGAGGAAATTGGTCGGACACATGCTCTGATGGGGATTAGTGGGGTTGGGCTCATGCAGGCTCATGGTCTATATCAGCAACTCGTGATGGATGAAATTGCCCGTAGTATCATCGCGGCGCGGGATCGTTACCGGCTGTCCGTCGTGGTCGACAGCCGCCTGCGGACCGACCTGGGGATCCAAGTCCAAGCGGTCGAAGGACTCTCGACGCAGTATTTTCGCCGGGTCCACCTCCCAAATCCCGACTCGGCCATGCGATGGGCTGATGTGGTTGCATCGGAAATGGCTGGACTGGCCGACCTGCCGGGTGTAGTCGGCGTCTTTCTCATGCGCCAGGACGATCAAGGAACGATTACTGTGGAGCATAGTGCCGGGCCTCTCAGTGGCGAGGGCAAGTCCGGTGTGACACACCTTATAGGGGATCATGAGCTTCCTTGCCAAAATCTTCGACGCGACGCATGGCAGGATCACGCGGTTCGCCGCCGCACGCATGCGGAGTCCCAGGCTATAGAGGGTTCCATGGGGAATGGCACAGTACGCTCCCACTTGGTGGTTCCGATTATCGATGAGATGGGGCATACCGTATCCTTAGTGGAGCTCTGGGGGTCTTACCCTTATCAGTTCGAGTCTCCTTGGATGCATCGCTTCGCTTCAGGATTGCAGCAGCGGTGGCAAGATTTTTGGAAGCGCCGTACGCGAACCGAAACGGTGGTGGCCGAGGATTTGGCCAGGGAGTACCGCATGCAACTGTTTGGCGGGGGCTTGCGGATATATGTGCAACCAGTATTGGACCTCACCTCGGGCGAGGTGATTCGATATGAAGTACTAGCTCGACTCGAACTGCCAGACCAGCAAATCATCAGTCCGGGTGTCTTTCTTCCCCTGCTTGGCGATTCTGAACTCGAACAGCTGTTTCTGTTGACGGTGGATATGGCCCTCGCCACTTTGAAGTTATGGGAATCCAACGGCATGCATACCCGCGTCTCTGTGAATGCGGCGCCCACGACTATTGTTCATCCGGAGTTTCCACGATGGGTGAAGGAGGTCTTAAGCAAGCACCAAATGGAACCCGGACGGCTCGCTATTGAAGTGTTGGAGAGTCACCAGGTTGATGCGCAGGTGCAACGGGAGACGTTGGCGCGCTTGCGTGATATGGGTATTCACCTCGCTATGGACGACCTCGGTGCCGGATACAGTAGTCTCTTGCGGTTGATGGATAATCCCTTTCACACCTTCAAGGTCGACGCGGGTGTGGTGAAGAACATTTATGAGAAGCCCATCGAAACACTCATCCTGATAGATACCCTAGTC
>JAJZAN010000164.1 GCA_021799435.1 Bacillota bacterium | reverse complement strand
GCTGCCGCTCGAAAGGCGTCTTCATCTGTCACGTCGTCACCGAAGACCAACGGTTGTGCGTCCGCTTCGGAAGCCAACAGGACTTCGAGAGCCTGCCCTTTGTCGGGACCTTGCCCGGGCCGGATTTCCCAGCAGGCTTGGCCCGGATGAAGGCGCAGCACGGTGCGGCGTTCCATCAGCCGCTGGAGTTCCAGAACACAGGCATCGGCTTCCGACGCCTTCAGCCCGCGTACGTGAAAACTGATGGAGGGTCCTTTGTCCTCCAAGAAGGATCCCCGCCATTTGGATTCCAGATCGCGGAGCGGGGGACGCACATCATCCAAGGCCTCTCGCACGCGCTCCTCTTGGGGGACCTCCCATCGCGCCCCGCGGTGGCGGAACTCGGCGCCATGGTTTCCCACTAAGGTCAGAGGGAGAGGCAGGAGCGATTCCAGATCGGCCAGCGCGCGGCCGCTGATGATCGCGACCCGTCCCTCAAACAGCAGATTCAAACGCTCCAGGCTTGCAATGAGGCGAGGACTGACCGAGACCGCACTGGGACGAGCGGCCAGGTCAATGAGAGTCCCATCCAGATCAAAAATCCAGTAAGGTCGGGAATGGGAGCTGAGCCACGCGCCCAGGGCAGCCCAGGTAAGGGGCTTAGGTTCGGACATAGTGCTCGCTGGCGGCCTCAAGGGCGATGAGAATGGCTGTCACCCAATCGAACAAGGTGTGACCGTGGATTTGCTTCTGCATGGCCTGCATGCGGCGGATGCGCTCCTCAGCCGGCAGCGACAGCGCTTGTTCCAGGGTCGCGGCGAATCCCTCCGGATCCCATGGGTTGACGCTTAAGGCGGCGTCCAATTCTTGGGATGCCCCGGCCGTTTCACTAAGCAGCAAGACCCCGCGCCCTTCGATCTGCGATGAGACAAATTCTTTGGCTACAAGATTCATGCCGTCAAAGAGGGACGAGACCAAGGCGAAGTCGGCTGCTCGAAACAATCCTGTCAACCGGGTGCGATCCACGGAACGCCGCACCGTCAGGACCGGTTTCCAGTCCGCGGTGCCGAACTCGCGGTTTAATCGCTCCGTTTCCTCTTCCACCTGCCGGAACAGGGTCCGATAGGCGTTGACCTCGGAGCGGGTAGGGACCACAATTTGCAGGAAGTTGACTTGGCCGCGGCGGTGCGGATAGCGGGTGAAGAATTCGCGAAGCGCCTCAAGACGCGGGATGATGCCCTTGGTGTAGTCCGCTCGTTCGACGGAGATGCCCAACTGTTGTCCACCGCTGGCCAAGCGGCGTCGAATCCCATGGGCGAAGCGGGTCACTCGGGGACTTTGGGCCAGCCGTTCAATTTCCTCAATGTCTACGGAGATGGGGAAGGCCGTGACTTGGACGGTGCGGCCCTGCCATTGCACCTGTTGGGTAGTCCGGTCGACCAGAACGTGACGAAAGGTGCGCTCAACGGACGTCAAAAACGCCTCCACGTCATCGTCGGTCTGAAATCCCAGCACATCGGCTCCCAATAGGCCGCGCAGGATTTCCTGATATTGCGGACACAGTCTCAGCACGGTAAACGTCGGCCAGGGGATGTGCCAGAAGTGGGCAATCGCTAATTCTGGCCGCAACTGGCGCAAGAGGCTTGGGAACAGGGCCAATTGGTAGTCATGGGAAAAAATCAGCGCGTCGGCGGCGCCCTCGCGTGCCACCTTGCGCGCAAACTTGAGGTTGACGCTGCGATACACGGACCAGGCTTGGCGCGAGAAACGGGCTCGCTCAATCAGCATGTGTGACAAAGGCCAGAGGCCTTGATTGGCATAGCGGTTGTAGTAGCCTTGAACCTCGTCGGGACTAAGATAGATGCGGTGCAGTCGATAGCGGGGATCTTTCAAGGGCACGGGTCGGATGCCGCCGGGGGCCGTCTGGCGATCGGCGCTGCCGCTCCCCCAGGCCACCCAATCGCCGCCCATTTTCCGCAATAAGGGATCGAGAGCCGAGACCACGCCGCCCGCATTCGGCAGCACGCGGATCCCTCTCCGGGTACGCTCATCGACGTATGGTTCGCGGTTGGTTACAACCACTAAAGGCCGGGTAATGGGTGTGTCTTCCATTCACTCGCCTCCCAGCCCTATGGTATCACACCGGGGGCGGCTTCAGTGGCAGGAATTCCCGGTCAGCGGGTTACCCGGCGCCGCCCGCCAACCAGCCGGAGCCGCATGGTTTCTAAGTCGGGAAAGCGCAGGGCCAAGAGGACCAGCAGGTAGACAAGTCCAGAAATTGCCACCGTCAAGGTGAGGGTGGCCAAGAGAGGGATAATGCCAGATACGGTGGCCATGTGCATGACGTGGTAGAGCAGCAGGGTGATGACGCTCATGGCGCCGCCCGCCAGTGCTAGTGAAAAGAGCGTCCGGCGGATCCGCAAATGGGCATTGTAGCGCGGATTGAGCGCCTTCCAAGTGAGCAGGGCAGCGTTGATCCAACTGGCGCCGCCGGTTGCAAGCGCCAGGCCGTCAGCTTGCATGAAGTGCACCAGGACAAGGTCGCCGGCGATGTTAATCATAATGGTGATGATAGAGAAGCGGGCCGGCGATCGCGTGTCTTGTGTGGCGAAGAACAGCCGCTGCAGGTAGAATGCCAGGCTGAATCCCGGCAGCCCCATGGCAAAAAACAAGAGAGTGCCGGAAGTCAGGTCGGTGGACTGGCCGTTGAAGGCACCGTGCTGGTACAGGAGCCGCAGGATGGGTATCCGGAGGGCCAGAAACCAGACTGTCACAGGCACGATGATGAGCAAGACCAGCCGAAACCCCTGCATCGCCAATTGCCGGAACGTGTCGCCTTGGCGCGCGCTGTGGTGCTGTGAGAGTCGGGTATATATGGGGGTGGCCAGGGAAGAAATGACCAGGCCAATGGGGATTTGCACCAGCACATAGGAGTAGTTCAGGGCGGCGATGCTGCCCGTCACGAGGCCGGAGGCCAGCACCCGGTCGACAATGATGCCGACCGAGCCCACCGAACTGGTAAGAAAGAACGGCCCCGAAATCTTCAGCATGCGCTTCATCAAGGGATGGCTGAAGTGCCAGCGGAAGTGCAGGCGGATGCCCATCTGCCGCAGCTTCGGCAGGGTCACGGCTAACTGCGAGATAACGGCCAAGGTAAATCCGATGGCCACCCCGACGATGCCGAACAAGAGGTGGCCCAGAATGATAATGGTGGCAATGCGGGCGATGTTGACCGCTACGGGGGACAAGGCTGGCAGGAAGAACTCCTCGCGCTCCTGCAGAATGCCCACAGCCAAGCCTGCCACGCCCCAAAAGAAAATGGTGGGAATCATGATGCGGGTCATCAGGATTGTCAGACGGATTTCGCGAGGACTGTGAAATCCGGGCGCCATGGCATGAATGATGGACGGGGTGAAGATTTCGAGAACCAGGACTAATCCTGCGGACAGGACAAAAAGGGCCGTAAAGACCTCGTTGAGGAACCGCATGACGGATCGCGACGAGTATTGCGCATCGCCTTGGGTCATCAGCGGCACCACCGTCACGGAGATGGCGCCGTTGATGGTGCTGAAAAGAAGGTTTGGCAGGGCAGAAGCCATCAGCCAGGCGTCAGTCAGGACCGACGTGCCAAAAAACGCGGCCATGGCAATTTCGCGGGCGAAGCCGCTGATGCGACTGACTAGGGTGGCAATGAAGATTAAGGACGCTGACACTCCGATGCTCTGCCGTCGGACTTCCAAGTGCGCGTCACGAGATTCCGAGTCCAGCCGAACACCCTCCCATCATCGATAGCGATATTGTACCCGACCACCTTGGGGACTACCACAAATGGGATTTCACGAAAGTGAGCGGAAAATCTGAAGGATTGGTCGATAATCGGACCGACCGGATATACAATGAAAAAAAGGATGGGTGCTATGCCAGGGAAGAGAGACAAGCACTTTCAATGGAACATCGCCACCATGCGCGACCTTGTGCTGGTGGTGTTGGGAACCGGGGCTGTCATTTATGGCCTTTGGTTCATGCTGGCCCGGCTTGGGCGGGTCGTGCTGATTCTCATCCTGGCCATCATTTTTACCATCACCTTGAGCCCCTTAGTGGATCGGCTGTCATCCCGTTGGCGGCGTCCTTGGGCGGTGCTGGTGGTGGTCGTGGGTGCCGTGCTGGTGATTGTGGGCGGCGGTACCGTGCTGGGCACGGTGATGACCGGCCAGTTGATGCATTTGGTGAAAAAGGTGCCCGCCCATGTCAGCCATCTCACCAATTTGGCTCCCGGCGTATTCGCCTGGTTGAATCACAACGGCATCCACATCAGCATGAGCAACGTCGAGGGCCGAATTGTCAGCAATGCCGGCCGGGTGTCTTCGTTTGTGGTGTCCCAGATCTTCAACATTGTCTCCAACGTCATTGGCGGCGTGGTGGATGCCGCCATCGTGCTCTTCGTCACCATATATTGGCTGCTGGATGCCGAGCGCATGCAGATGGCGGTGCTGCGCCTAGTGCCGCCGCGTCGGCGGGACTTGGTCATCGCCGTCGAGCATACCCTCACCCGTGTGGTAGGCGGCTATGTACGGGGCCAACTGCTGCTGTCAGCCGTGGTGGGTTCGGCCTTTGGTCTCGGTTCTTGGGCTATCGGCTTGCACTATCCGGTGCTGCTGGGAGTGCTGGCTGGCGCCATGGAGCTGATTCCCCTGCTGGGCCCGATTTTGGGAGCCATTGTCCCCTTCATTATGGCCCTGACGGGACATCCATTTGTGCAAGTTCCCGAGGTGGCCGTGCTGTTTGCCGCCGTGCACCTCCTGGAATCACAAATTTTGGGACCGCGCATTATCCGCTCGCAAGTGGGACTGCATCCCGTGTTGTCGGTGTTGGCACTCATGATTGGAGCCGACTGGCAAGGCATTTGGGGCGCGCTCTTTGCCGTGCCTTCGGCGGGCATTCTGGTCGCCGCCTGGGTGGCGGCGGTGCGCGTGTGGCGCGAGCGAGTGGTGCTCCCCAGCCAGGATATCGCCGTGTCTTCCACCGTGGGTTCTCCATCCTCCTCAGCCGAACGCCGAAACATTTCTCCCGACAGCGGCGTTTAGGCCAACGACGCGACTGTATTCAGTCGTCATGCGAGGAGGGTCAGGGGCGGATACCAACCGTCAGGCAGCCATAGAAGAGTGGGTTGAACAATATGCGGACCGAGTTTATCGGTTGGCCTTTGCTTTGCTGGGGGACCGCGTCCAAGCGGAGGATGCATCCCAGGACAGTCTCTTTCACATTGCCCGCTGGTGTCTTTCGCACCCCGCATTCGTACCCACCGATGCGTGGGTGTATCAGGTTACCCGAAATGCCGTACGCGATTTGGCGCGCCGCCGCCCGCCCCGCACTGTGCCCCTGGAAGAGTTCCATTGGGTGGAGCGGCAGGATGACAGGCAGGTGGAACGGTTGGATGTGGCCCGCGCACTGGCGGCGCTCCCGGACGCCGACCGCGAGGTGCTGGTCTTCTTCTATTTCTTAGACCTAACCACCTTAGAAGTGGCAGAGGTCCTGCACATCTCCCCCACGGCCGCGCGGATCCGGTTGTCTCGGGCTCGAAAGCGATTCAAGCACGCATTTGAACCAAGCGATGCCATGGGAATCCCGGGCAGGAAGGAGGGAAAGCAGTGAAGCGACAAAAGTCCGACCTTGACCAATTGTTGCGGGAGTACTTTCACGAAGAGACTCGGGAAATGTCACTAGACCCAGCCGTGCTGGATCGGGCCTTGGGTCGCGCCCTCGGTCCCGACCGCATTCATGTGGAGACGCGCTGGCAGAGACCATGGCGCCGCGCTTTGAGCGGATTGGCCGGTTTGGCGGCCCTGGTCGCGGTCGGCCTGCTGCTGATGCCCCGGCATTCCACGCCTCTGTTGCCCAGCCATTCTTCTTCCTTGGCGGCAGCCCATCCCGTTTCGGCAACGGGCTCTATTCTGCCGGCAGGCCGCGTTGTCGCCTTGGCCGCGTCTTCGCCCGTGACCTTGTGGTCGCTGACATATCATCAGGGAGTGTGGCAGCTCTGGCGGGGAAATCCAGCGGGGCAGTCATGGCAGAAGACCGTCGAGATCCCGGGGAACCGCCGCGAAGCTCCGCAATTGGTGTTCTCGGGAACCGGTCAAGGGTGGCTGGCGGTGGATCAAAAGGCGGGCTGGGCTCTCTTTCAGAAGGGTCATGGGGGCGCTTGGTCAGCTCTCGCCGTGCCGGGGCACCCGCGGGAGCTCAATCTCGCCGTGAAGAACGGGCATCTATTGGCGGCGCTTTCCTCGAGGAGTTCGCATGCGGCCACCCAACTTTTTCTGCTAGGCGGGAGAGACCATTGGCGTAAAGTGCCTTCCCAAGGTCTTCCGGGCGGGGTGTCAAGTCTCTGGTTTGCGTCGCCTCAACAGGGATTCGCCCAGGCGGCAGTGGGCCGCTACATTACCGGCAACGGCGGGCGGACTTGGACCAATGTGCTAAACCTGCAAGTCGCTGATACCTTGGCTAACGCAACGTCAGCCAATGTGCCAGCGGTGGACGTACCGACGGCCGGGTTGGACCATCACTTGGCCATGCTCGGATCCAAAGAGTGGGCGGTTTGGGATGGAGCCCTTTGGTCTCGTGCCAACCGATCTCCTAAGACAACCTGGCGGCGCGTGGCGACTCTGCCGTTTTTGCAACCAGTGCGGTCCCTGGTGTTACAGGAGGGCGGGCAAGGTTGGATTCTCACCGGTGGCGGGCGCCTCTGGACAACGCGCGACGGCGGCCATCATTGGAGTCTTCTGAAATAGCTTTTAGTCGCCAAAAA
>JAJZAN010000163.1 GCA_021799435.1 Bacillota bacterium | reverse complement strand
CTATATTGAAGCGATCAAGCATATGCGCATGCAGTGACCACCGAGGTCATCGCCCACGGTCCAATGACCGCTCTTCATGGGCCAACCGCCCCGCCCAATCTTTTGGTTGCAAGCAGACAATGTTCGTGGAGCTAATGACCGAGATTCGGGGGCATTAGTCCCGTAGGACTTTGGCCAAATTACGGTTCCGAATTGAGATTGGATAGTGCGGGACAGCCCCGAAATGCGGGTGGTTTGGCCAAGTTAAGGTTCCGAACGAGCGACAGGATATGAGTAAAACGACAGACGATCTGTGGATTTACCCATAAAATTGCCGGATGGACATTTTATAGTTCAAAACTACCTTGGTCATTTTATACTTCAAAACGCCGATGCAACACTTCACCCCATGATACCCCGTTTTCTCCCAGCCCAAACAGATTGATTTATGTGGCTAATAAGCGGCTATCGGGCCGGAGTCCACTATTCGACTCGCTAAGTATTTCCGCTGTGAGCCTGGGTCATGATGCCGAACTCCTCAGACGGGGCCAGCGATGGCGTCGGAGACTCCACCGCTGACAATCGTGTGATGGCCCAATGGTTAGCCTCCCGCTGCTTCTCTGTGCCGCCACCGTCACTGGGGTGCCGGCTCTACTGGCTTTCGGGTTGCTAGGCGGCGTTGCTTGGGATGTACTCCCCATATTGCAAAGCCGCGGCTGTTTTTCCGGCTCGTCGCGGCCTTGTTTCTATGCCCGACATTACGGACTGACGGCATAGATGTTGTTTCGCTCCCCGGTCCACGTGACCACGATACTGACACAGATGCGACCAGTCGCGGGGCTGATTTTTCGGAAACGCCGTGTACCTGCACTTTCACCCCGGCGCCGCCGTGGGGACCGAGAAATCATTTGTGCCGTTTAAGGCGTCACAGGGGCGTCGGCCAAGGCCATACGTACCGCCAAAGAAGTCCGTCCGGATGCCAGCCGTGCGGGAGCTCTCGGCGGCCGCATTGGGTCGTTCGCCGGTTGTAGCCGGGCTTCATGAGTCGATCCGTCGGGGTTCCACGCCACGCTTGTACGGGCTCGAATGGTGTATGAGGGCGTTCGCAAACTTGCGTTCATCTTGGAAAGATTGACGGATGGGTGCAGGATGCGACAACAAACGACACGGTGTCCAGTGTAGGCTTAACATATATTGCTCGGGGCTTGTCTCATTTTGCAAGAGAGCAAGCGGCCACCACGCCCCTATACGACCTGGCGGACACTCGGGTGTCTTTGGGTACTTTCGGAAGGCGGCGTAATGGATGGCAGACGCGAACCACCCTGGGGAGCGACGGGCCCTCGGGATTAGGGTGTACGCCCGGATTCTCATGATTGTTTGCAGTCGATTCGATCACTATGACCACCGCAAGCGTCTCCTGGCCGTGTTATTACTCGTCTTTGTGACCCTGGTCGTGGAGTTGGCATTTGTTGGGGTATTTTTTTTCCTGGCTCCGGGGCGTGCTTATTCGACGCACTACGTCCTCACGTTTGTGGTAGGCTCGGTCGGGCAGATGATTCTCATGAGCATGGCCTTTTTGCTATTCGAAAGCATCCGCACCAACGGAGCCCTGCGCAGACGTGTCGAATCCTTCGTCGAATTTAATCCGCTCGGCATGGCCCTGATGGATGACCAGCGCCGGTACGTCCTGGTGAACCCGGCCTTTGAATCGATGACCGGCTATCAAGCCGCCGAACTGATCGGCACACCATGGCATGTAATAGCCTTCGGAGAGGCTTGCGATGAGGCAGCGTTGGGGTGCGTTCAGCGCCGTCATGTTCTGCGTGACATGCCCTTTGCGATACGGCACAAGGATGGCCGCCAGATCCCCGTCCGGTATACCGCGGTGCCGATGATGGAAGACGAGAAGGTCGTCGGCTACTTCTCCATGGTGGTCGATCGGAGCGAGGCCGAACAGGCCGAGGCGGCGTTAATCCGCTCGGAGCGATTGGCCGAGTTGGGGCAATTAGCCGCCGGCGTTGTTCACGATGTGCGCAACCCCTTGACGGCGATTATGGGGAGCCTCGATCTGTTGCCGACCGCGTCCGATCCGCAGGAATTGCTTCTGATCGCGCGCCACGAGCTCACCCACATTGATGGGCTGCTGAGCGAACTACTGGTGCTGGGGAAGCCCGCACGGGGCGAACGGACGACGCGAGACCTGCGGGACCACGTGCAGGACGTGGTGCGTTTGTTGGCCATTGAAGCGGCCACCCAAAGGGTGGACCTCGCGACAGACATGCCTGACGTGTTGGTGGGGGTGGCGTGCGATGCCAACCGAGTCAAGCAGGCTCTTACCAACGTGGTCAAGAATGCCGTGGAGGCGGCGGGACCCGGGGGAGCCGTCAAGGTGATGGTGGGTTATGCCAGTGATCGTCAGGTGCGTATTACGGTCCAGGATAATGGACACGGGATGGCCCCTGCGGTGGTGCAACGCCTGGGAGAGCCGTTCTTTACCACCAAAGCCTCGGGCACCGGTCTGGGGTGGATGATGACCAAAAACATCATTGATGCCCAAGGCGGCCAACTGGACATTCAGAGTGCGCCAGGCCAGGGGACGACCGTCACCATCCTTCTGTCGAGCCTTCCCGCCCGGGTTTAGACCGAGGATCCCGCAAGCCAGGACCCTCTGCCGTGTGCCAAGTGACCTCTTAGCGTTTCGTCGGCAGAAGGCGGTGAGGGCCCTGGCCCTCACGGCCGCTGGGCGGCGCCGGCACGCCGTCGCCTGAGCACCCGAGGTGCGGCCGACGGATCGGTGGTCGGTGGTGCCCAGACACGGTGCCACACGCACTCATTCACGCAGCTTCTTTTCGTGCCCAGTCACCCATGGATCTTTCGCCGTTGGAGATCCGGGCGCTTGGACTTGCTTCAGCCCCCGGCGTCCGCCACCCCCTCCCCCTGCGGAGTTCCTGGCTCAGCCATTAACGGTGAGGTGTTTGGCCTTGGGGTCCGGTCGCGATGCCAAACATGTTGAGCGCGGACCTCCTTGGGTTCCAATGCCCTTCGGCGTCCCCTGAAAATCCCATCGACGATCGGCCCAGAACCGGCTAGCATTGAGGCGAGAGCTTTCCGTGGCGTCCGACACAGCCCTTGCGACCCATGTAAAGAAGGTGATGGTCTCCAAGGGGGAGTGTCCGCCGGTTATCTCCCACCAGAACCGAGGCTGAGCCTCCGTGTTTGATAGTGGTTCTGTTGTGGCGGTTGCCAACCATCGCAGGGTTTATGGGTCACATGACGGGCTCGGATTGAAACGACCGTAGGGATCATGAACGACATTCAGTCTCCGAGCTGCGGGTGCTCATCACCAGTGGAATCGGAACGCAGGGCTTCGACGGTGGCTTTAAGACAACGAATAAGACCATCGATCTCTTCGAGGAGAGCGACCACGCGGGGATCCGAAAACGAAACGCCCGGCCGTACCAAGGCCTCCAACTGCACGCGTTTGTCAGCAAGTTCCCCCACTAATGACGCAAGTCGTAATTTAGCATTCATGTAGCCATTATCCGAAAATGCGCGGACGTTGTCAGGGAGTCTGATGACTAGCATGTGACAGTGGCAACGAAATGCGGAGGGTGGTGTCACGAATTGTCGAATTATAGGGTATCTATACGGCGACAGAAGTGGGTGCAGGTGAATGGACGCTTTAGAACGAGAACGGCTCGCTCACACGCTTCGCTATTTGCGCCGGGAGAACGGGTTGAGGCAAATTGATCTGGCGGTGCCGGGTCACGTGTCCCGAAGCACCATCAGCGCCCTGGAGCGGGGCCAAATCGAAAATCCCTCCCAACCATTGATTACGGCCGTGGCCACGGCGCTGGGCGTGCATTATGAGGATCTGCTGGCCCTGTCCGACGCCGAATCTTCGGTCATGGTGCTCTTACATGAGGCACGCCGGTTATGGTCGACGGAGCCCGACAAGTCCATACGAGCGGCGCAACGCGTCCTGATCCGATCGCGTCGCCTACACCTGGACGCCGTGGAACGTGACGCTCTCACACAATTGGCCGCGTGGTATCGTCATGCCGGGGATACCTTCCGAGCGGGCATCTATAGCGCGTGGCTCATCGCCCGCGACGGTCACACGGGCTCGTCAGATTCGGCCGTCGCCACATTGGGCGCGCATCTTCATGACATGGGTGAGTGGCGCGCCGCAATTGCCCTCTATCGACTGCTCGTTATCGGAATCCACCCGGCAAATCCGCGGTCCGCCCGCGTGTTTCTCGATCTCGGGCAAACCTACATGGCTGCCCACCAATATCCTCACGCGGTGCGCATGTTGGGCCGCGCGTATCGTGATGCATTCACCGTGGGCGACGCGAACATTGCCGGATGGGCACTGGTCGGCCTTGCGCGGGCTCTGGGGTTTACCGGACAGTACG
Organism: Bacillota bacterium; assembly: GCA_021799435.1. GTDB lineage: Bacteria > Bacillota > Sulfobacillia > Sulfobacillales > Sulfobacillaceae > Sulfobacillus_B. Next base: position 2,395 of record JAJZAN010000163.1, on the reverse strand, counting down.
CACAAGCTCACAGCGCCAACGACCGGGCCGAGACATTGGCTGTCACGTATAAGTGGACAGATTTGCAGAATACCATCCTTCGCACCAACGAAATCCTTAGCATTTTATCGAGTGATTCCGTGTCCGCCGCGCAGAAACGGTGGCACAGCATTACACAACTCTTGCAGCACAACCCGGAGCCGCTGCCAGACCAGATCAACCTTCTCTACAGCTGGATTAACTATGCGTCTCGTCACCAAGCATGGCCGGAGGTCCTGGCAGCAACGGAGTTCGGGCTGGGCCTGATCCGATCGCCAGGCCAGGTGTCAAACCGGGGAATCAAGGGTCAGTTGCTGAAGACGCGCGCGCAAGCAAATCAACAGTCCGGGCAGCCGTGGAAACAGGACAGCGAGTGGGCCGCCGATCTGCTGCGCCTGGACAGCTTGCCCACGTTTGACGACCGGAGTTAGAGAACTGCCTTACGAGTACTGGGAGTCAGGCAGCCTTCCAGGAAGATGCCTCAAAATCCTCGAGTGACTTGCCTGTCGACCATCGTCGCTTGAAAGTAAGGCACGACCGTGCGTCCGACCCGCCCAATCCCACATTAGAAAAAGAATTCATCGACATGGAAGACACGGGACAAAGTCTCGGACACACTCCTGTGGCATGGCTGCTGTTCTGTACGCAGCATTGGGCTCGCCCTTCCGGCCTCGGTTCAGCCCTCCAGCTGCACCGGAATCGCTCGCGACGCATTGTACTTCGCAGCCAGGCCCCGGCGGTTTTCACGTGATCTTGGCGATTCTGGTTCTTGTGGGGATCATCGTGGTCAACGCGCGCCTTATCCGGATTCACCGTCGCTGGATGGTGCAATAGGCGGACCGACGAAGCGCGCCGGCGGCGCGCAGGGCTTGCGATACGCCGCCGCCCTCCTCCAAGTCGCGGCCTGCAGTATTGGGGATCGTGCGGCCCTGGAGGAGGACCAATGGGAACTCCGGCACCTCTTAGACAGCTATGAGGCGGCGCAACGGGTCATCTCCGATACCGACACCCGTATGGCGGCGTTGCCGGAGCACATTCCCTGTGCCGACCTCGTGCGATCGGTCGGCATGGCGCTCCCCCAAGCTGCCGCCCTGATTCCACCATTTGGCTTGGTAGGGCACTCCTTGGAAGATGACGCGCTGACCAGCCTGATATACCGCTGTACCTGACCATGCAGGGTAGGTACCTTTCGGCAGGGTAGGCTGGGAAATCGGGCGTTCCCCAGGCAAGACTGGGCCAATGAGTGTCCAGGGCGTCTGCCAGGACTGTAGAACCGGATTGTTCGGAACGTTGCCCTCGGTCCACCACTTGGCTATGTAGATGTAATGCTGCCATACGACTTTTTCGCCGGCCACGTAGGTCCCCGTTGCTGACCATATCTGATATGGACTGGTCGCGGGGGAGTCGGGCTTCTGCCGATTAGCCGCCGCTAAAGCTGCCGAATAACCCGCACTCAGAAACAGGTTCCCTTCAAACCCCTTGCCGAGTGTGTCGGAAAAGGCGTACTGTGCTTGCTGCACGCCACTGCAAGAATCTGAAACAACATGGTCATTAACATAATTGCTGCCGCACATGATGTCCCGATTAACCGACCACATGGACATCCGGCCCAAACCGCGGGAAAGCGCAAACTTATTTAGCCGTTTCGCGTCACGTAACGTGAAAACTTCGTTTCGGTTGTCGTTTTGGCCGATCATAGGCGTGATCCCCATCTTCGACCATAAGGTTGTGTTGTGAAGGTGCATGCCTGCCTGTTGGTACAGACTCTTGAGCTGGTGTTCAGTATGAGTTATCGCACTTTCCGAAGCTGTGAGCATGGTCTGACCTGGCGATAGACTGGAGCCATAGTCCATGGTCATAATATTGACTCCCGCCAGATCGACACCATGCTTCAATAGTTGGGCGACGGCATGGACACCGTCCCGGGTCAAGCCTTGCGGAGAGACTGGCAGCGTCACACATACCGCCAGCTTCTTGCCAGCGGCCCGTCTCTCGGATTGCAGTTTAGCAAGGGCTGCAGCTCGTCGGCCGCCAGCAGCAACATCCGTCAGGGCACGATTTTCGAGATCCAAATCGATGGTGTTCAGATTATACCTCTCAACGACTGACCGGTACGCTGATAGGAGTTTTTGAGGGTTGGCGCACCCGACGGCCAGTTCGTTGTTGTTCGCGCCGCCGAAGGAAACGGCCACACCCCCCCCGTGTTGTTGTACTAATCTTTACCCGGAGCGGCAGGTTTAGTAAGCTTTGGAAAAAAGAGGGGCGCATGGCGCGATTTAGGGTGTGGCGAAAGCGTTGCCAGAACGGTGGCAGTCAGCTCGACACGTCTGGAGAAGCGCATGACGATAGCCCGTCACGAGACGTGACGGGAGAAGCC
>JAJZAN010000032.1 GCA_021799435.1 Bacillota bacterium | reverse complement strand
TTTCCTCCACTTATTCGCCCCTCATGGTATCATTCCTGCTGGTTTGCCCAAAGTTTTAACTTACAAATTCCCGAGTAATTTGAGGTTCCCCGAAACCTTCCGTCAGCATGCTACCCATTAGGTGTTTAATGGTGTCGACCGCACCCAAAACTCCCAAGAACTATTCACGAAAATACAGACGCATTACAAAACATCGCGAAATCCCGTACTGTCTAGTCGTGCACATCCCATTTACGTCGATTCATCGTCTTAACCACACCAGGGATCACTTCCATTGACAGCAATTTGGGCAACGCATATAATCAATAAGCGTCGTGGGGGCGTAGCTCAGTTGGGAGAGCGCTAGAATCGCACTCTAGAGGTCAGGGGTTCGACTCCCCTCGTCTCCACCAAAAGTTTGAAACCCGCTGTCCGGAAGGGATGGCGGGTTTTTGTTATGGACCGCTGCCGGTTCGACAAAGGATTGCCCGCAGCCTTCCGAGCGAACCGGGAGGTGTGCGTGGTGTGTCGCAACGCGGGCCTCGGACGTTGCATAGGGGCGGTCATGGGGGCGCACTCTACGCGTAAAGGAGGCTTCCCTCATGGCCCAGTTCGTCCTTCCTGACCTGCCTTACACGCTTGACGCCCTCGAGCCTTACATCGACGCTCAAACCATGGAGATTCATCACCAAAAGCACCATGGCGGATACGTGCAAAATGCGAATAAGGCGCTGCAGGGCCATCCGCAGCTTCAGGACAAAAGCGCCGAATGGTTGCTGCGGCACATTGATTCGGTGCCCGAGAACATTCGGACGGCAGTGCGCAACCAAGTCGGCGGCCACGTCAACCATTCCCTGTGGTGGACAATCATGGGGCCTAACCAGGGAGGCTCTCCCATGGGGGCGGTGGCTGCAGCCATTCGTGACACCTTCGGCTCATTCGAGCAGTTCCAGGAGCAGTTCCGACAGGCTGCGTTCAGCATCTTCGGCAGTGGTTGGGCCTGGCTGGTGGTGCGGCCCGACCACTCGTTGGCTATTGTCACAACTCCCAACCAAGACAACCCCCTCATGCAGGGGTTATCGCCCATCCTGGGCCTCGATGTGTGGGAGCACGCCTACTACCTGCGCTACCAGAATCGTCGGGCCGACTATATTGACGCATGGTGGCACGTCGTCAACTGGGACGAGGTGGATCGGCGCTTTAAAGCATCGCAAACCCCCTGATTGGCCCGGAAAGCCGGGGGACACGGGTACTCCCGCGCCTCGTGCAGAAGGACTCCTAATCTAAGCTAGTGGGCTGCTGTCGCGGTGGGCGCCGATGACGAGGTCTTATTCGGAGCCAACGCCACTTCCTTCTCAATGACGGCAGTTATATAGCTGCTGAGGTCTCTGATGTTTTGATTCAGGATGGCTTTGGCCTCTGCACTGAGATTGGCCTCCACTTGCGCCCACACGGCCCGAAATGTTTCGCTGGCTGCGGTCGGGCCCCACTTTCCCGACGCCTTGAGGTTGGACACCAACGTTTGATTGGCGGCGATCACCGCGTCCTGCGCCAGCGACTGCAACTGACTCGTGGCCCAATCCAAGCCGCTTCGAAGATTCTGGTTTTTTATGCCCGAGACCGCGTGCAAAGCATACTGAGCTGCCTTCCCCAGCAGGGCGGTCAGGGCAGCGGTGGCTAGAGGCGACACCGTCAACAGGGCATCCCTGGCAATGGTATAAAACATGTGGTGCACTCCTTTCTTCTAGCCGCCGCTCTTCTGTAATCGAGCGACTTGGGCTTTCAGCGACTTCCTCTCTTTTAACAGTGCCGCGATTTCCTTGTTGGCCCGGGCCAATTCGGCTTCTGCGGTTTTGAGCGGTGACTCGGCCACGGCGGGATCGAACACCGATAGGTCCACAGGCCCGGAGATTCCGGCCACCTCCCCGGCATCGGTGTATTGCCAGCCGTAATACTGCGTCCAGTCACCCACGTTGGGAGGAGCTTTGGTCGGAAGAGCCGTTCCGCCCGGGTAGTCTGCCAGCCACAGGGGCCTTATCCGCAGGAGAGAGTAGTCGGTCATATAGATCTCGATAAAGGCTAAGTAACTATAAAACACGGTGCGATAGGTACGAGGAGCCATGGCCTGTTCGAGGCCTAAGAACCATTGGTGTCCCCACTTGGTCAGTGAAGTTGGAGTCATGGCCCCGGTAATCTCCAAATCCAGCACCGCGAAATCGTCGTTCGTCATCCCTCCGCGGGCTTGGACGATGTCCCAAAAGAACGCCGCTTGCTGATGGGAACTTTCGATTAAATGGGGCACCTCCGACGGGACCGCGGCATGATACGCCGCCCGGGGGAAATCCAACATTCCCAAAGCGGTCCAATTATGGCCAAATAGGGCATCCTCATAGCCCCCGCCGTAGCTGGCTCGTACAATCACCCGATCGATGCCGCGGGACCTAAGTTTTGGCACCACCTCAGCCCAGTTAATGGGCTTCCCTGCATTGTTGGCCTCCGAGACATCAATGGCCATTGGCCAGGCGGGCTTAGGAATTTGCATTGAGGGGTCCCTCCTTGGTCTTACGCTACGCAAAGGCGCCCCCAGGGGTACATAGGATCCCAGATCGCCCAGAAAGTACCAACCAACCCTGGAAGTGACAGATCCCCTGGGCCATAAAAATCCCGACTCCTGGGAATTTTGATTACTGTCGCCAATCGTGTATGGGAATCACAGCGGACATTAAGGAGTGAGGCACCGTGAATCAAGAGAATACCCAGGAGCCGGTTGAGGCGACTTGGAGCCGACGGCAGTTTATTACCGGTCTCACCGGACTTGGGATAGCCGGCGCCGTCTCGCTCTTTGGCAAGACACCCATTGTCACCGCAGCGCGAGACATTTTCGGGTCCCCGGTCTCGGCCGGGCTCATCCATCTGTACGCGCTCGACTTTTATTACTGGCCCAACTATATGACCTGGCGAGTCGGAGACCGAATGGAAGTTGTGTTTCACAATCAAAGCCGCACCCACTGGCACGAATGGACCATCGGACGGCCGCATCCGAACATGGAATCGTTCCAAGGCTTCGGGGTGTTGAACCGGGACGGGTGGGTGCACGACTTCTGGGACGGTGTGCCCGTCACTTTAAGCAATCCGATTGCCGTCGACAACTTTGTCCCTCACAAAGCCAAAGTGACCTACGTGGGACCCAAAGGACCATATCAAATCGGCAGCGGCGGCGACTTCAGCCCCACCCTGCAGCCCGGCGGCAGCATCACCTTGTCATTTACCGTCCCGGACAAACCAGGCATTTGGCATTTTGGGTGCTTCGTGCAGCAGTTTATCCATTGGCGCACCGGAATGCGGGGAACGATTAACATCGTGCGCGATTAGGCGTATTCGGCCCCAGAAAGGACATCGACCATGGATTTTGCGATTTTCGGCATCGTATGGGTCATCATCTCGGCCCTGGCCGAATGGGGACTGCACCGAATCGGTTCCAACACCATGTACTTCCTGTTGAGCAACCAGGGAGCTATCGCTCTGCATGCCTTCAATTTTTTGACAACGATGTTGACCCCCGTCTTTCTGTTTGTGATTTGGTACCTAGTCTGGACCGCCATTCGGTACCACGCCGACAGTCCGGAGAGTCGTCCAAGCCGGGTCCAGTTCAACAAAAACGGGCTCTTTACCGGTATTTGGATTACCGGCAGCATCGCACTCAACTTGTTGTTCTGGCTGCACCCCACGGCCGCCGACCTCGAACAGATGTTTGCGGCCCAACTGCCTAGTGTCAATAAAAACGACCTCATCGTCGACGTGACGGCACGGCAGTGGGAGTGGATTTTCAGCTACCCGCAGTATCACTTGACCCAAACTGTGAACGCGAATGGCGAAGACGAACTGGTTATTCCCGTGCATAAAAAAGTGGAGTTCCGGCTGCGATCGTATGACCCGTTTCACACCTACGACGTGGAGGCCGGCGTGATTCACTCCTTCTGGGTTCCCGCCTTCGGGATCAAAGAGGACGTTATTCCCGGCGAAACCCGGTACGAGTACATCGTCGCCACCCGCACCGCGTCTTACCAAACTAACCCGGAAGTACGTGTCCAATGCGCCGAGGTGTGCGGACCTGGACACCCGTGGATGGAATCTCCATTGCGTATCGTGACCGCGTCGCAATTCAAGAGCTGGATCGCGAAGCAGCAAAAACTGCAAGCTGCCGGCTCCTAAGCGCGAACTGAGATTGGAGGAATTGACTCATGGCTCAAAATGTGGTCACGCCCACCGCAGTCAAAAAAGTCCGCATCATGCCCCCCATGTTGCGCGGATTTCTGTGGGCTGGGATCGGGTTCCTGCTATTGAACAGCTTGACCGCATCCATTCGTCCCGATGTGGGGCATCCATTCTTCACGGAAGTCTCCGTCACCATGGGCTGGATTGGCGGGGTGATTGGTTGGCTCTTAGGTGTGGGGGCCTATGAGGGCATGATTTTGCCGCTCTTTGGGGTCACTCCGCGTATCCAACCTGCCACCGACTGGCGCAAGTATTTTGCCTTTGCGACCGAACACAAAGTGGTGGGAATGCAATATCTGACCTCCTCCGGCTGTGCCTTCATTTTGGCTGGTGCTGTGGCCATGGCTATGCGGATTGAGTTGGCGTCGTCTACCCTCTACTTCTTCGCCTATTCGGACCGCTATTTGTCGGCTGTCGGCATCCACGGCACCATCATGATGTTCGCGGTAGCCACCGTGGCATTGGTGGGCGGTCTGGGCAACTACATGGTACCCCTCATGATTGGCGCCAAGACCACGGTCTTCCCGCGGCTCTCCGGGTTGGGCCAGTGGCTGATTCCGGCCGGCGTTCTCACGGTAGCCCTCAGTCCGCTGTTGGGTTACTGGACTACCGGCTGGCGCGGCTATGAGCCGCTGGGCAGCCAGGACGCCAGCGGCATCATCTTCTACTATCTCGGCGTGGCGGCTCTCACGATGTCGTCGTTGATTGTCTCGCTCAATCTGGTCGCCACCATCGTCTTCAATCGAGCCCCGGGGGTGACGTGGGCGCGTCTTCCCATGTATGTATGGGGTGTCCTGACGGTCTCCATTCTGAACCTCATCTGGCTTCCGGAAATCCAGATGGCGTTCGTCCTGCGGCTCTTGGATAGACTTGTGCCGCTAAATCTGTACAATGCCATGGGCCAGCCGTTGTCCGACTTGGAGCTGTTCTGGCTGTTCGGCCACCCCGAAGTCTATATCGTGGTCGTTCCCGCGTTTGCCCTGTGGAATGAGATTATTCCGGTGATGGCGCAAAAGACCCTGTTTGCCCGATCCTGGGCGGTCATTGGGCTGATTTTCGTCATGATGCTGTCTGGCTTGGTGTGGGCTCACCACATGTTCACCAACATGCGGAATTCGGAGATGTTTCCCTTCTCGTTTTTCACCGAGATGATTTCCATCCCCACGGGCTTCGCATTCATGGCCGCAATCGGCACGCTGTGGAAATCGCGCTATCGGCTGACCACGCCGGGGCTCTTGATCCTGATGAGCATGTTCAACTTCCTCCATGGAGGAATCAGCGGCGTATACTTGGCCGACCCGCCCGTGAACCTGCAGGTCCACGACACCATGTTTGTGGTGGCCCACTTCCACTACACCATCATCGGCGGCATGGTATTCACCTGGATCGCGGCCATGTACTACTGGTTGCCCAAAATCACGGGACGTATGTTTAGCGAGTTCTGGGGCAAGCTCTTGTCGATCTGGATTTTTGTCGCATTCAACGCCACCTTCAGCACCATGTTCTTAGTAGGGCTGGAAGGCATGAACCGATGGGTCCCCACCTATCCACCCTATTTGCACCCCCTCAACTTAGCGGTCTCCATCGGGGCGTGGGCGCTGGGAACCGGATTTGTCCTACACGCCGTCCACATTGTTTGGGCCTGGCGGAAGGGACCCAAGGCTCCGGACAATCCATGGGGCGGGCGCACCTTGGAGTGGCAAACCTCCTCTCCACCGCCTGACCACAACTTCGAATCCGAACCGGAAGTGGTGGGAAGCTTTTACGTATACGGGGAACATGCCGAACCAGTTTTGGCCCACCCACCAGCAGCGCCGGAAACCACCTAAAACGGTAAAGGGAGTGTCTTTCGTGCAACAAGAAGCCGTCTTAGACAAAGAACGCCACATGGCGGCCCTGCAATGGGGGTTCCGACTGTTCCTCGGTGTTCAGCTCATTCCCTTCATCGTCATGTTCACCATGCGCTATGAACTCGCTTCCTGGTATGTGGCACCCACCGTCAACCAATGGATGGGTGCCGCAGAAGCGGTGATCATGCTGCTGAGCCTGTGGTGCGCCTATGACGGTCTGCAGGCGATCCGCAACGACGACCTGTACAAGATGCAACATCGCACCAAGACGGCCGTCGGATTCGGCCTCTTGTACATGGCTCTCGTGATTTACGAATGGAGCCAACGATTTGTCCCCGCGGGTACGCGGTTTGGCGAGATCTTTTACACCACCATTGGGGTGTCAGCCTTCTATACCTTGGCGGGCCTGTTTGTCATGACCGCCATCGCTATTCGGTCTGGCCGCGCCCATTTCAGCCGCCACAACTACTGGGACGTTCAGGCCGTGACTTGGTACTGGGTGTTCCAGGGAGTGGTGGCGGTGATCGCCTACATGTACCTGTACTGGATATAAAAAGCGTCTCACAGGGGGCGCTGCCGTCTTACCCTGAAGGGAGGAACAGCCATGTTGTCCGTACTGCCGTTTCACGCCGCGGGAATGATGACTGCGGTGGGATTCTTTCCCGGACTGCCGGTTCGCATTACATTCAGCCCCGGCATGGAGCACTGGTGGGATGTGTTCTGGTGGGCCTTTCAAATCGCCACCATGGCGTATCTCTTAATTTGGTTCCGGAAGAGCGCCGACTGGGTGGATGCCAAGTTTTCCAAAAAGGCGACGGCTGATGGGAAGAAGACCAAAAAGCCGTCCTAACATCTGAGGAGAGAAGATGGGTCACAGCACCGCGCTCTTCGAGCGCACGTTCTACGTAGACTTGTTGTCGTTAGTGTGGATTTTCGTTGGACTAGGCGTCGTTCTGGCGCTCATGCATCACTTCTACCGGGGTCTCAGCGCCGACGGGGAGCCGTTGCCAAAAGCGATCTCCCCGGCGCCCTCCCCTCGCACGCGATGGCTGATGACGGTGGTACTGGCCTGGTGGACGGTCGACGGCATCGTCCATGCCCGGGCGAGCGCCGTGATGCCGCAGACGTGGCACATGGAACTAGCCCGGGCCCGAATGTCTCCTCTGCCGTGGCTCCTGCCGACCACTCATCTTTGGGCTCTAAATCCCACCCTCTGGGATTTCGGAATGTTGGGGGTCGATGCCGCTTTGATCATGGGGCTGATTCTGGGATTTCGCAGTCCTCGGCGCCTAGTGCTGTGGGTTGCCGTTTTGTGGGGTCTGGCGCGGTGGGCGCTTGCCGGAGGGGTAGTCAGTCTCGAGACCCACACCGTGGTGGGGCCAGGTGCCAGCCTGATGGCAGCGGTTGCCGGGCTCTGGCTCTTGTATCCCCGGCAGGGTCGACTGCTCTTGGCAGGCTTGGCCTTGTGGCTGGCCGGCGACGCTCTGGCCGTCCACAGCGGTACCGCCGCTGAAGCCCTGATGCTGGCGGTCGGGTTCGGGGGACTGGCCCTGGCGGCGTGGCGAGAATGGACCCCACTCACCATCAGGATTCTTTCCGGATCCTTGGCCCTTCAGGCCTTGATGCAGATGGGACCGTCCCCGCTGGGCGTCGGTCCGTCGAGCTTGTGGGCTCCATTTCTCTTCGTTTTGGTCGTGGCTCTGCATCTCGCCCACCAGGTGTCGTCCCACGAGCAACGGTTAGGAGGCTGACATGGAACGCGGACTTGCGGTACAAACTCTTGCACCGTGGCGCCTCACCGATTATGTGACACTGACCAAGCCACGCATCATTCTGTTGTTGGTCGTCACGGCCTATTGCGCCATGGTCGCCGCTGAGGGAGGATGGCCGGGTTGGATGCTGACCGTCGACACGCTAGGCGGTTTGACCCTCTCTATTGGCGCTGCGCATGCCATAAACATGTGGTTTGACCGGGACATCGATCAGCTCATGGAGCGCACGCGACGCCGCCCCGTTGCCAGTGGACGGCTTGCGCCCGAAGAGGCTCTCAGTTTTGGCATCTTTTTGGAAACGGCCTCCTTTATGTGGCTCACGTGGTCCGTCAACAGTTGGACGGCCGCAGCAAGTCTTGCCGGATTTCTGTTTTATGTGCTGGTCTACACAGTCTGGCTGAAACGTCGAACCACCCAAAATATTGTTATCGGCGGCGCTGCTGGGGCTTTTCCGCCGTTAGTCGGATGGGCCGCCGTCAATCCTCATCTCGGTTGGGCCCCTTGGCTCATGTTTGTGATTATCTTTCTCTGGACACCGCCCCACTTTTGGGCTTTGGCCTTATATAAGCAGGAGGACTATCGCCGCGCCAATATTCCCATGTTGCCGGTGGTGAAAGGCAGGTCTGTTACCACGCGGCAGATGGCGGTCTATGCATTGCTGCTCATTCCCGCCAGTTTAGCCCTCTATGCCGTCGACCCAGCCTTGGGCACGCTGTATCTAGCATCCGCCGTGATCCTGGACCTCTTATTCGGTGCCGCCGTGTGGACGCTTTGGCGCCAATGGCCTCCCATGACACCGGAGCGCGTTTTCGCCAGTTCCCTCTTCTATATGGCCGGACTGTTCGGATCCATGGTTCTCGGTACGCTGTGGCATTAACCTCGAAGCCGGCGCACAAAAAAGCGAGCACAAGAATCGAGCTCGCTTTTTTGTTTTCTATTTCGTCTGAGAAATGCTCCAGATGTAAGCGCTGACATCACGCCGCTGAATCATGGTCAGAGTTCCGGGATGGTTCCCGGGCATGTGATGCTGAATATAGGCTTCAAGCCCAGCGCGGGTGTGAAACGTATACCACACGCCTGAGGGGGCTGCCAGCCGCGGGGCGTTGTACGTGCCCACGCCTCCTGCACCATGACAGGAGGAGCACTGAGCCTGAAAGATTTTGGCGCCTTGCGACACCCACGCTGTCGGCATGGGAGTGGAGGTTGAGCTGGTGACCTTCTTTTCCCGATGGCGGTTGGGTTTACCACTCAATTGGGTATTCAACTGATTGGACTTGGTCCCTTGCCGCGGCGCCCTGCTGTGGGGGTTCGGATTACCCACTACCGAGGCCGCGCGGACAATGCCCACGCTGCCCACCAGCCCCAACGCCGCGGACAAAGCGGCCACTGAGGCCTTTTTTTTGAGCATAACGGTCAACTCCTTGCACTTTTTTACGGAAAGATGGCCCTAGCGTTCCCCTTTTGGAGACGCGGCACTCGGGGGGAAATTGTTTCGGCACGCATATTTCTGCCTCGGGTAAGGACACTACGGACTGAGGGGGTCGATCCAGGTGAGTGGGATTCGCATCGTTATTGAATACATCGTCGCTTTCTTGGGATTGTGGATTATGCAACGGGTATACCCAGGGTTTCCCATGTTTGGACTCGGAGCTTTGGCGCTGGTTGCGCTGGGGGTCGCTCTAGTGGCCTATGCTGCCACCGAAATGACGGGTGGATACGCCTCCGCGTACGGACGCGCGGTTCTCGCCTGGATCGCTGGATTCGGAGTGCTGTCCATTTACTGCACCACGCTTCCCCGGCATACCGGCCACCCATTTGCTTATTTCGAAGCCGCGCTGGTATTTGGCGTCTTGATCGGGATCACTGAACTCATTGTGGCACCTAAAAACGCCCGTCAAGCCCACAGCGAATAACGCCGCCCGCACTGATCTGATACACTCGGGTCAGTGCGGGAGGAGGCGTGTCGTATCGTGTCTTCAGGAATCCCTGGACCCCAAGGTTCGTCATTAGCGCGTCTCAGCGCCTTTCACCGGGACCCGCTGAGGTTGTTTCGCACGCTCACCGAAGAATGGGGACCGCGGGTCCGATTTCGCATGGGTCCTTGGTATTTCGTCCTCTTGGCCGAACCGGAAGCAGCAGGCTGGGTGCTCTCCCACCATGCCCAAGGGTTCGTCAAGGGACCGGGACTGGACAACAAAAACCCGCTCATCGGCCGCGGCCTGTTAACCGAAGAAGGGCCCCGCTGGGCGAACCAGCGGCGGCGTATGGCGCCTATTTTTAAGCCAGCCAATGTCACCATGATGAGACCATGGCTCGATCAAACCGTCACGGCCTGGTGCCAGCGGCAGGTAAGCGGGGAGACGCTGGATTTGCAGGCGTCCATGCTGGAATTGAGCCTGGCCATGGCGCTGCAAACGCTGTTTGCGGACGACAATCCCAGTGTGAATTTTTTAGAGGATATTGGCCGGCACGTCACCTGGATTATGGAGCACTTTTACCGCCGTACGCGCAGCGTGTGGCGCTTCCCGTATCACATTCCCGGGTTTAATCGCCGCTACCACAGCCACGCCCGCCGTCTCGCCAGCGCCGTCCACAGCTTGAAGCCGAGGCCGCGACCCTTTCGCGTCGTGTGGGATGCCTTGGCCCCTGAGCCAGACTCGCGCCTGGATGAAATGCTGACTCTCATTATTGCCGGATTTGAGACCACCGGCCATGCGGTCAGTTGGGCGTTGGATGAATTGGGACGCCACCCGTTATGGCAAGAGCAGGTCTACCAGGAGAGCCTGCAGGAAAGCTGGCCCTCGCCCGCAACGCATCCGTCCACCGAAGCAGTGCTGAAAGAAAGTCTGCGGCTCTATCCGCCGGTGTGGCTCCTCAGCCGAAAGCCTACCGAAGCGCTGACCCATCAAGACCTAACCTTGAAACCCGACGACTTTGTGTTGATTAGTCCTTGGCTCCTGCACCGACAACCAGCCATCTTCGCCGCGGCAGACGAATTTAGGCCGGAACGCTGGCTGCAGAACCCGCACCAACCCTATGCGTTCATTCCATTTGTGGGCGGACCTCGACGCTGCATCGGTGAGCACCTAGCCATGGCAGAGGGCATGTTGGCCATCTCCCGCATCATTCAACAATTCCATGTGGAAAGCCATGGAGCCCGGGAGCTCTATCCCGGACTTACGCTATCGTCATTAAAGCCGATGCGGGCTCGTCTTACTCGGCGTCCGTGACCTCGCGACACGACCCGCAAATGCCATGAAACACGACAGCTGCCTCGAAGACTTGGACCCCAGAGGGCGGATTCGCCAAGCCCAAATGCTCTATGCCTAGGGCCTCGACATCAAACCATCGCTGGCAGCGACTGCAGACGAAATGTTGATGCGGCGCCAAACGGAGGCCGTATAAGGATGTCCCGCCTGGGGCTGCAATTTCTTCGCAGATGCGCGAGCGCACCAGCTCGTCCAGCACCTTATAGGTCGTGCCCCGGGCCAGACCGGGCATGTCGCCCAAGAGACGAATCCGGATTTGGTCGGCCGTCCAATGACGGCCGGGCTCTGCTAAGAACAGTTGAAGCACCCCTTGGCGCTGAGGGGTGACCCGGAGCAACCGGTCCCGAAGCAGCGCTTCAGCGGTCCATGCTTCAGCCATACCACCCCTCCTCACCTTTAAGGTATCACGCTCGGGCGGGCATCATTCCGCGTAGTGAGCCTCGACCAACCACAGGTCCTTGTCTAGCTGCCTGGACACCTCCGTGAATAAGTCAGCCGTGTCCGCGTCACCCAAATTGGCAGCCGTGTCGATGTCGGCCCGAATTTGGTCCGCTGCATGATGAAGCCGCTCGCCCAGCAAGCGAATCACGGCCGTATCCTGACGCGTATCTAACGGCCACGGGCTCAACCCCGACTGCTCTGCTGCCGCCTGAATTGTTATGCCGGCTTGCCCACCCAAGGTCGCCGCACGCTCGGCCATGGAATCCTGCGCCTCCAAGGTGTGATCGGCGATGGAGTCAAACAGCTCGTGATATGCAATAAAGTGGGGGCCCCGGACATTCCAATGAGCTAGTTTGGTTTGCACGTACAAATCGGTGAATAAACCGACTCGTCGATTAAGCAGGAAAACCAGCTCTTCGCGCACATTCTCGGCAAGATTGACCGAGGTTTGATACAGCTTGGTCACACCAAATCGCCTCCTTATTGCCACAATATCATTTACGACTAAGTCCTAAAACGTGTTCGTTCATCATATGCCTTAGCGCGCATAAGCCGGCCGGATTCGGACACAATCCCGTCAATGGGAGGCAGGTGACGGTGATGGCGGTGCGATTTTTCATCCGGGCGCTGAGTGCGGCATGTCTTCTCACGGTGTGGATTAATCCGGCGGTGTCGCATCCACTAACAATGGGCGCCATAGCCGTGCTAATCGCCGTGGCGGACTGGCTCTTAATTGATCAGGATCGGCTGGACCTGCCGCCCTTGGGCAACGCCTTGGAGGCTTTGTTGGCGTCGGCGGCGGTTCTGATCATGACCTTGCCGCATCTGCGCCCGGGCCTCACGGCCTCGCACCTGGTCGGCACCGCCTTCGGCATGTCAGCGGCCCTCAGTATCGTGGAGTGGGTGGTTCAGAGGCAGCAGCAGACCACCCGCCCCCGCCCCCGAGCATGAAAAGGAGCGCCTCGTGTCGCGAGACGCTCCTCCCGGTTCTCCGTCTATGGTCTAGAGGAATGCCATCGCCAAGAGGCCGGTGACAATGCCCGTGATTGCTACCAGCACGGCAACTTTCACCATGTCCTTCTTGGCAATTTGCTGACTCACCATCGCCATCGAGGGCAAACTGACCGCCGGGAGCGTCATCATGAGCGCCCCAGCCGGTCCCAAGCCCAGCCCGTAGCTCATCATGCTCTGCACGATCGGGATCTCTCCAGCGGTGGGGATGACAAACAAGGTGCCGAATATCGCCAACACCACCAGCATCCACAAGCTGTGTCCCATCGCGGGGCTCATCGCGGGAAACAGCCATGCCCGAACCGCACCCAACACCGCCACAATGATAATGTACTCGGGTACCAGTCCAACCACGAGCCGTCCCAACGTCGAGAAAAAACGTCCCACCGTCGGTGGCACATCCTCCGGCGGCGCAACATCCGGAATGGCTGCTGACTCGTCTTCCTTCTTCTGCATCCAGCGATCCCCGATCCATGAGGCGGTGATGACCAAGGCCAACCCCACCACGATGCGAAGAATTGACCACTTCCACCCCAGCACGAATCCCATAAAGATAATGGTGGCCGGGTTCAGAATCGGATTGCCGAGCCAATAGGCCAAGGTCGCACCCGTGGACAAATGGTTCTTCTTCATGCTCACGGCAATCGGCGCACTGCAGCAAGTGCACATCATCGATGGCACGGCCACGGCAATCGCCAAGGCGCGGCTCTTGGGGCTAATGCGTCCCAGAACCCGATACAGCCAACTGGCCGGCAGCAGCGTCTGAACGCCCGCCCCCACCAACAGACCCACGATGAGGGCGATCCAGATGTCCTTAAAGTAAGCCACCGTATACTGCCAAGCGGCCTCAAATCCCACCGCAGGCGCATGCGCGCTGGTGCCGCCGGTCACAATCGACGAGCCCAAGGCGTGCGTCGATGCAGCCGAGATCGCCTTGAAGTAATAGGGATACCATTTCGCATAAAAAACGCCCAAAATCGCGACCACGATAAATATCGCGATGGGCACGCCCCACCGAGTCCGGTTAGGGGTATTTGTTGCCGGAACCTGCATCTTCGATCCTCCTCGAACGTTTAGAACTACCTCAGATCCACTCGTGCCGCGCCCGGCGAGACCAGCCCAATCTCCCAGAGGCTCAGTCCCCGTTCTTGAAACGCCGATTGGAGCTCCTCACGGCTCTCCTCCGGCGCCGTAAACAAGAGACCGCCGGATGTCACCGCATCCGCCAAGAGCCACTCCCGAAATCCCGGTACCCGGTCCAATTCCACATGCTCTTGGACAAATTCCCAGTTTCGGAGGCTCCCTCGGGGAAAGGCTTTCTGTTCTGCTAACTCCCTCGCACCCGGCAAAACCGGTACCCGTTCGCTGTCAAGCCGTATTCGGACACCCGAACCTGCTGCCAACTCCCACAAATGACCTAAGAGTCCAAACCCTGTCACGTCGGTACACGCCCCAGGATCACCCACCGCCGCGCGTATTGCCTCTTGAGCAGGCCCGTTGAGCGTTGCCATCATGGTTTCAGCTGCCTCTGCCGTCTGGCGGTCGGCTGTTCCGTCCTTGATGGCCTTAATGATGAGTCCCGTTCCAATGGGCTTCGTCAAAAACACGATCTCGCCCGGTTTGGCCGTGTCATTCCTCCAAATGTGGCTGGGATGGACCAATCCGGTGACGGCGTAACCCATCTTAGGTTCCGGATCGTCAATGGAGTGCCCCCCGATGATCGAAGCGCGGGCTCGATCCATCATTTCCTGACCGCCAGCCAACATGGCGGAGACCACGTCCGGGGCCAAACTGTCCGCCGGAGTCGCCAACAGGTTCAACGCGGTGAGCGGTGTCCCGCCCATGGCGTAGATATCCGACAAGGAATTGACCGCTGCAATGCGGCCAAACAGCCGCGGATCATCCACCACCGGGGTGAAAAAGTCCACCGTCTGCACCAGCGCCATGTCGTCCGAAATCCGAAAAACCCCGGCATCATCATGCGTCTCGTTGCCGACCAACACGCGCTCGTCCTTAAATCCCGAGGAGGGCAGCCGCAGAAGAATAGCATCAAGGTCCGCCGGACCTAGTTTGCAGCCTCACCCCGACTTGCTGGTCATTTGAGTCAACCGTTTTGCCACGACTGCGACCCCCTTCTGAGGACAGTATGGACACTGACACTCCCCGATAAGATACGAAAGGTACATACAACGTGCAATTCGTCATGTAAAATCTGAATAGGACCTGCAGTTCGAGTCTATGTCGCATCGATGTGGAAGTGTTTTATTCATGACCTTCGAAGACCTGGCATTTTTTTGGGCCTTGGCCGAGCGCCAGAGCATTACGGAAGCCGCCCGCGCTGTCTCTATCAGCCAGCCGACCGCCAGTCGGCGCCTAAAAGCCATGGAGCAGGAACTGGGAGCGCCTTTGGTCGAACGCGACGGTCTGCCCCTAACGCTCACACCGTTTGGCTTCCTATTCTTGGATTTTGCCGATGAGGTGCTGAAAAAATACCGAGCCCTCCGACTGGCTGCTGAGGAGACGCATTCGGTTCTGGGCACCTTGACCGTAGCTACGAGTTCCAGTCCTGCGGCTCGGCTTGTCACGCGCTGGTTGGCCGACTTTTTAGCCGCCCAGCCGGGCGTGCGGCTGCGCCTCACCGAATTGAATTCCCGCGGCGTGGAAGAACGAATTCGCCGCGGCGAAGCGGATCTGGGCTTTATGGGAACGCCTCCGCAGGATCCCAGCTTGACGTCCTTGGTTATCGGCGAAGACGAGGTCGTGCTCCTCGTTCCTCGCCATTCCACCTTCCACCATCTGCCCCGGCCGGCCACCTGGGAACAAATCCGGCATCTGCCATTCATTGCTCGAACTGGGGGATCAGGCACCCAGAAGGTGGTGGAATCCCTCGCCGGGAAGAATGGCTGGCCGCCCTTGGACCACATTGTCTTGGAAGTCGACAGCGCCTCGGGAGTTGTCGATGCGGTGGAATCCGGACTGGGAGCTGGATTTGTTTCGCGGGAAGTGCTCTTTCGCCGCGACTTGACCAGAAGTTCCGTGTGGCCCGTCAAGGGGCTTTCTATCGTGCGCCCTTTTTACTTGGTCTACCACGCCGAGAGAGCCGGTCAGGAACCCTTGACCACAGCTTTTCTCCGCTATGCCCACATGCGGCTTAACACGCCGCACATGAGAATGGAGGATCCGACTTTATGACCACCATGTCCTTTAAGGACTTAGCCAACGCCACCATCACCGATATTCAAGACTGGTTCGATCAAGGAAGACTCACAGCCGCCGAGCTCGTGCTGATGTACTTGGAGCGCATCGCCCGCTTCGACCGTTCCGGCCCCCGGTTGAACAGCGTTTTAGAAATCAACCCGGACGCGTATCACATCGCCGCGGCCCTTGATCAGGAACGGGCCCAGCGCGGGCCGCGAGGACCGCTGCATGGCATCCCCGTGATTCTCAAGGACAACATTGCCACCGGCGACAAAATGCACACCAGCGCCGGATCGCTGGCCATGAAAGACGTGTACGCGCCGGCAGACTCCTGGGTCGCCGAGCGCCTGCGCCAGTCCGGCGCGGTGATTTTGGGTAAAGCCAACCTGACTGAGTGGGCCAATTTCATGACCGACAATATGCCCAACGGATACAGTTCCCGCGGTGGACAAGTGCTCAATCCCTACGGCCCAGGACAGCACGACACGGGCGGGTCCAGTTCGGGCTCGGGTTCTTCTGTTGCAGCCGGGTTAGCCACTTTTGCCATCGGCACCGAAACCTCGGGGTCCATTTTAAGCCCGTCCAGTCAACACTCGCTGGTCGGTATTAAGCCCACCGTGGGGTTAATTAGCCGCTTCGGCATTGTTCCAATCTCCCACAGCCAAGACACCGCCGGTCCCATGGCGCGGACCGTTGTCGATGCCGCCTTGGTGTTGGGGGCGCTGACCGGTTACGACCCGCGCGATCCCGCCACCGGTGCTGCGGAAGGCCGCTCCTCAGTCGATTACACTTTGGGCCTCACGCCCGACGCGTTGCAAGGAGTCCGGATCGGCGTGCCGCGGGGCGGATTCTTCAAACACCTTAAGCCCTGGCAGCAGGAGTTCATGGAAGAGGCGCTTAGGGACCTGAAGCGGCTCGGTGCAGCTGTCATCGATGTCGAGATCCCAACCGCAGAGGACATCCACGACTTCACCGTTCTGGTGTACGAGTTTAAGTCCTCCCTCAATGCCTACTTAAACTGGCTTGGGGACCGCTCTCCGGTGACCTCTCTGGCGGACGTCATTGCCTATAACGAAGCAAATCCGGAGGAATGTCTGAAATACGGACAGACCCACATGCTAGCCGCCGAAGAAACGTCCGGGACGCTGACAGAGCCGGAATATCTGGAAGCCCGGGCTCGAGATTTGGCACTAGCCTCCGCCGGAGGCATCGATCGGGTAATGGCAGAGGAGCGCTTGGACGCTCTGATCTTTTGCAACAACTTTGGAGCGGGTATCGCGGCCAAAGCCGGCTACCCGTCCATCACCGTTCCAGCAGGCTACAGCCCGGAGAAGGAGCCCATGGGACTGACGTTTACGGCCGGAGCCTTTGAGGAAGCCAAACTGATTCGCCTGGCGCACGCCTACGAGCACGGCACCAAGCGCCGCATTCCGCCCGTGTTGTCCGAATAACCCTTTTACGAAAGTCGGGAGCTGTTTCTCTCCAGGCAAGCTCCCCGCGGGTTTAGAAGTTTGTGGAAAACGGTGGTCTTATCGTCTCCCCACACGCATAGACCTGTAAGTCGGAGCCGGTACCGTAGGATGGAAAAATCAGGAGCCGACTGTGCAAATGACCGGTTTGTTTCATAAACAAAAGAGGAATTTTGACACTTCTGTCGAATTAACTTTGGCCGTGCGTTCGTTCACGGAGGATTCTTTTTGTCGTCAAAGGCATTCTATTTTAGGAGGAAAACGATGAAATATCGCATGTTAGCTGTCACCTCGGCAGCCTTGCTGGGTTCGGCGGCCCTTTTGGCCGGATGCGGCGGCTCGTCGACGGCCAGCGCCGCGGCCACCCCAGCTGCTAAGATTCAACACGGCGGGACCGCGGTTATTGCCTTGTCGACCCAGTCGTCGCCCAACTGGTTCTTCCCCATGTTGTCGGCGTCCGCGTTCAGTGACCTCAACACTCAGGTTGACGGCATGATGTATAAGCCCATGATCCAGTTCAACGCGAAAGACGTGGTGGACTATTCGCGGTCATTGGTGTCCAACATCACGTCCAACAAGAATGGCACAGAATACACCTTAACTTTGAGCAACAAGTACAAGTGGTCCAACGGCCAGCCCATTACTGCCCAAGACGTTGTCTTTACGTGGGATATCACCAAAGCAGCCAGTGAGCCCAATGCTGTCTGGGTGTACGGCGGCGCCGGCATCGGCGGCGTGCCGAACATTTGGAAGAGCGTCACCGCGGTAGGCAACAACAAGGTGGTCGTAAAGCTCTCGCAGCCCACCAACTCCAACTGGTTCGTCCACAACGGGTTGGCTCAGTTGTGGCCCGTTCCCAAGTCGGTGTGGGACAAATACCCCACCAACATGACGAAGGAAATGAAGTTCATCAACAGCGTCGCCAACTCGCCCATGAACAAGGTGTATGACGTCGTCGACGGCGCCTATCACATCCAGTCGGCCCAGGCCAACAACCAATGGGTGTTTGTGCCTAACAAAAACTACAGCGGACACAAGTCCATCTTGAACAAGGTCATTTTCCAGTACGAGACCTCGGACGCGTCGGAATTCGCTGCTTTGAAGAACGGCACAATTAGCTTGGGATACTTGCCCATGGCCAACTACGGCGCGCGGAATCTACTCAGCAACGATGTGCTGAGCCCGACCTACCTGCTGGGCTTCAACTATATTATCATCAACATGAACCCCAAGGCTCCGCACGGATTGGGCCCGGTATTCAACCAGCTGTACGTCCGGCAGGCCCTGCAGATGGGTATCGATCAGAAGACCATTGTCAACGGCATCTTCCACGGTTTAGCCACCTACGAAGGCGGTCCCGTGGCCTCCAAGCCGAACACCCCATACTCCGACCCCGCCGTGGCCAAGCCGCTGTACCCGTACAACCCGGCAGCCGGCAAGAAGCTTCTGGAGAAGCACGGCTGGAAAGACGTGGGCGGCGTGATGACGAAGAACGGCGTGAAGTTGCAGTTCACCTTCTTGGCCGTATCCGGCGACCAAGCCCAGAACGACTTGCAGCAGCTTCTGCAGGCCGACTGGAAGAAGGAAGGCATCAAGGTCAATATCGTGCGCCAGCCCTTCGACAACATCATCTCCTCGGCGGACCAAATTGGGACCAACCCCACCAAGTGGAACATGGCCGACTGGGGCGGCGGCTGGACCTATCAGCCTGACTACTACCCGTCGGGTGATGGTCTCTTCAACACGGGTGCGGCCTCCAACTTCCAAGGCTACTCCAACAAGACGGAAGACGCCTTGATTCAGAAGTCGACCGAACCGGCCACGCCGGCCCAGGCCACCAAGGCGTTGTACGCGTACGAGAAGTTCACGGCGCAGCAGTTGGCCGTGCTGTTCCTGCCCCAGCCTGCAGAAGGTTATGCCGGCGGCGGAGACATCAACGAGCACATCGCCAACTTGCACGGAACCGCGAAGACCTTCAACCCTGTTACCGACCAGATCTTCCCGAACTACTGGTACTACACCAAGTAACAAGCCGATTAGATCGGTTGCCGGTCCTCTTCGGGGGGCCGGCCTTTTTTCCGGTTGAAGAGAAACACCAACACCACCAATCCCAGTGTCCCGCCCATAGCGGCGGCCGTACGGTTGACCAGCATGGCCATGCTATGGGATCCCGCCAGGAGGTATACCCAAGCTCCGGTGCCGATCGCAGCCCCCACCATGGGGAGATATGCCCCAACCGCAACCCCATAGGTCGTCAGCACCAATATCAGAGCGAGCGCCGTCATCGCCAGCGTGTAGGTCTGCACATATTGGCTCATAGGAACAAAGGCCTCTCCTAGTGCCAACCGCACGACCTCGGTGGGAAAGGCCAGCAAGATCGCCATAAAGACCGCCGCCGTACCGACGCTGGCTGCCATGGTCCGACCCAGATAGTATCGGCGGCGCTCCGGCGCGTCAAGAATGGCGGTCAGCATGACCGTGGCCAAACTCGACACCAAAAATGGCAATGCTTGGCCAATCGTCGAAAGCCCGGTATAGAATCCGGCGTCCAACGCCGAAAGGCGCGCCTTGGCAAATAACACGTCGGTAATCCCCCAGATGGCCTGCAGCGTCCCGACGCCCAATGTGGTTGCCACCACGGCCGGCTCAAGACGAGTTGGCGGAATGAGGGGCAGGGAGCGGGAGGCCCACAGAACCAACACGAACATCAGCGCAACGGCGCTGAGCTGCAAGATACCCAGCCAGGCGATGGGCGCACCGCGTCCGAATGTGACCGAGCCCGCCACCGCCACCACCGCCAGAAAGCTTCCCATCACCAGCAGGAAGCCCACCATCCCATAGCGCCGCGCCCGTTTCAGAAATCCGACATAGAGCGCATAGGTGAAATTGAGAATGGTGCCGGCGGCAAATAGGATGATGAGGTCTTGGGGAACCGCAAATGCGCGCGACATCTGGCCGCTGAACGCCGTGGCGATGCCGAATACCACCAGTCCCATGGCCAGCGTGGCGGCTGCCAGCCACCCTTGGCGCTCTTGTTTGCCTAGTCGGATGGCTCCCAAGCCAATGATGGGCAGCGGCAACAAAAATAAACTAACCAGATTGTTGAGGGCCCCAATCCATCCATAAGATCGAGGACCCAGCGCGTGTGCCAAGAGAACCGAATAGGCTGAATTGAAAAGGCCGGCGACAATAGTCGCCAGCCCCAATGCCGCGTTGTCGGTCCAGAAGCGCTTGCTGTCGAGCCGCGGGCTCCCGATCGTGTCCATGACGCCATTGTATCATACTGACTGCTTAGAGCCGCACGCCTCTAATAGAGCGGCTCTCCGACCAACGCCATCACGGAGTAGAAGGCCCGAAACGCCTCTTCCATATTGGGCTGTATAAAGGAGACGGTGCGGCCATCGACGCGCACCGCCCCCGGTACGTACATGGCCCGGTCGGCCATGCCAGGCGTCGCCACAGTGACCTGAATGTCGACCGGCGTTTTGACCCCCCACGGTTTCAGCGCTCCCTGGCGGAACCGCCCAAGTGCCTTCCTAACCGCCTCTTTAAGACGGGAGTCTACCTCGCTCCGCGACAACAGTTCAGCCGAGCGCCGGCTAATGCCATACTTCACAATCGCAGTCTCGATCTCAGGCAACAGGGCAGATGCTTCCTGGGCCACTTTATCATCCCCCGTCACCAACGCTATGGGCACACCCCAGCTCCCTGCCAAAGCTGCATTGATGCCGGTCTCGCCCACCTCCACACCATTGATAACCACCCGGACAATCTCGCCGGAGTACGTGTGGTCCATGATGGCCGCCGGAGTGCCGGCCCGCGCATGGTACCCCACATAAAAGGCCACATCGGCGCCTTTGGCACCCTGATTCATGGACCACTGCTTAGCGCCGCCCGAGATGAGATGCACCCCCGCAGGAAGGGGCTCCGGCAAAATGTTCAACATCCCGTCATGCGAATCATTAATCAGCACTGTCTCCACGTCCGGTTCGTCCTGCAAGGCTGACAGCACTGCCATCAAGTCCCCCATCATCGATTCCCGGGCACGCGGATAGCGGCTTCCATTGGGAAGCAGCTGGTCCCGGTCCACGATGCCGCTGATACCCTCCATGTCAATCGAAATCCAGACCTTCACATTAAATCCCCCCATGGAATCATGCGAAACGGAATCTTGCCTTCGACGCGGCCCCGCACGCGAACTTGTAACCCAGCCATGACCCAGGCCGTGGTTCCGATCCACTCCGCCGGCCAATTCATCTCCACGTTCCGTCCTTCAGCCCGGACAGATATTTCTGCAGGAATCGGGTGCTGTCCCTGCACCAGCCAATGGTATTGGCGATGGCGACCGTCCACAGGGTGCAGACTCACTTCCAGCGACCAGTCGGACCCCCAGCGCCGGGCCACGGTGAGCCGAGCCCAGTCGCGATCGCCGTGTCGCCCCCACGTGACCGTCTCAATTGGGTTGCTCTTTCCCACCGATCGGCTGAGCCAATCCACCGACGGGTTGGTCACCTCTAGAGCGCCCGCCCCCTTCTGACCGCGCCACTCGCTCTCCACGCCAAACATCTCGGTGCGGCGGGAAAAGGCCAGCATGTATGGCTTGATAAGCTCCACCTGGCTCTCATACTGCATGAGTGCCAGCCGTTTTTGCTCCACCTGTTCCGGGCTCAGCGATTCGGCATGCCAGGGCTCCTGGCCTAAGTTGACCAAACGCTCGGGCGCCTCCTGCGGCATGGTTGGACGATAAGCCAACGGCAGCGGCCAAGCCGGCCAGTGGACCAAATAGCCCCATCGCGGCACCAGCCTGAAGGCTGGATCACGATAGGCCATTTCAGCCCAGGCCAAAGTGCCGAAAGCATTCGTCGCCCAGTGGTCCGGGTGTGTGTCGAATGCGCTCGGCAGAATGAGTTGGGTAGGGCGGACGGCTGCGTAGATCCCCATCAGCAGCGAAACCAGTTCCGCCCCCAAATAGGGAACCTCGGGGCGATACGCGGTCAGATACGGTACCGCACTCTTGGCCGTGGTGGTGCTTCGCCAGGGTTCACCCGACCAATGGGTGACCCACAGCGAATCCAGCCCACCATCCGGGAATCCTAGGAAATAAATGCGCTCCTTGGACACCCCCACCTCAGCCAAGGCCCGCTGCGTTTCCATTTGGCGTTCATACCCCATATGCAGGTATTCGTCAGCCGTGACTTCCAACGAGAGATAATAACGGGCCGCATCCTGAACGAATCCGTCCCCGCATGTCAGCAACACGACTGAGACTTCGTGTCCTAAGTCATGGGCCTTCGCCATTATGCCGCCCGCTCCCAGCGCCTCATCATCAGGATGCGGCGCCACCACCAGGATCCGCTGCGGCTCTTGGGACATCTAGTGCAGCACCACCAGCACATCGCCCGAGGACACACTGTCGCCCTTACCCACAGCAATTTGGCCCACGGTACCGTCTTCCGGCGCGACAATCTCATTCTCCATCTTCATCGCTTCCAAAATGACCAGCACCTGGCCTGAAGACACCGGGTCTCCCTCTTTCACCTTGACGTCCAAGACGAGACCGGGCAACGGCGCTTCAATGCGGGTCCCCGCCCCTCCGGTGGCTTGAGCCTTGGGCTGTGCTGATGCGGGAGCCGACGCCGTCGCGGGCCGCGCTGGCGCAAGCGGCGGCGTTGGGACGGCAGGCGTTGCCGGAGCTTGCTGTTGCACCTCTTGGCCCAATTCCTGGGCCTCTACTTCAAAGACTTTCCCGTTGATGGTTATGCGAAATCGCCGAACCGTTGGCAATGAGTCTCCTCCCTCAAGTGGCTGAATTTAGCGGTACTGGGCCATGGGTGCCCACCGCCACGGCGATGGCTTAGGCCACACTTCCCGGACCTTGAGACCAGCCATTTCCATGGTCCCGCCCTCGTCCATCATGAGCAGCACGGCCGCTACGGCTGCCAGTTCTTCCTCTGTCAATTCATCCATCGGCGCCCCTCCTAAACCGGCATATTGCCGTGATGCTTCTTGGGCCGATCATCGTGCTTGTTGTACAGCACCATTAATGCGCGGGCCAGCCGCGCCCGGGTTTCGGCGGGGTCGATGACGGCGTCAATGTACCCGTGGCCGGCTGCCACGTAAGGATTGGCAAATTCCTGACGATACTCTTCAGCCTTGGCGGTCCGGGTCTCCGCAGGGGTCTCGCTGGCCTCGATTTCCCGCCGGAAAATGATGTTGGCTGCTCCGTCAGGCCCCATCACGGCGATTTCTGCCGTGGGCCAAGCCAAGACCAGATCCGCCCCCAGCGACCGGCTGCACATGGCCAAATAAGCGCCCCCGTAAGCCTTACGCAATATTAAGGTCACTTTTGGCACCGTTGCCTCCGCATAAGCATACAGCACTTTAGCGCCATGACGAATGATGCCCCCGTATTCCTGCCCGGTCCCAGGCAGATAACCAGGCGTGTCCACTAACGTGACAACCGGAATGTTGAAGGCGTCGCACAAGCGGACGAACCGGCCCAGCTTGTCGGAGGCGTTAATATCCAAGGTGCCTGCCAACACGCGGGGCTGATTGGCTACAATGCCGACCGAACGCCCCCCGATGCGGCCTAATCCCACCACCAGGTTGTCGGCAAAGCCCTTCTGCAGTTCAAAGAAATCCTGATGGTCGAGGAGGCCCCTCACAATCCCAATCACATCATAGGGCTTGTTGGGATCCTCGGGGATAACGGCCGCCAAGGAGGCATCGGCCCGGTCCAGAGGGTCCTCCGAATCGAGGACGGGCGGTTCTTCGAGCCAGTTTTGCGGCAGATAACTCAGCACCTGCTTCACCATATCCAAAGCCTCGGCGTCAGTGTTGGCAGCCAAATGCGCCACGCCCGATCGCTTGAGATGGGTATCGGCGCCGCCCAAGGCTTCCGCGCTCACCGTCTCCCCGGTCACCGCCTGAATGACTTGGGGCCCGGTGATAAACATTTGGCCGGTGTGTCGCACCATAATGATAACGTCTGTGAGCGCCGGAGAGTAGACGGCGCCACCGGCAGACGGTCCCATGATGACCGTGATTTGAGGAATGACCCCCGAGGCCCAGGTGTTGCGCTTAAAGATTTCACCGTAGCCGTTGAGGGCGTCCACCCCTTCTTGAATCCGGGCGCCGCCGGAGTCGTTTAAGCCAATGATGGGAACTCCCGACTTCAAAGCCAGGTCCTGTACGCGTTGAATTTTGGCGGCATGCATTTCACCAAGGGACCCGCCAAGAACGGTAAAGTCCTGGGCAAACACGTACACAGGCCGCCCATGAATGCGTCCGAATCCCGTAACAACCCCGTCGGCCGGGGCGTCCGCTCCAGCCATGCCGAAACGGGTACCCCGATGGGTGACATGCGCCCCAATTTCTTCGAAGGTATTGGCATCCAGCAAGTACTGGATGCGCTCTCGGGCCGTCCACTTGCCCATTTCATGTTGGCGCTGGATGCGCTTTGCCCCGCCCATCGCTTCGATATGCTCTCGCCGTTTTTGGAGTTCCTCGCGCCGATCACTCATGATCTGGTTCCCCCAGAGGCCGCTCAACCAATTCGACCAGCACCCCGCCCATTGCGGCGGGATGAATAAAGGCCACTAAGGTACCCTCGGCACCGCTGCGGGGCTCTTGATCAATCATCCGAACCCCGGATGCCTTCAGCCGTTCCACTTCACCCGCGATATCATCGACGGTCAGTGCGACGTGGTGAATACCCTCGCCTCGCTTGGCGAGGAAGCGCCCCACCGGGGACTCTTCCTGGTCGGGATGGAGCAGTTCGAAACGCCCTCCGGCAAAGGGGACAAACGCTACCTCCACCCGATCCTTAGCTACATGTTCACGATGGGCCACGTCTAAGCCAAGGGCCTGGTAGGCCTGAATGCTCTTCTCCAAATCTGCCACGGCGACGCCGATATGGTCTAATTTCACAACAAGCCTCCTCAAGTGGGATCAAATAAAGGCCGGGGCCCGGTAGCGGCCAAAGTGCCGCGTCATGACGCTCACCATCTCGCCCAAACTGGCGTAGGCCTCTACAGCCTCCAACAGCGGCTCCATCAGATGGCCCTCCGGATCCTGACAGGCCGCATCAAGCCGCTTGAGAGCCTGCTCCACTCTCAACGCGTCTCGCCCCGTCCGCACTTGGTTCAGTTTAGCAATTTGTCGCGCCTGAAGCGCGGCATCAATCTTCAGGATATTGTCCCGGGGCGGTTCGTCCATGCGAAAGCGATTGACGCCAACAATGATTTGCTGGCCCGATTCCACTTTCTTCTGGAAAGCATAGGCTGAATCCTGTATTTCCCGCTGGATATAGCCGGTCTCGATGGCCGCCACCGCGCCTCCCAAATCATCAATCTTGTCCAGGTAGCGGCGCGCCGCCGCCTCCAGTTGATCCGTCAACGCCTCCAGGTAGTAACTGCCGCCTAAGGGATCGACGGTACTGGAAACCCCACTCTCATAGGCAATCACTTGTTGCGTGCGGAGCGCCAAACGGGCCGACTCCTCGGTAGGCAGGGCTAGTGCTTCATCCTGCGCGTTGGTATGCAGCGACTGCGTCCCTCCCAAAACCGCCGACAGGGCCTGCAGTGTGACACGGACCACATTAGTTTCGGGCTGCTGAGCGGTCAAAGTCGATCCGGCCGTTTGGGTGTGAAAGCGCAGTTGCCAAGACTTGGGGTCTTTGGCTTGAAAACGCGTCTTCATGATATCGGACCACAACCGTCGGGCGGCGCGATACTTAGCCACCTCTTCGAAAAAGTCCATATGCGCATTGAAAAAGAAGGACAGGCGCGGGGCAAATTTGTCAACCACCAGCCCAGCCTTGAGGGCCGACTCCACATAGGCCATCCCGTTCGCCAATGTAAAGGCGATCTCCTGCGCGGCGGTCGAGCCTGCTTCCCGGATGTGATACCCGGAGATGCTAATGGTATTCCAGCGAGGCAGATTCTCCGAGCACCAGCGAAAAATATCCGTGATGATCCGCATGGACGGCTTGGGCGGAAAAATATATGTTCCACGCGCTGCATACTCTTTCAGCACGTCATTCTGAATAGTGCCTGTCAAACGCTTCAGATCCACACCCTGCTTTTTTGCCACAGCTGCCACCATGAGCAGCAGGATAGCCGCCGGCGCATTGATCGTCATCGACACGGACACCCGGTCCAAGGGAATCTGGTCGAGCAGAATCTCCATGTCCTTCAGGGTGTCAATGGCAACGCCTACCTTGCCCACTTCGCCATCCGCTTCAGGCGCATCGGAATTATATCCCATCTGCGTGGGCAGGTCGAAGGCGACGGACAGCCCCGTCTGCCCCTGCTCCAACAGGTATCGGTACCGCGAATTGGACTCTTCAGCGGTACCGAATCCGGCATATTGCCGCATGGTCCAGAAGCGCCCCCGATACATGGTGGGATAGACTCCTCGCGTGAAGGGATACTCCCCAGGGAATCCAAGCTTTTCGAGATAGTCCCTGCCAGGCCCGTCGAGCGGCGTGTAAAGCCGCTCGACGGGAATTTCCGAGACCGTGGCGAAGGCTTCCTGCCTCTCGCCGGCTTTCGCCTGATATGGCGCCAGCACGGTCTCCTTCCAAGCCTGGTAGGCATCTTCCAACGAACGATGGTCGTCCACTCTGAAAGAGACCTCCCTTACTTCAGCCAGCCGCGCACCCGCATAGCCTGTGCCAGGCGGTCGGTTGCCACCAGATAGGCTGCCTTTCTTAAGGTCACGCCGAAGCGCTCGTGCATGCTGTGCATTTCTGCCATGGCCCGGGACATATAGTCCTCGAGCCGCTGGTTGACTTCATCTTCCGACCAGTAAAACCGACTTTGGTTCTGCACCCACTCAAAGTATGACACCGTCACACCGCCGGCATTGCCCAGCACGTCTGGTACCACCATGACGCCTTTGTCAAAGAGGATGGCGTCAGCTTCCGGGGTCGTCGGACCATTCGCGCCTTCACCCACAATCCGGGCTTGGATGTTGGCTGCGTTGTCAGCGGTAATTTGGTTCTCCAAGGCTGCGGGGAACAAGATATCCACCGGCAGTTCCAATAAGTCCTTGTTGGAAATGGGTTCCGCTTTCGGGTAGCCCACCAAATTGCGGTTGATGCGCTTGTATTCCAGCAGATCGTCCAAGTCAATCCCGGAGGGGTTGTACAAGCCTCCGTCCTTGTCCGATACGGCCACAATGCTGGCCCCGAGACGGTATGAAATCGTCGCCGCGACGGAACCCACGTTGCCGAACCCCTGCACGGCAATGCGAGCCTTGGTGAAGTCTATGCCCATTTCGGTGGCCAGTTGCCGGGTCGCAAACACCAAACCGCGTCCGGTGGCTTCCACTCGGCCTTTCGAACCACCGATCACCAAAGGCTTGCCGGTAATAAGTCCAAATGTGTTTTCTCCACGAATGCGGGAGTACTCATCAACCATCCAGGCCATAATCTGCGGGTTTGTGGAGACATCCGGGGCGGGAATATCTTTGTCCGGGCCAATGACTGAACTCACGGCCCGTATGTATTCCCGGCTGAGCTGCTCAATTTCTCTCTCTGACAACTGATCCACGTCGCAGGCGATGCCGCCCTTGCCGCCGCCATAGGGAAGCCCCAGCAGCGCACACTTGACGCTCATCCACATGGCCAAGGCTTTCACTTCATCGACGTTAACGTCCGGATGAAAACGAAGCCCTCCTTTGGTCGGTCCCAAGGCATCGTTATGCTGAACTCGATACCCGGTAAAGACTTGGAGGGTGCCATCGTCACGAACAAATGGAACGGCCACTTCGAAGGTACGCATGGGCTGCTTTAATATTTCATAGACTCCGGGTTCCAACCCCAATGTCTCCACAGCTTCTTTGAAGCTTTGCTGGGCCCGCACAAAGGGGTTCAGTGACGTATCCGCCACCGGTAACGCCTCCTTCACGTTGTCTAACCATAGGTTTCGTCGGTATTATAGCACAGGGTCGTCCGCTCCACGGTGGCCGATACCAGATGGATACCGACAAACTGCAAATTTCGCTGAAATACCGTGAGAGCGTGAGGAAACACTTTGTGCAACCCGGCTAAGAGTCAAAAAAATCTCATCCGCGCCATTGGGCGGATGAGATCGACACCTGCGCCAAACCTATCGAGCCGTCGTCGGTTTTGCACCGCCCTGATACTTGCCGCCCACAGCCGACTTCAAAAAAGTAACCGTTACCCCGTCAGCCACGGTCAAAGCGATTTCCCCCTCACGCACCTCACTGACCGTCCCCACCAATCCCCCCACCGTGACCACCTTCTCGCCCACAGCAATGGAGGACTGCAGTTGACGGCGGTTCTTCTGCTGGCGAGACTGCTGCCAAATCATCCAACCCGTCATGGCAATCAGCAAAACGAAAATCACATAGTAGATACTGGCACCGCTGTGCACTGTACCGCCCCCTTGGAAATGTCTGGACTGAGGTTCGCCTCTCAGGGCCGAAAGTCCTGCTGACCATTATTCCCCCTGAGCCCGCTTCGTACTTCGGGGAGCAACAGCGACAGCGCACCTCCCAAAACGCGGCGGTATAGATTGCCCTCCGCGTCCAACCGCCATGCGCACCGGCGGTCTCACGGATTCTGGGCGCTCCGATTCCGCCTTAGTGCGAATGATGGCGCCCATGGTGGCTATGGTGGCCGTGATGGTCATGGCCCTGGCCCTGCTGGTCTTGACCCCCAGGGATTGAGGGCCCCGGAATGCTAATCGATACCGTGGGCTCGGACGAACGGGGCGGCGGCTGCCCTTGATCATGGCCATGATGGCCGTGGTGTTGGCCCTGCTGGTCTTGACCTCCAGGGAACGAGGGCCCCGGGATGCTAGTCGATGGAATCGGCTCCGAAGAACTAGGCGTCGGTTGCCCACCATAACCATGATGGCCGTGATGCTGATGGTGTGATCCCTGCTGATCTTGACCTCCAGGGAGCGAAGGCGCCGGGATGCTAATCGATGGAATCGGTTCCGAAGAACTGGGCGGCGGCTCTTGACCATAGCCATGATGGCCGTGATGGTCATGGCCCTGACCCTGCTGATCTTGACCTCCAGGGAACGAGCGCTCCGGAATGCTAATCGATACCGTGGGCTCGGACGAACTGGCGACCGGACGCGAATGGCCATGGTGGCCGTCTCCCTGCCCGGGGAACCCGGACGGTATGCCAGGAATACTGACGCTGATCGACGGATGCGCGTGCGCATGACCGTGGCCGTGCCCATCTCCCGTCTCGCCGGGATTCTGAACGGTAATCGATGGCCGAGTCACAGGCAGGTTGGGCCACCCTCCCTCATGGGGATTGGGATGGTGCGAATGGTGCGTGACGCGTTCATGGTGCACCACGTGGCGATGGTCCACGGATGATTGGCCGGAATTCGCGTTTGGCTGTGTGCTGGGTGACGGTTTCTGGGAGCCCAAAACGGGCTTGACCAGTTGATTGACGGGCAGCCGATTAGCCTTCGCAATGGACCAGGCCGAATGCTTCTGGCGCTGAGAGGCTTTCCACACCAGATAGCGCCCTACCGAGACGTGGGGCTTCTGCATCTCCTTGACCAAGGGAGCGCTGACGCCGCTCACAGCAACCACCTGGGCCTTCACATGATCGGTTTTCAGTACCGCGGCCGTCTGCCGCGAAACGGCAGGAAACCAACTCAACGGCTTCTCGACGAACACCGCCCCCAAGAGAACGGTTGGTGCCGATTGATTCCGGAAATAGCCGTCGTGAGCTGCCCGCCCCACGAGAAGCTCGACCGCTGCCGCGATTGTCTTGCCGCGAATGTTCTCACCGGACAAAAGTTCTCGCCCGGCAGCATCCATGCCCTGAGCGGACAACACTCGGCCAGTGGCATTGACGTTCAGGTTGATGCTGGGGTTGATGTCCACGCTCACCACCGCCGCGAGCGCCGGCTGGGAGTGCCAGGGACTAAGCCACACCAGAACGAGAGCAGCGGCGGCCACCGGGGCTAGTCCCATGGCGAAGGCGCGGCTTTGAACAGGATCTGGAACCCAGACAGACTGACCAATCTCTAAGGGCTCACCACCATGAGCCAGGCGACGAAATTCGCCGCCCGGCATCATGACCACGGCGTGCTTATTTTTCACCAACATCACAACGCCGGTTTGTCCCTTGTCCGACACCTTTCTCATGACTCCTCCAAATAGGCTTGCAAATGAGGTAAATCGTTTGCCAACAGCACACAAACAGCGACGATGTAGCGTCGATTGCGTTCCACCAGCTTGCGGCTCACCCCGAACATCTCCGCCAGTCCCTTAATCGGCAGTTCCCCGCGGGCCACAAGGGCGGCTCGATGCTCCGGATGCTGGATGACCCAACGGGCCAACTGGATGGCCCGGCTGCGCGAATCGCGATGCTTCGGCGCAATCTCCGGCAAGTGACTCAAGCTAAGCCCGTAACGGTTCAGCAATTGGCCATACTCCTCGATCTCCAACCGTCGCTGCTCCTGCTCCTGACGCAGCTGCCATGCTGATTCAGAAGCCCGGTCTAGTGGCGTCGACTCTACTTCGAGCGGATCTTCCGACTCGAACTCGCTTAGCGGCACTTCCTGCAAGTGCCGACCCCCACGCCGAAAGTAGTCCACCATGCGCCGTTGAATAACCGTCTGACTAAATGACAGAAAACTTCCCCGCTTGCCGTCATAGGCATCAATGGCTTCGTTGAACGCCAACAGCGCCACGCTGATTTCCTCGTCGACGCCGGGGCGCAAAAACCTGCCCGCCTTTTGACTGGCCACCTTGAGCACAAAGGGGGTGTAATCCTGGATGAGTTGATTGCGCGCGTCGACGTCCCCTTGCCGGGCGCGATTTAGCAATTCAGACGGTTCAACTTTGCGCCGCCGTCCTATGCGCAACCCCAGGCTCCTCACCCCGCTTCTATACACTTCGCGCGATACTGTCAGTTTCAGTACCGGATTGCTTAATCGAACAAATTTTTCTGTGCTGCATCAGTTAAAGGAGTCCAATTCATCCGCTCGCAGGCCAGAAGTGTCAACATCCGACCTCGCGGTGTGCGTTGAATGTACCCCTGCTGAAGCAAGTAGGGTTCATACACATCCTCAATGGTTCCACTTTCCTCACCAATGGCCGCCGCCAAAGTTTCCAACCCCACCGGCCCGCCTTGATAACGAAAATACAAAGCCTCCAAAAGACGGTGATCCACCATATCCAATCCGTGGGGATCCACTTCCAGCAGCTTCAAACCTTCCTGCGCCATCTCCAAGGTGATTTCGCCATGGCCCTTAACCTCGACATAGTCCCTCAATCGCCGAAGCAGCCGATTGGCAATCCGCGGTGTTCCGCGGCTGCGGCGCGCTATCTCATAGCCCGCCTCGCGGTCCAACGGAACACCCAGTACCTTGGCCGATCGCACTACGATTTCAGCCAAATCTTCGGCGTCATAAAAGTCGAGGTGAACAATGACGCCAAACCGATCTCGGAGCGGCGCAGTTAACATGCCAGCGCGCGTGGTCGCCCCAATGAGGGTAAACCGCGGTAAATCCAGACGTACCGACCGGGCGCTGGGACCTTTGCCCAGCATAATGTCCAGATGAAAATCCTCCATAGCCGGATACAGCACCTCTTCGACTGTCCGTGCCAAACGGTGAATCTCATCAATAAACAATACGTCGCCCGGCTCCAGATTTGTTAGTACCGAGGCTAAATCGCCAGCCCGCTCAATCGCCGGACCCGATGTAAAGCGAATGTTGACCCCCAGCTCGTTGGCAATGATATGCGCCAAGGTGGTTTTCCCCAAACCGGGCGGCCCATAGAGGAGCACATGATCCAATGCCTCTTGGCGTTGCTGCGAGGCCTCGATAAAAATGGACAACCTCTCTTTAATAGTCTCCTGCCCGATGTAATCCGTCAGACGTTGGGGCCGCAGCCCCATGTCCGCTTCATTGGGGAGAGACCCCCGACTCACGATGCGGTCGTTCTCCATCAGCGCCTCCTCCCGCGGTCAAGAGCCCTTAGCGCCTCGCGCAAGCGCACTTCGGGCTCTTCCGCCACGGCCAGCTTTAGCGCCTCGCGCGCCTCGCCGGGTTGATATCCCAACGAGATGAGGGCTGTCATGACGTCATCTTCCGGGCCCGATGTCGGCTCATAATCCGAAAGCGGCGACAGCACCGCGGCCGGCTCGGAGCCCTTGGCCCAGCGTCCCGCCAATTCCAGTTGCACCCGTTGGGCAATCTTGGCTCCAACGCCGGGAGCCCCTTTGAGTTCTTTCCAATCGCCGGCCAGCACCACCTGCCTGAGACGCGCCAGGCCCAAATGGCTC
>JAJZAN010000031.1 GCA_021799435.1 Bacillota bacterium | reverse complement strand
GCCCCTGCAGGCATGGACGCCGAAACTAGTCCCCGCAATGTTCGGTTGAGCGTCAAAGATCACCTGATGCGACGCGTCATCGAACCCGCGGCAGTGCGTTATTTTCAATGGCGCGGGGATCCCGTAGCCCGGTTGCTCCGTCCCCAGACCAAGATTGACCCGTACCCGCTGTACACCGATGTGCGTCGGCGCGGTCTCGTCCGTAGTGCCCTCGGGCCGTGGATCACGTCGAGTCACGCCACAGCAGCGGCCATCCTGCGCGACCCGCGGTTTAGCTCCTCGCCCGTGCACCAACAAGGATACCGTCCGCCGGACTACCCGGCCGGCGATCCACGAGCAGATCTTCCGAACGCCGATCTTCTCACCATGGATCCGCCCGACCATACCCGTATCCGACGGCTCGTCTCACGAGCGTTCACCCCCAAGGCGATTGCCGATCTTGAACCTTGGATCCGCGAACGCACCGACCAGCTCCTCACCTCTGTGGAGGCCGCGAGCAGTTTCGATCTCATCGATGCCCTGGCCTTTCCGCTTCCCATTGCGGTGATTTGTCACCTGCTGGGCGTTCCGGCTGAGGACCAGGCGAAATTCCGGATGTGGGGCCACGACGTCGCCGCCACGCTCGACCCCCAGTCCTCCGAAGGCGGGGAGAGCCAATCGCGTGCGTCCGAGTTGGCCCTGACTGCGTACCTTCAAGATCTGGTGAACCGACGTCGACAAAACCCGGATGACAGTCTCCTGTCCGCGCTCATCGCGGCCGAAGAAGCAGGCGACCGGCTCACATCCGGCGAGCTCGTCAGTACGGCGCTGCTCCTCCTTATCGCTGGCTTTGAGACAACCGTGAATCTCATCGGAAACGGCACCGTGGCCCTGGTCAGAAACCCGGCGCAATGGGAGGAGATGCGAGAGGATCGCAATCTCATCCCTGGGGCTGTCGAGGAGTTGCTTCGCTATGACAGCCCAGTCCAGATGACGTCACGAATCGCGACGGAGAACGTAGATATCGGCGGTACCGTCATCACGCAGGGCTCGTCCGTCATCGTGGCCATCGGCGGTGCCAACCGCGATCCGAAGGTGTTCGACCAGCCCGATCGCCTGCAAATTAATCGGCCCGATGCCTCACGGCACTTGGCCTTCTCCCTCGGGATGCACCACTGCCTGGGTGCTGCCCTAGCGCGCCTCGAGGCCCGTATCGCGTTTGAAGAAATGACACGGCGTTTTCCGACGCTGGCGCTGGCAGGTACGCCGACTCGACGCTCATTGCTCGTCCTGCGCGGCTTTGAGACAGTTCCGGTCCGAGTGCTCTGATTCGTTGAGAACATGCCCGAAGGGGCGAATCATCGCGGCAATGCCCCTCGCCCCCTATCGGTGCTGGCGACGCCCGCTCTCTGACTTTAGGCCATTGTCAGCACAGCGCGAAAGTGCACTTCAGACTGCATCATGTGCTCAAAGGCCTGCGGCGCTTGCTCCAGAGGAAATACTTCAACCATGGGCCGAATTCCAGCTTGGACGCTGTATTGAAGCGCTTCTTGCACGTCGCTCGCACCACGTGCCGTCCAGCCTCGCACGGTTCGCCGACCGTTCAGCAGTTGAGCTGGGGAAATGGTCATGGGCTCCCCGCCGCCGGATACGACAACCATTTCTCCTTCGGGAGACAAGGCATGGATCAAGTCAGAGAGGGAGCGGCCGGTAGGGGCCGTGGCGAGAATGACTCGTGCGCCGCCACGGGCCTGCAGTTTGCCTGCGGCATCCTCCGCTTGGCCATCGACGTACTCGTGAGCCCCTAGTTTGAGCGCCAACTCCTCTTTACTGCGGCCCCTCGATAGGGCGATGGTGTAAAATCCGGCATGCCTGGCGTATTGCAATGCCAGATGGCCCAGCCCTCCGATGCCCTGAATCGCCACCGTATCGCCCATAGCCGCCAGGCTGTGCTTAAGCGCCGTATACGTGGTCACGCCGGCACACAGCAGCGGAGCGGCTGCAACTGGGCTGAGGGCGTCGGGGATGCGGACCAGCGCCTCGGGGTAAGCCAACGTATATTCGGCATATCCACCGTCCCGAGTGAGTCCCGTCACTTCGCCGCGACCGCCGCTCCACCCCACACCGACCCGCGTCCCAACCGGCCAACCCGACACTGCGCCACCGACCTCGTCAAGAATCCCGACAATCTCGTGGCCTGGCACTCGGGGATATTGGATGCGCGGGTGGTGGCCCTCCATGGCCATCACCTCACCGTGGCAGATGCCGCACGCCTCGACCTTGATGCGCACTTCGCCGGATCCGGGCTGAGGCACGGGTCGGTCGACCAACCGCAGCCCACCGCCCCGTGCCGGAATTTCGATCGCCTTCATCGATTGCATTCCTGTGCCTCCCTGTCTCTAATCGTCGAAACCATTATCCCCCGATCTCCGCCATCGCACCATTCGAAGTCTACTCCGCGCACGAGTGTCGTGGACTGGGGCGGCGAAAAGGCAGTCACATAGCCTCGTAACCGCCGCAGGAATAACAGCGTTAATCATGACAGGAACCTTTAAATGAGAAGGAGACAGACTGGTGCGACACCCTCGAGAATTGGTCATGTTGCTGCTAGGAGCGTCGCTGCTGTCTGGTTGCGGCTTTTTGTCAGCAGTCCACAGCGACGCGGCGGGAAACGCTTCGAAGAACAACGCTTCCGGGGCGCCCGCCCCGCACAAGTTGACAGCCTCAGCACTGCCGAAGGCGTATCCGAGCTATTCCATGGTGGTATCGACGGTGGGACGTTTATTGGCCCAATCTGCCCAAGTCCCAGTCTATCTCCCTCGTTTGGGGCCCTTGTTCAACCACACCTCGATCGATGTCTTGTACAGTCTGAAGGGCGGCGGTTATCGGCTTTCCCTGGGCGGCGGACCGGCGCTCCCGGCCAACTCACCTAAAATCGGCTTTGGGAACGCCGAGTACATCTACACCGTGAGAGGCCTTCCATGGTCGTCGTCGTTTCAATCCCGATATTTGCCATTACGCCCGAAGCCGTCTGCGGCCCAATACGGACCCTTGTCCTTGGCGCCGGGGATTACAGCGCGGAGCTATCCCGCGGCCTCTCCTCCAAGCTCCGAACTTCAGGAACAGATGCTAATCTCCTGGCACGAAGATGGATGGACCATGAATCTCTACGGCATCGGCATATCTTCACAGAGCGTGGTGTCGAGTGCCCGGCAGATCGCGCAATCGCTTCGCGGCCGGCATCTGCCGGGGACTCACGGCCGCGCCACCTTCGCGATTGGATCGGACGCCCCCTCCATCGCCACATATGACCTCAGCGGCACGCGATATGTCATTGAAACAACTGGTTTTCGCGCCGCTCAGTGGGCCTTGGGAATGATGCCAATCCGTCCGTAACGCCCAGGCCCTTCCTCAGCTCTTTCCACGGGGGTTGGCAAGCCAGTCAGACGCTTGAAGAGGAGCCTGCAGACCGGGAATTGCCATCGCCGCACCGCGCCCGCAGGTTAATCAATACCGACAGCTTGCGAATCGGCGACTATGCGGTTTGGCGCCGTTTCCGGCAGCGTCAGGCCGGTTAACAAAGCTCCCAGCAGTGCCACCCCAGCAAACACGAGAATCGTGTCGCCGAGGCCGGGCCCCCCGCCGAAAAAGCCGAATAACAAGACCCCGAAGACTCCGCCCAGGCGACCCACCATCTCACTTTCGCCCTGGCCCGTGCTCCGAATGGGAGTGGCAAATCGCTCTGTCGTAGTAATCACAGTAGTCTTGTCCGGACCCATGGCCCCGAATGCCAGCGCCACGGCCAGCAGCGTTCCGGCAGCCCAGAACGGCATGCGGAATCCCAGAAGGACGGAAAGACCCAACGGCAGGAGGGCGAGTCCCCGCCCCAAGAATCCGGCCAATTGCAGAGGTCGCCGGCCCCACGCGTCAATCACGTAGACGGTAAGAACCCCTGCCCCCAAGCTTAAGAGTTTAACCAAGATGGAAGTGGTTCCGCTTTGACTGGCGGTTTCGCTCCATAATAGGGATATGATGACGGGGAGAAACAGGGTTAACCCTTGACCGGTGACCTGGTGGAGGAACCAAAGGACAGCGGAGGAGCCGGCGGTCTTCAGTTCCTGCAAGCGGAGAATCTGACGACCGATTCCAGAGAACGTCCGAATGCCCTCCTTGCGCCACGGTTCGGACTCCGGAATGGCTCGGCGCCCCACCAACACGGCGGCTCCCAAGGCGGCCCCGACAGCAAGCACCCACCGGAACCCGTCGGCTCCTTGGCCGACCAGGTACGAACCTGCCCCATATGCCAACACCTGGCCCACATCGTTGATCAAGAGGACGAAGGCCATCGTCGCTCCGCGCTTCCTGGGCTGCAGCGATTCCAACAGGTACGGGAAGACCACCGCGAAATCGGCTCCGATTCCGATACCCATGACCGTTCGCCATAGGAGGAGGCTCGTGTAGCCTGCCGCTAATGCGGCCATGCCGGCAGCCACTACGAAAGCGGCAAAATCGATCATTAACAAGAGCCTGCGTCCAAACCGGTCAGCGAACAAGCCAGCAATTAGACTGCCGGCCACAGACCCGACCAGAGGGGCAGCCGTGAGATTGGCTGTTTGGCGTACGGTGAGATCCCAGACGTGCTTGAGATGCACCAGCGCCACCGAGACAGCTGTGACGTCATAACTCGCGGCCAGGAGCCCAAGGGCCGCCATCCACGCCGCTGCGGTCATCGTAACCTGGTGCTTCACAAATGTCCCCCCTGTCCCCCACTTCGACGATCACCACCCGGATCCCTCTCGGCGATTACAGTACGGATTGGACACAAGATTGCACAAAATCAAGACCCCCATCCGCAGCGAGACCTGCGGCGCGTTCATCAGACCTGCTGGAAAAGCCCTCCGGCCGCTAACAGGATTCCGGTCTCCGAGCGGCGAAGTTCCGTAAGACATGTGAAGTTTGGCAGACCCCTAAGGAGGCTCAGCATGGAGCGCATGAATCAAGACAAACCGGGCGTGCTTCTTCCGCCTCCGGTCCTTTACGGCCTCTGTCTAGTCTTCGGATTTCTTCTGAAGGCTGTCGTCAATCCGCCCCTCATCATGGCATCGACATTCTGGCCCCTCGGGGCTGTCCTTCTCATCGCTGGATTTAGCGTCGCACTGTGGTCCGTGTTGACGTTCCGCTCCCACGGAACGGCTGTCGATCCGACCCATCCGGCCACCGCGTTAGTGCAAAACGGCCCCTATCGCTTTACCCGCAACCCCATCTATTCCTCCCTGACCATTACCGTGCTGGGCGTGGCCATAGTCAACGGCAACGTCTGGTTCATCCCCCTGCTTATCGTGGTGCACGTCGTTCTGCATTACGGTGTCATACGGCGCGAGGAGCGATACCTGGACAATAAATTCCAAGAGAATTATCGGGATTACCAACGCCGAGTGCGGCGCTGGCTGTAAAACCGTATTGCTGGCGACCGGTGCTCTCACGCCCGCGTCTTGCTATTGAGGCGGCGCCATCGTCTCGATACTGTGCGCTGGCTCGGACCCAATCGTGTGTCGAGCGACAAGGACAGCAGCGCCCACCAACAGGATCCCGGCCCCGGCAATCATGACCCGCAACGGAACGACCGTGGCCGCCACCGAAAAGATCACGGTACAGAGGATCGCCCCGAGACTCGAAACCATACTAATCAATCCCCTCGCATGCGCGTACTGTGCGGTCGGGATGTACTGATTCCAACGTGCTCTCCGGGATCAAGGTGGCCTCCGCGACGCCGGCGGCAGCCGCGACCTGCCACCAGGTATGACAAAGGGCCAACGCGCCGTACCCGATTCCCGCTAACCCGAGCATGGCGTAGAGGATTGTCTTCGTGCGGAACCTCCGCACAATTCCTGGAGTCATGGGGCCCACCGCGAGCGGGATAAGGCCGCTGGTCGCCGCCGCCACGCCGATCCACCCACTCGCGAGTCCCATCGTCTCCCGCAAGTAATACAGGAGGATGGCGGTTATGCCACCGCCCAACGCCAGTCGCAGCCAGCGAACACCCAGAACCCAACGCAAAGCGGAGATCTGCCACCACGCTTGCCGCCACGCGATATAATCGCTCCACCGAGGGACCGCCTCGTTCACAACCCCGGGAACCGTCGGCATCCACCCACTCGTCAGCAACGGGACGACATCGCTGGCTGCATTGATTTCCAAAGCATGGGCAGGACCCAGCCAGGGAAGCAAGATCCCGCCCAGTCCTGGACCGGCATATCCGGCCACCAGCACCACGGTGCTCGCAAAACTCTGAAATCCCACTCGGGCATCGCGCGGAACATATGACTGAAAAACAGGCCCTAAACACAGGCGCCGCAGTCTGGCCGTGATGCCGAGAAAGACGGCCATCACCACGTAAAGCC
Source organism: Bacillota bacterium (assembly GCA_021799435.1). Lineage (GTDB taxonomy): Bacteria > Bacillota > Sulfobacillia > Sulfobacillales > Sulfobacillaceae > Sulfobacillus_B. The sequence goes on along the minus strand of JAJZAN010000031.1, from coordinate 26,370 downwards.
ACAACTGGTGGTCTGATCGGACGGTGACGGCAAACAGCGCCACGACGATCGCTTCGAGGCCTGTGGTCCGCTGCCACAGTTGTCGCTTGTCGGCCCCATCCACCAGCCTCCCCAGCCAGGGGGCGAGCGGGGCTGCGGCAAATGACCCGCCCGTCACCAACGTCGTCCAAAAGGCGGAGTGCGTCAAAGACGCCGTAATCAGCGGGAAGATCAGTGCCCACATATTCGACCCAAACGCATCGAGCAGTTGAGCCAATTGAAACGCTAGCAAGACGCGGGGAACTCGCCTCAAATCGGCCATCCACCCCACACGGCACCCCTTCTTCCCTCGCTGACTGGGTCGACATGGATTCCGGCACAAAGGGAGGAAGCACCGAGGATGCGTGGATCGCACGCAATGTGGACAACCGGTCGGTTCCCTCCGCTGGCATTACCCAGTTCAGGTTCTGCGGTCGGCGGCTCCTCCGCCCTCTCAGCCCGGTCTTTCGAGCTCCCGCGTTCCATGGCGCGAACTTTCGACGCACCAAATCAGTGTCAGTATATACCCGGAGTCAGGGTGGCTCAAACGGATGCGGCGCGTTGCCGCATCCCTTTAATCATGACTGTTCTGTTCCTGACTCATTGTGGACCATAGGGAATGGTCACCGAGTACTGGGTGGTGGGCAGGCCGCTAATAACCGGCGGAGGAACGAGCCCGGTAAATCCTTTGAGGGAAACGACGTCCGTGCTCATATGTCCGGTTTGCAGGTTGATGGCCATGTAGGTACCCGCTGCCGTATTGCCCAATACCACATCGTCCCCTGTAAAATTCAACACGTAGAAATTCGGGCTGGGACCCACGCCGAAATAGACAGGTCGATTGCCGTAGGACACGCCGATAAACTGCCCTACCGGGTACTGGTCATAGAAGTCCAGGATAAACGGCTTCCCATGAAGCGTCCCGCGGAACCCTTCCACCGGCCGGTAGGCGGTTTTCGAGAAGGTAGTATTGGAGCTGGTCGAGGACGGGTAGCCCTCGGGAACAGCAGGAGCGATGTGGCTGCCTTGCATCATCACCACGTGTTGTCCGGCAAACGGAGGCGTGTCGGCGGAGTACGGCCTCCCATGCGAGGGATAGGGCCGCATGGATATGGCCATGGTTATCGCAGCTAATGCCGAATGGTAGTCGCTCACGTCATAGTCGGTGGCTCCCCATTGCCACGCAATCTCGGTATGGTCTCCGTCCCCCGCCGCGGTGACAGTTAAATAGCCTCGCGTTTGCGGCAAAAGGCGGGTATGCAGATACGCCGCAACCCGCGACGCTTCCACTACCACCGCTGCACGCGCTCCTGCGCCGTTGGCTTGCAGGGTCCAGTCGCCTTCGGTCCATTCAACGACTGTCTGGCCGTCACGGGTCCATGCCTTGCCGGCGATCCCGTTTCCGAGGCTCACGTCCTTCAGGCCGGATGATGCGGGCTCAGACCAATCCACCGCCGCGGTCAACCCGCTCGCGGCCTCCCCGTCCGTGAGAAACGCGGTCGCGCCGAAATAGCCGACATCGTGAGCGAGGCCCCCGTTGGGACCCTTGGTGAGATGGGGACTATTAAGACCGAGCGGCGTCGTGGTGAGTTGGAGCTGCACCTGATAGCCATCAGGAGCCGCGGATGCGCTGCTCCCTAGATACCAAGCAGGCCTGCCTATCGGGATGTTTGCGGGAGCTTCCAGATACACCAGGGTCCGGGGGGCAATATACCGCATGGCTTCTTGCACGACGGGGCCAAAGTCCGGCGCGGAGGAATTCGCGCTGCTCTTGGGCACGGTCGCTCTAGTCGATGGTGTCGCCACAGGCGACTTGCTTGCGAAACTCGGGTCCGACGCTGAAGATGGGGCTCTTGAGGCGGATGCCCTCGCGGCTGTCGTATGCCGGACCGGAGGCTTTGGGGCCGCAGCTGATGGATATGCGCCAATCCCGCAACCTGCCAGCAGCATGCTCAGCCCGACACTGGACGCCCACATGGCAACGATTTTTCGCGTCATACCCATCCTCCTCGAGACGAGATTGCGTTAACGGTCCATTCCCGGTCGCGATGCAGGTGCGCTCTCATGGTCGAATCCGATTCAACGAATCGCGATGGGCGTCCAAGTGCGCCCGCCATTCACGGTACGGACGAATGTGTTGGGACCGCCATAGGGGTTCGGGTGCGGCACCACGACAAGTGCCCATCCGTCGCGGGCCGAGACGAATTGCGGCATGCTGACGAAGTTTTCGGAGGCCAACCGTGTCCATGTTTTTCCACCATTGAAAGTCCCCCAAAGGATGGACGCGCCTTTGGTTCCCGCCATCACCCAACCTCTTTCCGGCGTCTGCCAGGTTGTCGAGATTCCATACCCTGCCGTGACAGGCGGGCTGTGGATGGGAGCCCACGATGCTCCGGCGTTGGTGGTGCGGTACACCTTCGCTGCGGGACTCTCCAATGCGGCATACCCGGTCGATGCGGAGACAAAATCAATCGGTGCGTTAACAATATATTCCGGCCCCCCTTTGGCCATGGATGCCGACGCAACGATGGGCAGGGCGGGCAAAACCACGGGGTGCCATGTCACCCCTCCATTGATGGTGTAAAACATCGGCGGGGAAATGTTTTGAGGCCCTGACACCGCTTGATCGACCGCCACGCCAGCATCACGCGCAGGAAAGACGATGTTGCTGAGTCCACCCGCCTGCGAGGCATAGACAGGTTTTGCCTGTACCTGCCCCTGGTCGACGGCGAACAAGGCTTCCGGCCCTGTTTGCGGCGCCACCGGACCGGTAACGAGAATCCTCCCGTCTCCGCGCGCATCCACCGATATGAACGCCTCAACAACCTGCCAGCGAGTTGGCACGGCCCTAGATGTCCACGTGTGTCCCCCGTTGGCGGTGTGCCAGACCCGGAAACGACGAGCCCCAGCCGGCGCCGTGACCGCCCATGCGTCGGTCCGCGATACGGCGGCAAAGGCCAAAATGGGAATCGGGCGGTGCCAGACAAGATTCCACGCTGCCCCGGCGTTAGAGATGGCCCAGACGTGCTCCAGCGAATAGGCCCAACCGGCGTTCAGTGTGAGCATGACCACGGCATGAACGCGGTCTTCCAGCAAGGCCGTCTGTAAGGTGTGTTCCCGGTCAAGGCCGGATTTCTCGATTGGCTGGCGAGCGCTCGCAGTCCGGTCGGTGATGTGACTCGATTGTCCCGGCAGGGCGGTAGCAGCTCTGCTTCCACACTCCGTCCAGGTTGCCGCCCCCGCCAGCAGAAGGAAAGTCAGAATAGCCCACTTTTTCATCGGTGTCCCGTTCCCTTCGCTGTGCCACTCCCTGGTATAACGACACGGCAGGCATGCCGTTACACCCGCGGATTAAGAGAGCATGCCGCAAGATGCGGGATAGACACCGGCCACCCGAACAGCGCCAGGCTGAAGGCCGTCGACGCAGGCGGCTCGCGATAGTCCCAAAAGGCCCCGGGTGCCGGGCCCCCATGCCACTACGTGTCGGAAAATTTTCTACAACCCACCGCGTCGCAACGTAATCCACGTCGGAGCCGGCCGGAACGGAAAGCGGTCCAAGACGTCCCGGCTCCACGGATCCGTCGAATCGCACTCCAACCGCACCTGTTCAAACCCGCGGCGAGCCGCCTCCTCCATTTGGCGCGCCGTCATTACCACTATAAGCGCGCGCGCGTGATGCCGGTAGGCTTCCGCCACCCCTCGCCAGCCGAGATCGACTTCAGCGGCGCTCCCGCCGCTGTGGAGCAGTGCCGCCGCAATACAGACATCCCCGTCCATGACCGCAAAACTCCCCCACGGGAGCAAGTCGTCGGGAAACGCGCGTGCGGACCACTCCTCCGCGGAGAAGGGACCAAGCGGGTTTGCCGTATGAGTGGCCGCGTAGGCCTTCCGGAGCAATTCCGCCATGAGCCCACGTTCCGCCTTATCGGCGTCTCGGTATGGCACGAGCCGGTAACCCTCCTTCGCCAACCACTCCTCCACATCGGCGCAGGGTGCATCCACCTGATTGATGGCCATCATGGGAGCATGCGTCCGCCGGATCTCCCGAAACCCGCACCGAATGGCAAACTGATAGCCCGCCCACTGCGTCTCCCACAAGGCCGTCACGAGCGGGCGGTCCTCTGTATCCCGCTGGATGACTGCACCCCAGAGGAGAGTCCCAATCCCCCGTCGGCGGAAGCTGGGGAGCACCACCACGCCGCATCGCGAGGCGTAGGGGTGATTCGGGTTATCCCAGACGCTCGCTAGGCCGACCACCCGGTCCCCCGCCAGCGCCACTAACGTCCGATCGGGATGCAACTGATAATAGGCGCGCGACAGGCTGTCATCGCCAAAGACGCTCTTCAACAAGTCGCGGCACAACGCCTCATCACCAGACCGATAGGGCTCGACGCGAAAGAGACTCTGCACTTATGCACCTCATCTATGAACCATTCTCGACCCTAGCAGGCGGGGCTCTTCCTTGCTCCGGTAACCTTTCCGTCCCGCCCCACGGCTCGGACTACAACTGAAATGACGTTCCCGGGCCAGACCCAGTTTGTGTGGCGAAATGAGCTCCCCCAAACAGCAAGCCCGCCAAGAGCAGCAACCGAAACGCCTGCCAATAAGTGATCTCGGATAAATTGAAGACTTGTGGACACGTGATGTTCCAAAGCCACCTAAATATGGCTGGGATAACAAAGACGGCCAGAATTATCAATAGCATAAGGGCCAGGAAGGTCATAAGAACATCTCCTTCGCACCGTATTGTTTGATCTATTCCGGTGACTCGACGTTCTAGACCGCGCCGTCTTAAGGGCCCTTGGACGGACACCATAGCAACGATCGGCCCTCTCAAGGCATCACCCGTATCTATTTGGCCCGCCCCTAGGAACCCCATTTTTGGCCGATCCCCGGCGGGAATCGCCATCTGAAGCGGAGAACCCATCGTCCCCTCGACGCGGTTCCTATACTTTAATTAGATTAGCTTGGCCATGGCATACTCGTGGTCCCAGTGTCCATCCGGTTGACGAATACTGTCCTGACGCAGGCCCTCAATGACATACCCCTGTTTGAGGTACAGATTGAGGGCTATGCGGTTTCGAGCCACCACCGTAAGTTCCAGTCGGTGAAATTCATGCGCCTCAGCCCAGGTCTCCATGTGGTCGAACAATTGCGATCCAATGCCTTGGCCGCGGTATCCGGCGCGAATGCCGACGACGATGTGCCCGGTATGACGAATCTTCCACGGGGCCTGCGCCCGCAGTGTCAGCGCGCCGACTAGTTCGGCACCATCTTCCGCCACCCATGTCATGGACCGACCGTCGGCGAGGAGTCTCCGGATTCTATCCTGTTGTTGGTCGACGGTGCTGTTTCGCTCACCGGGCGCCATCAACATAAAGTCCGTCTCGAGATCGAGACCCTGCTGCATGGCCAAAAATGCGGCCGCATCGGCCTCCGTGATTTGCCGAATCTTCATGTTCCTCCTCCTCAAGATAACGCGTCGCACCCAGAGGCTAAGCCCACGACCCTCGCCCTAACCGAGGGCAGCATGTCACAAGTAGGCCGTTGCCGGCACGATATCAACCCCGTCACTATCCCGCAACAACTGCAGCAAAGGCGCTGCATGATCTGCGCCATAGATGACGAGTCACCGATCATCCGGCTTCATTCGGTCCCGGAGATTCGCGTAAATGGCCAGGTTACGGGCTTGCCAGGTGGCCACCCAGTCCAGACCTACACGACGGTCATCGGCATCCCGTATCTGCGTCATAGCCATGTAAAACGGCATGACAGCGGTTAGCTCTTCCGGCTGATTCAGCCACCGCAGGACCTCGCGCACAGATTGGTTCTGGATGCGTGTTTGCATCGCTTGACGCCTCTGCTCTCCACCCTCATTCAAAAGCGCAAACAGATCCGGCCTATACTGGCGGGCACACGCAAAGACGTCGCCGATGGTGAGCGTCTCGGACTCGTTCTGGAAGTCGATGGCATGGATCTGAGAGAGGCCCATGGCCTCTGCCACGCGAAACCCAAGCTGATAGCGCTCAGAGGGAGGCAGAGCCCACTGCCCCTTCAGATATTGCGCGTACTGCCGATCCAAGAGCGCCTGATCTGATTGGGGCACTTCGACCGCCACATGTGTGGGACGATATCCGGTCAGGCAGCCCACCACCTCGGCAATGTCGTCTTGGCGTTGCTCCGTCGTCACGTCGTCCTCGACCGAAAATAGATTGGGATTGGTATAGAAGTGATAACTTGCGAGAATCATGGCGGTCACAGCGTTCACTCCTCATTTTCGTACACAGTGCGCTCCCATTGACTTTCCACGTGCGGGCCGGCATCTCCTGCGGGACATCTTGGGCAAGGCGCCCTCGCGAACGCCCTTAGGGGTGTGGCATACGACCCGATTCAATGGGCTTCCCCAAACGCCACATCGCGTGCTGATGCCGCTCTTCCCGAATCTTAACGAGTCCGCACTTCTTATAAAAACGCAGGGCAGGCTTATTTGTCGGGGAAACGCGCAGATGATATTCGGGCACCCCATGGCGCCGAAAGACATCTTCGACATAGTGGATTAAGGTCATGCCATAGCCTTTCGCTCGCAGTTCGGGAATAAGATAAAGCAGGCTCACAAAACCAATCGTTCGTCCCTCGAATTCTCGAGGATGCATTTCAATTTGTCCGACAACCCGCCCATCTAGTTCCACCATGACATAGCCATCCGGAAATTCCCTCGTTCTGGCTTCAATGAGGTCCCGATACTCCTGTTCGTCGAATGTGGCTGCGTGACCGAAGCTGATGCGCGACGCATCTCTCCGAAACGGTACGAAGTAGTCTCGATCGCCCACAGCATTTATGGTGCGAAACGTGAATGGCACTCGTCTCCCCCCTGTCGAGGGTTCGCGGTTTCCAACGATTTTCCTCCCCAATGGCTACCTTGCGGCCTCTTCCCAAATCCGGCGACGGTAAGCGGGCGGGAGGATTTGCCCCCGGCCTGGCGAATGTTTGAAGGACTTGTTTCGAGGGGTGACGAGGATTGGACCTTAAGGACGACGAGTCCATACAACCGCAACACCAGGTGGTGTCCCGGGTGCTCGCAAACCTCAAGCGCGAGCCGGGTGTCCGCGCAGTGAGCCTCACCGGATCCTTGGCCAAAGGAACCGGCGACGCCTATTCGGATATCGACTTGATCGTCGGCGTCGATCCCTACTATACGGCCGACATTTGGGCCAATCGGCACCAGATTTCAGCCATCTCACAGCACGCGATTCTCGACCTCGATCACCAATGGGGCGACCCGTCAACTGTCAGCTATGCCGTCCTGTATGAAACCGGCGTGTACTTAGACCTGACTTTGGTGGATGTACGCCGCATGGAGACGTCCGACGCGCTCCTGCTGTGGAAGACGGCTTCCGAAAACGCGGCGGATGTGGATCGCGCATGGCACGCGGACCTAGATATTCATTCCGATCCCCTGGACGACGCGCTGCGCCTGTTTTGGATCGGAAGCCCCTTATGCGCCAAGTACCTGTTGCGCCAGCAACTTTGGACAGCTCTGTGGTTCATTGAGAGTCGCCGCACCTTGTTTCTCAAAGCCTGGCGATTGGCTCACAACCCAACCCGTGCGGACTGGGGCTGGTCTAAAGTGCACGAGGACTTGCCGGACACCGTTCTTCGGGACCTCGCTCACACGGTCACTCCTTTGGAGTCTCCGCTGCTTGCCCAATCATTGGCTGCTCTCATGGCCATGATGGCGCGCTATGGGCCGGAACTAGCCGACATCTACGGAGTGGAGTACCCAGAAGCGGCAGCCAGCGCCGTAGCCCAAATGGTATCTCGGATGCTGGCATGACCCGCTGTCCATGCAGAGGCGTCCCAGAAAGCCTAGTCGAACCCTGTGCGGGCCCCGGTCTTTTGGAGCCGACGCCCCAGTAAGTCCGCCATTTACCCTAGTTACCAGTATAGAGCTCATGGGAAAGCGGGGCCGCTTGGAGCCAGTGCCGGCCCTAAGGACCTACGCTTTACCTGGCAACCGTTGCAGAATCCCCGAAAGGTAATCCACCATGGGGTCTCGAGACGTGAGTGAGAGCCACTGCTGAATGGTTGCTGCGTCCAGGAACACCGGGTAGACTTCACTAAACTCAGGGAGTTCCCCCTGTTGAGAAGTGGCTTTTGCGAAATGGGTATACCGCTGCAAGAACTCCTCATGGGACGCTCGAATCCAAACTCCATACACCACCACCAGAAAGTTCCAGGGCCCGCCGAATTTGAGCCATAACGGAGTGATGGCTTTCACATCATCCTGTGTGAGACCGAGTTCCTCACGCAGTTCCCGTAATAATGACCGCTCCAGATCAATGTGGAGCCCGTCCGAATCCTCCGCACTAAGACCACCTCCACACAACTGCCATCGTCCAGCCCATGCAGTCCAGGACGCCATTTTTCCCACAAGAACGTGGGAATTCGCCGTGATAACGGCACCGGTACTGTGAATGACTCGGCATCGTTCACGGTCAATGACGCCGTGGACCGTAGCCAAGTAATGGGCATAGTCCGTGGATTGCACCGTGACGCGCAAGCCCCCGGCCTCCTGTGTCATGGAGGTTACCGTGTAAGTGATTCCGCGGGTGAACGTTTTTCCCGAAGCCATCAACCGATTCCAATGGTCTTCGATAGCCATGTGTGTGGACGGAGACAGCACGATCGGTGTCGGATCGATACTCACCGATATCGCTTCAGGTATGGATTGGTATACAACGTCTCGCGTATCAGACATTCATTCACCCTCCCTGACAGTCTATGCCGGATATCCTCCGCGGCCATGCGAGACTAGTGAAGTGGCGAGTCCGCACGTCGACGAACTCGGTGCCAACCCGTGCATGCCAGCTCCGGCGAGAGGCAGATCCGGGCTAGGGGCCGCCACTGAGTACGTAGACGATAAACTGGCCGTCAGGTTTCTTAAGAAACAGCAGGGTGGATACCACATGCATGCGTCGTTCGAACGCCAAAGCGCTCGGGGTGTCATATACCGGCAGACCAATCACGGTGTGTCCTGTCGGGATAAACTTCTCCCCTTGGCCGTAGTCCCGCTCTAATTCCCGGAGGCTAATCTCTTGACTCGGATCCACGTACGCTCGATGGTGGTACCAGACCTCGTCATACCCATAGACCATCCAGTGTATTTTGTGATGCCAATTCCCACCATCAATAAAGAGAGATGCATCGTCTCCAATGGAACCCACCCCTGACACCCTCATACACTGTCGCCACGCTTCGTCGAGGAACCAAAGCAGCCAAGGAGGTCTCGGCTCCTTGGCTGCTCGCTAGGCCTTTCTTGCCACCATCATGATTTCGACATCATCCACCGTCAGCGGCTTGCGTTCGAAATGACCGACGTTGCAGCCATAGCCGGCCATCACCTCAAATCCCGACCGCTCCAACAACAATCTCAGTTCTCGGAAGGAAAACGTCGTCGTATAGATAGTGACCTGTCTCTCTAGTCCATCGGAACCCACGATGACCTCGTCATCCCGGATTGTCCCCGTGTTGGCATCAAAGCGGTCATCACCCGCCAAGTGTTGGACCACATGCGGGGTGTTGATGGCCGACAACACCAAGCGGCCCCCGGGTCGAAGCGCTCGATATACATTGTCCAGAACCTGACGGTGTGCGGCATCGCTGCCGGCAAGCCCGAACGCTCCTTCACAGAGGCAAATGGCCACATCCGCCGTTGACTGGAAATCCATCAGTCGGGCATCCAGAACGTGGAATTCGCCGCCCAACCCTTCATCGGCCATCATCCGATTAGCAATCTCAACAAATCGGTCCGAGATGTCAACGCCAATCGGATAATACCCCCGCCGGGCCAGCTCGACACTATGTCGCCCAGGTCCGCACCCGACATCCAAGACACGGGCTCCCCTGCAGAGTTCCAACAAATCGACCAGAAAGTCGACTTCCTGAGCGGTGCCTTTGGTAAATCCGTAGTCGAAGTACCGCTCCCCCAACCAGTTTCCCACTGCCCGATAGATGGTGCCGTCATAGGTCTGACCAAATTCTTTCGGCAACGCAGATATCTCCTATACGCGAGGGATGCTGATTAAGGGCTATTGCGCATGACCCCCGCTAAATGTATTGCCCGAGGACCATTTCTCCGACATCCAATCTCCTCCTCTCGTGCACTTGCGTTCGGTATTCCACATTCGTGCCCACACAACCTGCCGAGGGAACTAAAAATGCCGTGAATGCGCCTGTGGCCAAGATTCAACTCGCGGGATACATGCGATATCAATCATTCATCACAGCGAAATCTTTAGATCGCGGCACCTGGTCTCTCGACGGCTCGCTGAGCGGGGTATGCTCCCCTCAGTGCCTGACGCGCTTGAGGATCCTGGCGACTTCTGGGTCCTAACCGGCGTTTAAAGTTTCGACGAGGGGCTGCATGACGCATAGGATGGACATACGCCAGATTATGAAAGAAGGATTGCCCTTTATGGATATGCGAATCTCAACTGCCACACGGACCGGAGCCGCCGCACTGGCGCTAGCCGGCATCGTTTTGATAATACCCGGGGTTCTGTTGCCAGAAGCGGCAGCGTCTGCCGCCGCGACTCAAAAATTTATCCTGCCAGCGCCACGCCTCCAAGAGCTGCGGATGACGTCCATGCGGAGCGGATGGGCTCTCGGAACCAACGACGCATTATATTACACCCAGACTGATGGCCAGCATTGGATCAAGCTCGGGAAATTTCCTTGGACCCGATTTTCCGTGGGAAACCACGGGCATCTGGCCTGGGGAGTGACCTTTCCGCAGGGGTTTCCGCGCGGGACGACCAAGTCCGCCATTGTGGTCGAGGCCGCAAATCCTCAGGGGAAGCTCTGGCAGCGCACCATCTACCCTCCCGAAAAACGCCTCGTGCTCCTCCAATGGAGCGCGACGCCCACTGCACCTCTGGCCGGTCTGGTGCTGTCCGCCCGGACTAGCCCGTCCAATCTCGCCGAAGAGGTGTGGACCTTCAATGCCGGAACACGGCAAGCATCCCTCTCCTACAAAGCGAATCCCATCCCACAGACAGAGTCTCCCATGACCGCCGTCGGTGTCGAGAGTTCCAGCCAGGCATGGGGTACGAGCATATCTCCAGGACCTGGGCCAGGATTGTGGAGCATCAGGTCAGGAAAGGCCTCGCCCATTCTCCTGTCCATCCCGAAGGGGCTGACCCATGGGCCAGTGGGACCCATCAAACCGGCGCCCATCGCAACGCCCCAGTTTGTGGATGGCACCGGCTTTTTAGCCGCCAACTATCAAACGATTTCCCTGAGCAGCCAGACACAGGTGGCGGATGCCCTCCTGTATCGGACTCGGGGCAAGCGGTGGGTGCCCGTGTGGCATCGCCCAGGCTACATCGACCTGGCGAACTTCATAACGCCCAAGATCGGCTGGATCGAATGGGCAGCGATTGCGGGTGCACGGCCGGCACTGTTCAAGACCGTAAACGGCGGTCGCACCTTCGTCCACCTGGTCACGCCTGGTCCCGGCAAACCCTTCTTCATCAACCCGCAGGACGGGTGGTGGATCGACCTGTCGCCCGCCCCCAAGCTATGGACTACTGTCAATGGCGGACGCACTTGGACACCAGTCCGGGTGCAGGGTTAGCGAGTTCTTGTCTGGGGGTGGGGCTGCAACGATTTGCCCCGCGTCGAGCCGAAGGTGGGACTCATGGGCCCCATCCGGAGTACTGGATTGAGTGAAGCCCCACCCTGAATTGCTCCCTCCACTCGTCAAACAGCTTACGGTACCGATCGTATGCCGAGCGATCCGGTACCCGGTAGAAATATGGGATAGAGGTGACCAGTTCCAGACCGAGAGCGATGCCAAACCTCTCTTTCAGACCCGCGGGCAGCGGACACGCCATCTGGTATCCCTGAAGCATCGCTTCCTGGGCCTCAGGATAGGCGGAAAACACAAACACGGAGGGGCTTCACGAAGTCGGTCACCGGGTCCCAGGCACGCGCATACTCGAAATCTAGCAGTGCCGCATACTTCCCGTCCCGGACCACGGTGTTGGCCAAGTAGAGGTCGAGGTCGTGATGCACCAAGCATGGCCTCGCTTGGCTCGACACAACCCGCGCTCCGTCCTTCAGTCGCTGGACGGCTTCTTGCACGCCCGTCGAATGGCAGTTCTGCTCGGACGCACTCGAGCCCGGGTGGACGCCACAACGGCACTCTGCATCCGCTTGACATCTACACCCGGAAGCCCGATCTTAACGGCCAAAGGACCTGCATCGGTCCGCACCTGCCGGCCATCACCCAGGGCGTACATCACGAGATCCTTAACGGCGCCTTCGGTTCCCGTCATCTTAGTTCGCAGCCCGGGAAGCGATTAATGATGCCCGGGATGATGGAGGTAGTCGCGGGGGATCTCGTAGGTTGGCGGCGCTATCGCGATTCCGTCGTCAAGCAGTGGTTGAATGACCACGCGATACAACGGATCGCCCGGCACCAAGGGATCTGTCGTGGGCGACAACTGGCCGCTGGGCAACTCGCCGACGATCCGCCAACAGGGCACAACCGCGTCGGTTGTCGCGCCTCCTGCCAACAGAAGGGCCGCCGTTTCCTGGCACACCGAGTGACCCAGCCAGGCAATCTGGTCCCATGACTCAGCGCCAAGGGCAGCGGCTAAGAGGCCGTACGTGGTCACCTTACCGCGTGGGATAGCACGTATGACATTCATGAGGGCTTCTTGATCGATGACATTCCCCATGCCTACCCCCTCCTGGGAGACCTAGTGCTCCAAGACGTCCGCCTTTACCCCGCGAAAAACCGCGTCGGCAGACTGTCAAAGCCACGAAATGCGACGTTGGGTCGTCGCCTGGGCGTCCCATTAAGGTCAATCTGGCCAAATCGGGGCAACAGCCGCGACCAAGAAACTCTAGCCTCTAAGCGAGCTAGTGGGGCCCCCAGGCAGAAATGAATGCCCATGCCAAAGGAGAGATGGCGGTTCGGCGAACGAGACACATCGAACGTGTCGGGATCGGCAAATTGGGCGGGATCGCGATTGGCAGCACTAAGTGCCACAACCACCGTTTGACCCGGGCCGATGTCACAACCGCCAATAGATATCGACTCTCCGGCAAACCGGAAAGTCCCCCACTGAACGGGGGCATCGTATCGCAGCATTTCTTCCACAGCCGACTCAATCAGGGCGGGATCCTGGCGCAAACGCCCGAGTTGGCCGGGATTTTGCAAGAGCGCGTACAGGCCGTTTCCCAAGAGATTCACCGTGGTTTCGTGACCGGCTACCAGGAGCAAGACGCACATCCCCAGGAGTTCTTGCTGAGACAGACGGTCTCCCGCCTCTTGCAGGGCGGTTAAGTCGCTCAGCAGGTCCTCCCCCGGAGCCTTTCGGCGGCGCCGGATGAGTTCATCGAAGTAGCCGCCCAACTGTTTGGTGGCCTTGATGCTTTCTTCTACTGGCTCATCGTCCGTTCCGATGATGAGACGGGACCATTCCCGAAACTGCTGGCGATCTTCCACCGGAATCCCCAACACTTCCGCAATCACGGTCACCGGAAGGGGCATGGCGAACGCCGACATGAAATCGACGTCCTTCTGCTCGCCGATGTGGTCCATCAACCCATCCACAATCGCGATAATACGCGGTTCGAGACGACTAATCAGCCTGGGAGTAAAGGCACGGTTCACCAGACTTCGCAGCCGTGTATGTTTGGGCGGGTCCTGGAACAGCATACTGTTGCCAAAGAAGGAATCCTCATTTTGGAACCCCATGCGGCTGGCATCTTTCCAGACCCGCGGGTCCTTGAGTATAGCGTCTGCCAAATCATATTGAGTCACAAGCCACCAGCCCTCGCCAGACTGGCCCTCATCCACCCAGACGACGGGGTTCTGTTCTCGCAATGCGCGATAGATGGGATAGGGATTAACCAGGCCCTCCGCGCTCGTCAACTGTGTCACCACATTCATGCTCATGGTCTTCCTCCGTTCAACAAGCCCGGCGCGCCGAACTCGTGTCTTCCGCGCCTACCGATGCTATGTTGGCTTCTGCCTAAATAGTCAGGTTTCCATACCACTGTTGAATGGTGCAACACGCCCGAAATCCCATGCGGGCGCAAATAGGAGCAGACGTGTCGGAGACCGCCGTAATGAGGGCCGCCTCGGCTCCGCCCGCGAATGCGTCGCGCAACCGCGCCGCCACCACGGCCCGATATACGCCGCGGCCGCGAAACGCCGGAACGGTGGCCGATCCCGAGAGAAAAACCAGCTGCGGCCCAAGCGCCACCGTCACGCCGTAACCCACCACGGTTCGCGTCGTAGCGTCCGTCGCCAAGTAAATGCCCGACCCGGGCGATGATTCCCCCACAGTTCGCAGTACATATTCAAACGAGTCTGGCGTCATCCCCATCCCATACGCTGACGCCAGCGTCGCTGCGTGACTTAGCGCTTCTTCCATGCTCACTCGTTCCACCGTCCATGGACTGCCCTCAGCGACAGCGTCTCTTTGGTCGAAAACCATACCGACCAGGGATGGGCCTTCTCGGAGACCACGGTTGCGAAGATGCTGAGGCAGATCCTCGGGTGTACTCAACGGTCCCACAGTCCAGAGGTAGGGGTTCATGCCGAAACGCTCGGCGACCCGGGTGATGGCCGCGTCCACGTTGTTTCCCGTAAGGCGTGCCTGCCCCACGACGTTTCCTTCGGGGAGAGGCTGGCCCGAGCAAAACCCGACAACACCGTCGATGCCGAACGCACTGAGCGCCCGCTCGGGCACCAGGCTAAAGGGCAGGCTATCCAAAGCCGCAATCCACTGCCCATCACCCATGCCGATCCCCCTCCGTAAAGGCGCCGTGTCCCTGCTTCCTGCTGCCCAAAAAGGCCCGATCTCCCCGTTTTTTTCCGAAGGCAAGGCAGGAGGACCCTATTTTACCGCCATGACCTGACCTGTGGTCATTTCGACCAGTTGGCTCGGGGTGAGTTGAAAGACCGCTTTGGGGTGCCCTGCAGCCGCCCAGATGGTGTCAAACCGAAAAAGGTCTTCGTCAACGATTGTGAGGATAACTTCTGCATGTCCGAGCGGTGGAACGCCGCCTATCACAAACCCGGTCCTTTGACGCACAAAATCCGCATCAGCTTTGCCAAGCTGGTCGTTCAACCGGCTTGACAGTTTCTGTTCGTTAATGCGATTGACGCCGCTGGCTATAACCAAGAGCGGGCGGTCGTCGTTCACAAGCCGGAAGATAATCGACTTCGCGATTTGTGCCACCTCACAACCAATAGCTTCAGCGGCTTCTTGAGCCGTGCGTGTGCTGTCGGGCAGCTCCACGACCGCATTCATGTACCCCAACTCCCGAAGCTGCTCTTGTACTCGTTGTGCGCTGTCCTTCAATGGTCCCATCACCGTCGTTCCTCCCGCATGTATGGACAACAAGGCGCGTCAGCCGCTTTGAGCTGACATTGGATATCTGCCCGACTCATGACGTCTCTCAAGGGGTGTGTGATGAAACGCTGGTGCGGGACGTCGTTGGCGGGCAGGGTGGATGCTTGGCAGCCGATCGTGACGGTGCGCCAAGCCATGTCAGACACATCTCACGAACGGGATACCGGGTGGGGTCTCATGATGGCGGAATCGGAACGTCTTGCTGCACCGAAACCCATTGTGCCCCGCGTACCTTTAACACTGTAACACAATGTCCAGACAAATTTTTCCGCATCTTCTGGGAGATCCGGGATGCCTGCAGTCCGGGGGATTCCTTCCCACTCTCGCATATCCCTCCTCTCATAGGAAATGCTAGCGCGGGAGGCGATTGATCTGTTCTGGACTGTCTTGATTGCCATGCTGGTGGTGGCGGCAGCGGCGGTAACGGCCGTGATTCTCATCGTTCCAATGCTGGCCAAGCGTTTAATTCACAGCGTTCTTACCAAGCCCATGAGTGACACGCTGGCCGAACTCTACATCTCCATGCGGTCTACACCGCCCATGGACTTTCTGTACTCATCACTCCGCGCCAACACCGGTGACGTGGTGATTCGGCCCATGGGTTCGGCCCGACCCCTACACGGATTCGACGATTTAGCACTCGTCCCCGCCCAATTGAGCTCCCACCCCGTCTTGGCGGCGGAACCAGTTGACCTCAGCGTCACGTTGGGCAAAAGAACCGCCAAGCCGGTCACAATCTCGATGCCGCTCTACATTTCCGGCATGGCCTACGGACTCGCACTCACCAAAGAAGCCCGCCTAGCGATGGCCAAAGCCTCGCGCGAAAGCGATATTCCCCTCAACTCCGGGCAAGGACCGTTCTTGGAGGAAGAGCGCAGGCTCGCTTCACAGTACGTCCTGCAGTTTGGACGCTGGGCCTGGAACCGCGATCCCGACATTTTGCGCCAAGCGGACATGATTGAGGTCCAAGTCGGTCAAGGTGCCCAACCCGGCAGCGCCGTGGTTGCAACGCCCGATGCAGTGGGACCCGAGATTAAAAAGTTAATGAATTTGCCGCCGGACGAGGCTCCCGTTATTCATGCCGACTTGTTTCTCAAAGATCCCAAAGATCCGAGCAGTCTCAAAGCAGTGGTGGAGTATGTGCGTTCCGTAACAGACGGCGTGCCGGTTGCCCTGAAGATGGGTGCCAGCGACACCGTCGAGCACGATATCGATGTGGCTTTGGATGCGGGGGTCGACATCATTGTGATTGACGGCACCGAAGGGGCCACGGGCAACGCGCCCATCACGCTTTCCGACCACTTTGGGATTCCGAGCCTCATGGCCCTCTCCCGAGCCGTCAAGCATCTCCAGACCACTCATACCCGGGACGATGTCGACTTGCTCATATCGGGAGGATTCCGCGAACCCGGCGACTTCCTGAAGGCCTACGCCATGGGCGCTGACGCCGTGGGGCTCGGCACCATCATTATGTTTGCCTTGGCTCACTATCAAATCACCGATGCGGTACCGTTCTATCCACCCACCGACCTGGTCTTTTATCGCGCCCAGCCGCGCATCCCGCTAGACGTAGACAAGGCCGCCCGAGGCGTCCACAATTTCTTGGAGAGTTGCCGCCAAGAGATGGCGATTGCCATCCGCACCATGGGACACCGCAGCGTCCACGAGCTATCGATGGCCGATCTGTCCGCTCTTGATCCCGACATTGCCAGCATTACCGGCTGCCACTATTCCGGCCATCCAAGACAAACTGAAACGCGGACCGAAAAGCCCTCGCGAACGCGTCCGGGCGTGAATAAAATGGTACATGTCCAGCCCCGTCAATAACCCAAAGCGGGGTATCCTCGTTCAATTCCGCCATAACCCGATCTAAGGGAAACAACAGGTCGCGGTCCCCATGAATCACACCGATGGGGGGACCGGCCGCCTGAACGCGACGGCTGAAATCCGGGCTTTCGTAGAATCGTCCCATGCGGGCCATTTCATAGGCATGGCGCCACCCGAACCGAAGTCGACGCCGGTCGTCTACGGTGAGGATATCCGGATCGACCCCCAACGCTGTCATCATGCGCCGTCCGAAATAGTCCATGCCGGTTATCCATATCCCGATGCGGTTAATCCAGAAATACGGAGTTGGTGCCAGAGCATTTTCCGGGTTGAGCCAGCCCGCCGACGAGACAAAAATGGCTCCGCCGATCGCGTCGGGAAACTGCGCCAGCGTCTCGCCCGCCACCATCCCGCCAAACGAATGCCCCACCAAGATAGGCTTTTGCAGACCCAACGCCTCCGCGGCGTCGCGCACGGCCTCGGCATAGTCCTCCAGCGAGTGTCGCCGCGGCAAATGACTGGAATGGCCGAATCCTGGCAAATCAATGGCCACATGCCGGCCCGGCACCGGCGGATGACGAAACAGGGGATGAAACGTTTCGCGGTACGAACCCATACCGTGAATCCACAGTACCGGCTCCTCACCGCTTGCGACCTCCATACAGGCGATTCTAAGGTCATTTTTCAAGGTAATGATGCGTTTCGGAAAATCCTTATCCATGTCTCCCCCACCAAAATACGGTCGCATTTTCACTGCTTGCCACGGCTTCGTAATACCCTGGGGTGGGATTAAAGCGGGTCGCAATAAAGAGTCCTTCGCGATTGGTCCTCCCACGCTCCACGAATAACAGCGGGCGCCCGCTCCGGCGGCGATACAGCGAGATCATCTGGCCCGCCACAGGAACACCGGATCCCGCCACCACATCCGCGACTTTGACGCGAGTTCCCGACTCCACCTCCGCCGCCACGGTATTCGGGGCACCGCCCGTGGCAAAGCGCCATTGCAAGGTTGCCGGCCGCGGCGTTCCATCGTTGTACAACGCCTCAGCATGCACTGCCACCCGGTACTCGCTGTTCGGCATCAGCCGTCGGCGCGGCACTAATCCAATCTGATTTTGAGCCGTGTCTCCGACGCCCGGGCGGTCCACATAAACCGGCACCCGAAGACGTCCCCGCCACAATCCTACATGCACCTCGGAGAGACTGTCTACCGTAGGAAAGTCCACGGTGATGGGGTAGCCGAAACGGCATCCATAACCGCCCTTGACCGGGTCAGGCGACTCAATGTCCACCCAGCCGACAGACACGCCCGGCTGTCCCGGATACGGGTAGACCACGGCCTCGGGCAAGTGGCTCTGGTATCCAAACCCCAAGTCCATGACTACCGCACCGTGAGGCCCGATGGTTTGTCCCTCCCCGATCGCTGACAGGTTGTCGGACAAAAGCGACAACCGATGAAACACCGTGTCGGCCAAGTCTGCTGTCACCACCAGAGGATCCGATGGATGCGACCATTCGATGCCAACCTCCCCAGATAAGGAGTTCGGCCAACCGAATGCCTGATCCCGGCTCCAGGGGGTGTTGCCGGTGTAGCCTGTCTTGGAAGAGGATTCGTCGTGAAAGCTAGGCGCCTCATATCCATGCCGACCGATGTACTGGGCGTGTTCGAGACTAGCCCTTTCAAGACGTCCGCTCCACCTCAGTGGACTTAGACGCAAAGCCCCCCGCAAGGTGTTGAGGGTCCGGCGATAGGCCCTGGACGATGTCGCGGCGGTGGTCGGCGGCGGGGTCTCGGAACGCATCGTCATAGTCCATTTCTCGACATCCGCTGCGAATCCCGTGACATCGAAGGTCAGGCGATACGTGCCGGGCTTGGGCGGTGTGTGCAGCTCGATGCCGGCGAATCCATCGTGAACCCGGTTGACAGGTTGAAACACCCCCGTGTAGGGACCTCCTTGAATGGCGACGCGAAAGTGATCGGCCAACAGATCAGATTTCGCGTCGCCGATGAATTGAACGCCCACCAAATCCGGCCCCCAAAACGCTTGATAGGACGCGGGAACAATCGGCGACACGTGCTGAGGCGATTCGTAACCGTGGTTCTGGGAGGTGTCATAAGGTCCAAAGGTTTTCAGCGGCATATTCAAAAGAGCGCGCGGCGCTGGCGGGATTGTCGGCCAGGCCGCTAGAATCCCTGTCAGGCCGACTACCAGGACTATCGCCCGGGACGTCCGTCCCCATCGCCGCAATCTGCTCCACCCCCGTCCATCGATACGTTACTCACGCTTCCCCCGAACGGGGCGTATGATGCGTTACTTGCCAGAAGGGGGTTATTGCATGCCCAATGTCGTCGATTGCTGGTTGGAAGCCGAAACAGCCGTGGGATTCCGCACCTTCTACTCTCTGCACCTCCGATCCCTCAAAAAAATTAAAGTTATCCATGGGCCTGCGGACCGGCTTCTCGGTCAAATCTCCAAAACATTCCTGGACCGCGGCCGGCAGCACATCCGCTGGCACTCGGTATACGCGCCCGACCTCATGACAGGATTGGTGGTTCCAGCTCTGGAGACCGGCTGGATTGCGGCCGATGTGGTGCGCCACATTGAAGTCCCGCGCACTTTGGTGGTGGAGTCTGTTCAGGCGGGCCACGACATGCCGCTCAACCCGGAACTTGACCACTTATACCTGCGCATCAAGCGGTGCCTTTCCGGAGCCCTGGCGGCTCTCTCGGAATATGACCTGCTCATGCCGGCAGGGCCTCGATTAGATGAACTGGTCCGCGAATGGGTGGCCGAATACCTCCCAGAGATACGCCGCCACAATGGGTCTGGTCCGCAAGACTGGCACGGCTTCGGCACGCCGCTCACGGCTTTGGGGCCTGACGCGGAACTATTGTCTGCCGAGTTTAGCCGACTCCAGCGCACCATTCACCTGGAGGGCGGATCCAGTCTGACCCACACTCAATTGGTGCGGCGCTTCGGCGAACAGGCTCTCATGCGGGGATATAAAGTCCGTTTTTACCACGATGCGCTGGAATCGTCTCGGATTGACCACCTTGTCATTCCGGCCTTAAGTTTAGGCATCACCAATGCCACCGCACCGCATCAAGTCGCCGGGGGTCACCACATCGCGCGGATTTTGGCGGGGACAAGAACGTCCTTGGGCATCGAGGACACCGAGTATTGGTGGGGCGTCTTTCAGAAACTCTATACCCAAGCGTGGAGACTCATGCAGCAAGTCGCCGATCTCAAGCGGGCGACCGCAGGAGAGGCAGTGCAAGACTTGTCGAAGCTCACCGCCCAGTGCACCGCCTAACGAATTCCTATTTTTTCCAAGGTGGATGAGGGATAAATGGGCATATTCTGGAACGTCCCCACCATGAGGATGTGCAGGAATTCTCACACTTTTGTCGAAGATTACGGTGCACTTCGTTACCTTCACTCCCTCATCCCCTGCACAAAGGAGGAATTCGTTTGAGCACTAATGGCTTGAAAAGAGAGATGAGCCTGCTGGACTTGACCATGGCCTCATTGGGAGGCATCATCGGGTCGGGTTGGCTGTTCGGTTCGTTGTACGCCGCACAGATTGCCGGGCCATCCGCTATCATCGCTTGGATACTTGGCGGTCTCGCCGTTTTATTGATTGGATTGGTTTATGCGGAACTTGGCGGCATGTTGCCGGAGTCGGGGTCTATTGCCCGTTATCCGCACTACACGCACGGCCATCTGACCAGCTTCATCATGGGCTGGGCAGCATGGATTGCGTACGCCTCGGTGCCGGCCATTGAGGCTGAAGCCGTGATGCAATACGCCGGGCACTGGGCTCCCGGCTTGTACAACTCCAGCACCGCTCTTCTGACCGGCTCGGGACTGTTGGTGGCGGCGCTGTTGATGCTGGCCTTCTTCGTCATCAACTACTTCGGCGTTCGACTGTTCGCCAAGGTGAACACTTTTATTACTGTGCTGAAGTTCATTATGCCGAGTCTGACGATTTTGGTGTTCCTGTTTTCGGGACTCCATTGGATTAACCTGGGTCATTACAAGGGAGGATTTATGGCCGGCGGCACCTCCGGCATCCTCGTGGCTCTGGCCACCTCAGGCGTCATTTTCTCGTTCCTGGGCTTCCGGCAGGCGGTAGACCTGGCCGGTGAGGCGCGCAACCCCCAGCGGGACGTCCCACGGGCCTTAATTATCTCGATCTTGATCGGGATTGCTCTCTACGTGCTGCTGCAGTTGGTCTTCGTGGCGGCCGTACCTGGTTCGGCTCTCGCCAAAGGCTGGGCGGCGATTAGCTACACCGCTCCTTTCGCGCAGGTGGCTGCCAGCTTGAACTTGGGATTCTTTGTGACCTTGCTGTACGCAGACGCCGTACTATCACCGGCAGGTACCGGAAACGTCTACATGGCGTCGACCACTCGCGTGCTGTACGCGTTGGCCAAGAACGGCTATTTCCCGCGCGGATTGGCTAAAGTGGACCCCCGCACGGGAATCCCGGCCGGTTCGCTGATTGTGGCGTTTGTTTTGGGCTTAATCTTCCTCCTGCCATTCCCGTCATGGCAGTCGCTGGTGGGTCTGGTTTCAAGCGCCACCGTGTTCACCTATATCATTGGTCCCGTGTCCTTGGCGGTATTCCGCCGTACGAACCCCGATGCCCATCGGCCCTTTAAGCTTAACGGGGCAGGTTGGATTGCACCGGCGGCATTTGTTATCGGAACCTTGATTGTGTACTTCACCGGCTGGCACACCGATTCGAAGCTGCTGTTGGCGATTTTGGTCGGCATTGTCCTCTATATGATCTTCGGATATGCCACTCCAGAAGCCATCCAGAAGCCCGATGCGGCGTCCCTGAAGAGCGGCTTGTGGCTGGTGTTGTTCCTGATTGCCATGTTGGGCATGTCGTACCTGGGGTCGAGCAAGCTGGGCGGCCTCAAGAACGTGATTCCCTACCCCTTCGACATCATTGTGGTCATCGTCATCGGGTTGGTGTTCTTCTACTGGGGTGTGGCCAGCGGTCGCGCCTCCAACGAAGTGCAAGATGCCCTCGACAACATCGCCGAGTCCACAAAGACCGTGTCCTAAAAGGACGTTTGACGTCCATGCGGCCCCATCCTTGGGGCCGCATCTTTTTTCAAGGTTACACGGCGGTCTTGCCGCGCGGTTGGCCCCATCTGCTACCATAGGAGCAAGTCATCGAGGAGGTGCTGTATGCCGTTAGTTGGTGCCGCTCTCATGCCTCACGGCTCGCAAGCCTTAGAAGAATTGCACGACCCTTTGTACGAACGTTTTCGCAAAACTCATGATGGACTGGTTTTCGCCGCCCGAGGATTGGCCCGAGTCCCGGCTGGGACCGCCGTCGTGCTGACCCCACACGGCATTCGAGCCGAAAACATGGTCACCGTTTCCATCAGTGAAACCATGCGGGGCGTGCTTAGTGAAGGCAAAGAAATCTTGGACGAAACTTTTGAGGTGGATCGTGCCCTGGCCGCTGCTATCGCGGAACAAGCCGAGCGCTGCGGACTTTCCACAGCCAAAATCGCGGCCGGTGCATCAAGCGGGCCCCACAGCCAGCTTCCGATGGATTGGGGAGCTCAGGTTCCCTTGCATTTTCTGCGCCAAACCGTGGCGGGGTTGAAAACCGTCGTTATGACCCCCAGCCGCGCCTGGGCACTGACCCAATTGTTCGAGTTGGGACAGGCGCTGAGGGATACGCTGGACGCGTGGCCAAAACCCGTCTGGCTCATCGCCTCGGCTGACATGGCGCATGCCCACGATGCCGCCGGCCCCTATGGATTTCACCCGGCCGCCGCGGCCTTTGATCAATGGTTTCAAGAAGTGGTCCAGAGACAAGATTGGGATGCGCTGCTAAACGTCAACATGGACTGGGTCAGCGATGCCAAACCTGATGCCCTGTGGCAGATGGTGATTTTGGCTGGGGCATTGACAACGAACTTTTCGTCCCATGTTATCGGATATGACTGCCCGACCTACTTTGGCATGATGAACGCACTCTTCACACGCCGTACAGCATAAGGGGGAACAGATGATGGAACATCCGGCACTCATTATTGTTGACGTGCAGAACGATTTTTGTCCCGGCGGGGCGCTGGCCGTTCCCGAGGGAGACCAGATTATCCCCATAGTTCGGGCCTGGGCCGAAGACTTCTTTCGCCAAGGATATCCCATTGTCACGACCCAAGACAATCATCCGCCGCATCATATCTCCTTTGGGGAGCGGGGCGGCCCATGGCCTCCGCATTGCGTGCAGGGAACTCTCGGGTTTGCGTTGCACCCTGCGCTGCAGTTGCCACCCCACGCCGTCTGCCTGAAGGGAGAAGATCCCGACCAGGACGCATACAGCGGATTTGAGGGTCTTGTGGAGGGGCCAGAAGGCCATCGTGAGCCCTTGGCCTCGTTCCTGCATCGGGCATCGGTAGATACCGTTTACGTGGCCGGACTGGCCACCGACTACTGCGTTAAGGCCACAGTGCTGGATGCGCTCAAGGCGGGATTTCGCACCATCGTCTTACGAGACGCCGTGCGCGGTGTCGATGTCAATGCCGGCGACAGTGCACGGGCCCTGGAGGAAATGGCCGGCCAGGGAGCCGAAATCCGATGATCACACGCTCGGCCATATGTTGGGCTGCCGCTTGGGCACTGGCCATCGCCGCCGTCATTGCCCGACCGGGTCTTGCCCTCACAATGTCAATGCTCATCGTCTCGGCCATTCTGGCGGCTTTCGGGTTCTTTAGCCAAATTCAGGCTCGGCGCCATCTAGCGGCGGCACAGCCCACGGGACCGGATCCCGCCGAGACCACCTTTCAAATCGGCAACCAAGCACTCCCCCACCTTCGCCAAGGCTTGAATCGCGACACGGCTCAGCATCTGGCCGATATTATTCAACGCACAGCGGAAGTCGACGCGGTGGCCATCACCGATACCCAAATGGTTTTGGGGTGGTCGGGTAAAACCTGTCCCCAGCATCAACCCGGCAGCTTGCTGTCAGAGACCACCCGCCACACCATGGCCGATCGGGTCACGCGGGTTCTGGACACCAATGAACTCATGGGGTCTTATGATGAGTGCGACTTAGGCACCGTGGTCATTGCTCCCCTGCTCTCACACAGCCAGTCCGTAGGCTCCATCAAGCTTTATATTGCGACCCACAAATTGATGCCGAGCCGCATTGTTCAGCACGCCGAGGGCATCGCTCAGATGCTGTCGCTCTTGATGGAGGTTGTGGAAGCAGACCGACAGCGCACGCTGGCCGCCGATGCGCGTCTCGAAGCGCTGCAGGCCCAGATTCGGCCGCACTTTCTGTTCAATGTGCTCAACACCATCATCGCCTATTCCCGGACCGAGCCCGACCGAGCCCGCGACCTTTTGACGGAACTGGCCGGATTCTTTCGGCGCTCACTCCAGCACCGCGGCCCCACCATCTCTCTCAAAGACGAAATTGAGTACCTTAACACCTATCTCACCTTGGAGCGGGCCCGCTTTGGCGAACGCCTCTTCTTCCGGGTTCGGGTCGACCCCCGCGCCCTAGATGTTCCGGTGCCGATTCTGACGATCCAGCCTTTGGTTGAAAACGCGGTGATGCACGGTCTTAGTCAACGCGAACAGCCGGGTACCGTCAGCGTCACCGCCCGCCTGCATCATGATCGGCTGGTAATTTATGTTTCCGACAATGGCGTCGGCATCCCGAAAGCCAAGCAGTACGAAATATTTGAGATGGGGCGCGGCAGCGGCATGGGCGTGGGTTTATCCAATGTTGCCGAGCGCATGATGGGTATCTATGGTCCTCACTACCATTTGCGGCTTCGCTCCCGCGAAGGGGTGGGCACGACCGTGCGTCTGACCATTCCATTGAGGGGGGAAGAGGATGTTACCGCTTAAAACCTTAATTGTCGAAGATGAAGCACCAGCTCGGATGGAACTGCGCTATTTGCTGGCCCCATACGAGGACGCCATCCAAATTGTGGGTGAAGCGGCCAGCGCTCCGGAAGCCCGGGCGCTCATCGGCGCCATTGACTACGACGTTGTGTTTTTAGATGTATCCATGCCCGGCGTCAGTGGCATGGAACTGGCCGCCGAACTCAAAGAGACCCGCCCCGGCGTCAAAATTGTTTTTGTGTCTGCCTACGAGGAATATGCGATCGACGCCTTCCGGGTGCAAGCGGTGGATTATCTGGCCAAACCGGTTAGTTCCGCCCGAATCGAAGAAACGGTCCGGCGCTTGACAGCCCAGGCGGGGACCAATGCCACGGCCCCGAGCGGGGCCGACGCGGAGCTGGAATGGGTTCCGTGCGATCAAAACGGTCATACCGTTCCCGTGCCCGTCGAGGAAATTGTCTATATCGTCGCCGAACAGGATACCATTTTTGTGGCGACGCGCGACGGACGGCTGGCGACCCGCTTTACCCTCGGGGAGCTCGAGAACCGACTGCCGGAAGGTTTTATCCGAACCCACCGCAGTTTTATCGCCCAAACCCGTTACGTGAAGGAAATCATGCCCTATTTCAACGGCACCTATCTGCTGAAAATGAAGGACAAGGCCGGGAGCGAAGTGTTGGTGAGCCGCTCCAACGTGCGTCGGATTAAAGAGGTGTTTCACCTGACCTAGCGGCGGGATCGTCGTGCCAATCGGTTCCGCCGTCTGCCCAGCGCTCTTTCTTCCAAATGGGGGCCCGCGCCTTAATGCGGTCAATCCCTGCTTGGCAGGCCCTCAGGGCCTCTTCGCGGTGCGCTGAAGAGACGGCCACCAGTACCGCCGATTCGCCCAATGCCAGCTCGCCTACGCGGTGCACCATGACGACATGGGCCACACCGAACTCCGCTTTCAATTCGGCAGCAATGGCGGCCATTTCTGCTTCGGCCAACTCTTGGTACGCTTCATAGAAAAGTCCCCGGCTGGGCCGTCCCTCAAACTGATTGCGGACCGTCCCTAAAAACAGCGCCTGCCCCCCGGCTGCGGAGTCTTGAATGGCATCCAGCGCTTCTTGCACCTCAATAGCCCCATTCTGCACCCGTATAATATCCATCTTATCCTCCACTCACCGGTGGGATGACGGCCACTTCGTCCCAGTCTTCCCACA
>JAJZAN010000030.1 GCA_021799435.1 Bacillota bacterium | reverse complement strand
GCCACCAAGTTAAGTTGTGAAGTTCACTGGGAATCGTGATCATAGGGACTGCATCGCCTGTGTTTGTCATGGAAACGGGTGCAGCGGGATCCTACAATGCGGATTTCGCAAAGCGTTGTATCAAACCACGGAGCACCGTGGTATAATGCTATCAAGAGTGCAGCCTCTGCCTCACCACCTCCCCGCGGGGTCAGGCGCTTGAAACAAAGGACGCCAGGGTGATGAGCCGCAAGCTGCCCGTTTTATTTTGCGCGCGCAACAAATTCCTTGTTGAGGCGCACGATACGCTTGAGCACATCGTAGCGGTCCCCATTTTGGTTGCTCAGGAAACGTCGAGTCGTACCCGTGACCACATCTGCGAGTTGAATCCCCGCTATGGACGAGACCCCTTTGTCTACTGTCGCTCCTAAAGGTCCCGCAATCTTTCGTAATTCCGGCAGGATCCGTTCAATTCCCTGGAAGTTATCGCATTGGATCTGCGTCCCCGACGCAGGGGCAATCTCGGCCACCAACGTCTGAAACAGGCCCACGTACACGGCGAGTAGTCGGTCGAACGGTAGGCTTTGTCGAGAGCGTTCGGCACGGTTTTTGCGGTAATATGCCGTCCACACGGTCACATCTTGGCGCAAGGTGCGATGCTGACGCTGCCGACGGTATTCAAACACGATATTATCGATCAAGACGTCAATTCCCTCAGGGTTTGTCTTATTCAATACAGACTCGTGAAATTCGGGGACTTCCGTCCCCTTGCGACGGAGAACCTTGCGGGCCTGTGCGAGAATCGCGTCGGCAATATCTCCCGAGGTGACGACAGCCCCCAACACAAAATGGCGCTCACCTTGCGATTCATCGAAAAATATGGCCACGTCGGGTTCCCCCATTCATCACATCCCGTTTATTCTGTTCCTTTCCTGGAGAGCTGTCACTGTGTTTCGTGCGCAACGGAATCTGAACCGCTAACTTAGACTTAGCGGCTACGGAGATTGACCTGCACCTGCCCGCCGCGGCGTCCAACTGCTCTTGCGGACGGTGCGGCAGGTGCAGCCGGCCACAACCGGGAGCCCTCGAGGGCGTGGTGCAAACGCACTGGCATGAGCCGCACGGCCGCTATCAATGCGGCGGTAGAAAACCATTTGGCTTCCCATCAAGGCTGAGGTGCGCCGTGTGTAAACGGAAAACATGTGGACACCCGAACCTCAACCGGATGCTATCGTGGTTTCTCAGAATACATCGCGACATCGGCAAAAATCCCGCTATCGCTTACGCGGTGCGGGTTCAAAGGTGGTGGGCTATGTAGGACTCGAACCTACAACCTTGGGATTAAGAGTCCCCGCTCGAGGTCATCTTCGTCTCTCCGCGTTAGGTAAAACGCTGTCAAATACCGCTCCCATCAACACTGTCCGTGATCTGCGTCAATCGGTCTTTCAGACATTATCCCCATTGAACAAACACCGCCCCACGTGTGGTGCTTTTAGTTCTCACAGCACTGGCTATCACTCGCCGTGCGAACCGCCCATTCCTGTCCCGATGGACCAGGATTCGTATAGTGGGGTAGAACCAACTGCCCGACATCGCTGCATATTGACCAGCCCACAGCCAGCGGCGCGGGCGTCGTGACCATGATGGTCAATTAGTGTTCCAACCGATGGATGATGGTCGTTAATTGCGATCTTGTCAGAGCACCATTCACTCGATCCACGATATGCCCCGTGCCGTTGACAAAGAGAAACGTCGGATATGTTGTCATATGCCAGTAGGTCAGGCCGGTGGGGTCAACAAAAATGTGGAGATTGGGCGCGTGCAAATCGAATTGTTTTTGGTAGGTTAACATGGTCTGGCGCATGCCAGCCACGCTGATGTGTGGACCGACATTATCATGCCCGGAAAACGCCGGCGATTGGGGCCCAGGGTCTCCGATTCCCCCGTTGCGCGAGACATCCACGATGTTGACCTCGACCCCGGGGATCGAACGGATAAATTGCGGCCAGACGTACTTGTCTTCGTAGGCGCAATAAAGACACCAACTGGCCATCAGCATGATGACCGTGAGTCGGGGCCCCCGCACGACGGCGACCTGCTGACCGGACGTCAACGCCGTGACCCGATAACTCGGCGGAAACAGGGTTGCCTTAACGGTCGAGGCTGGCGGACTGGACTGAGGGCTCGAGCCGGCAGGTGCGAGGCCCAAGTATCCGACCACCAGGACAGCGATGGCTAGGATGGAGACCCCAATCCAAACCCAGACTGGAGATCGCCAGGTCTTTATTGGCTTTGTCCCGGGCTGGAGAGAACGCTTCATCATGTACAACCCTCTTCCGAAATATATGTTGGCCGGATCAGCTCGACCGCTTTATTCCAACGCTTCTAGTCAGCCAAGCCGATGGTCGGTGTCTCCATTTGCCGTCAGACACTGGACACGGCGGCCCAGTCGGGATCGATGAAACGCGCCGTGTTTCTCAGCGTACCAATCCCATCAATGGTGATGGCGACTCGATCGCCGTCGGTAAGCGTAAACTCGCTGGGCGGAACCAACGCCGTCCCCGTCATGAGTGCAGTCCAGCCGTCAATCGGCCAGGCCCTGCGCAAGTATTTGAGCAGCTCCTCAGGCGTGCGACGCAACAATGACGTATTGACATGCCCTTCAAAGACACTGGTGCCATGTCTCTCGATGGTCATCTGAATTTCCAGGTGAAGCGGATCGATGGTCCCGCTAAGAACGATGGAAGGGCCCACAGCGGCGCTTCGATGAAACATCTTCGCCTGCGGAAGATATAAGGGATTTTCCCCTTCGATGTCGCGGCACGAGACGTCGTTCCCAGCCGTGTATCCCCATAGTTGGCCTCGCGGATCAATAACCACCGTCAACTCCGGCTCGGGGACGTGCCACTGCGAATCCGGCCGCAGTCCGATCTCCATATCCGGTCCCGCAACCCGAGGGCCCGGCGCCTTGAAAAACAGTTCGGGCCGCTCGGCTCCATAGACCTTTTCGTAAAATTGTTCAGCCCCTTGAGTTTCTTCGCGCCGGGCATCGCGGCTCTCTTGATAGGTCACGCCAGCAGCCCAGCACTCCGTGAGGGGGACGGGAACCACGAGGTTCTCATACGGCACCGTCACCCGATCGGAAGTATCCCGCAGCCACCGAGTGAGAGTGGCAGTAAGGGCCGAGACGTCGGGATGCATCGTCCACAACGCGGCGACGCTCGAGATCGCAGGATCCATCGCGGTCAAGTCAAGAATCTCGTCAGTCTGTGGTCCTTGGGAAACACCCGCATGGGGCTTCCCGTCCGCATCGCTCCATGCCCACACGTTCAACATGTCGATCCCCCCACAACTTCTCCGCACATTAGATTTTCATCCTCGATCAACGGCTGCCCCCATAGACGTCAGCGGCTGGCTCACCGCACACCCCACCCAATACCATTAGCCGATGCGACAGTCGACCAGCACCTGATCGGTTAGCTTGAGTCCCACACCTGGCTCTTCCGGCAAGGTGTAATACCCGTCTACAACCCGAATCGGTTCTTCCCAAATGTCGGACAGCGACTCATAACAGTACTCCACCATGGGCACGTTGGGCGTCGCTGCCGCCAGTTGCACGTGCAACTTCTGCTGCACGTTGGTGTGGGGAATCACCTCGAGGTTGTAGCACCGGGCCAAGGCCGCGACATCTAACCATTCGTCTATGCCACTGAGCTTGGTCGCATCCGCCTGCACGATGTCGACCGCCCCCATTTCAATGTAGTCGCGAAAATCATATCGGGTGTAGATGGTCTCACCCACGGCAATCGGCAAGTCCAGTGCGTGCGCCAACTCCGCATGAGCCTTCTTGTCGAACGGCGACATAGGTTCCTCAAGCCAATAGACGTCGAGCTGCTCCAGTTTTCGCCCCCACGTCATCGATGTCTTCAAGTCCCACACCGTATTCACGTCAACCATCAATCGCACCGAGTCCGGCAGCGCCCGGCGAACCGCCTTGACCCGTTCATAATCCTCCCGTGGGTCGGGACGTCCCAGCTTCATTTTCACCGCGTCAAAGCCTCGGTCCACCATGGACAACATGTCATGCAAGAGTTCGTCGGTGGTATACCCAAGCCATCCGCCATCGGTGTTATATGCCTTGACCTTGTGCTTCGCAGGCCCCAGGTACTTCCACAACGGCACATTGAGCGCCTTCAGGTGAATATCCCAGAGGGCGAGTTCCACCGCGCACAAAGCCACCCGCGTCACGCCGACTTGCCCGATGAAATGGTTGGTAAAGTGCAGTTTCCGCATCACAGTCTTTCTATCCAGCGGATCCTCTCCCTGCAGCATGGGCACGTAGTTATCGTCCAGAATGGCTTGAACCGCGCGCGTGCCCTTGGTGTAGTTCCAGTTGAATCCCCATCCGCTAATTCCCGCATCGGTGTCGACACGGATTGCCACCATCTCCACCGCGTCGAGACTTGTCTGCGAATCGGTAATGGTCTTTTGCTTTAATGGTACATTCAAAAGATATGTTTCTGCGTTGGTGATTTTCAAGGTCTGACCCTCCTGCGAATGATGAACTCCGTCGTCTCCCACTAGGAGACTAGCGGGCGGCCTGCAGCATTAACCGACTTCTTAAAAAACTCAGCTTCTCGGTCTGAAAGAGAGGCATGGGTTCATGCCCAAAGTAGCGGTACACAAAGATTGCCTTGTCGCCGTCAGGGATGTGGTTATAGGCGGCAAAAATAGTGGAAGGCGGCGTAACGGTATCGACTAGACCCACCGCAACTTCCACGGGGCAATGGATGTCTGGCGCAAAATTCATCGCATCAAAGTAGCTGAGGGTTGTGAACAGTTGGTTCTCCACGTCGGGTCGACCATTTCGTCTGAGAAATTCATTGATTTCTCCGTAGGGGCCTTCCGGCGCGACGTCCACAGCCCGCCTAAAGTGGCAGAGATATGGGTATTCGGCCACGACCGCAGCCACCGGGACCTCGGACAGCGCGG
The DNA here is from genome assembly GCA_021799435.1 of Bacillota bacterium. GTDB lineage: Bacteria > Bacillota > Sulfobacillia > Sulfobacillales > Sulfobacillaceae > Sulfobacillus_B. Next base: position 27,924 of record JAJZAN010000030.1, on the reverse strand, counting down.
CAGCCACCAACGATAATCCGCCCCCTTGGCTGATGCCGGTAACGCCAATGGCATGCCCATCCACATCCTCTTGGGCGGCCAACCACTCAATGGCGCGGATGGCATCCAGGTAGACCCCGCGATAATAATACTGGTCGGGGGACAACACCCCCTGGGTCATCCAGCCCGTCGAATGTCCGTGCGGACTGGTTGCCGCTTCCGCCGTAGACTGCCCGCGCACCAGCAGCCCAAACGCCGCGTAGCCATGCAGCGCCCAATTGACGACGTTGTGGACACCGCCCTCAAAGTTGAAATTGTAGCCATGGTAAACAACCAGTCCGGGTACCGGGCCGGATTTCTTGGGCCGGGCGAACCATCCTGCCACCGTCGCTCCCTGAAACCCGACCATCTCGACATAATTTAAGACGACGGCATCACTCGGGTAGTCCACAGGGGTCGCCACACTCTTCAACGGGCTTTCCCTCAGGAGTCGGCGGCTCTCATCCCAAAATGCCCAGAAATCCTTAGGGCGGGTAAGGTTTGGCCGATAAGATTCCAGTTCATCTAAGGGCCAATCATACGGTTGATTCGTCACAGGCATCTCCTTCTTGGGACTCCTAATCCACGAGGGACTGTTCCGTATTGGGATCGAAAGCGTAGAGCCGAGCACCGCTAAAGCTCACCGTCACCTTGTCCCCGACCGTGCCGACCCACTCATTGTTAGCTCTGGCAATGATCAGGACGTCACCCACATCGCAGTGAACAATGTTCTCATGTCCCAACGGCTCAACCAGCCGCACCGTCGCCAATAGCTGGAGGGACGCCTCGGGATGCTCTTGAGGGCTTAAGACCAAGTCTTCAGGCCGCAGGCCCAATGTGACCGTACTCCCGTCCCTTAGCGCGTTGACAGCCTGCCGTAGCGGCGGCGGCAGTTCAATAGACTGGCCGTCGATCCGGGCATGCACGCTGTCACCCTCGCGCACCAGTCCCACGTCAAAGAGATTCATGGCCGGCGTGCCGACAAAGGTTGCCACAAACTTGTTAGCGGGATGGCGGTAGATTCTCTCGGGGGTGTCGACTTGCTGCACCACACCGTCCCGCATCACCACGATGCGCGTGCCCATGGTCATGGCTTCGGTCTGGTCGTGGGTCACGTAAAGAATCGTGGCGCCCAGCCGTTGGTGAAGTCGCTTCAATTCCACCCGGGTTTGAGTGCGAAGCTTCGCATCCAGGTTGGACAGCGGTTCATCCATTAGAAATGCCTTCGGTTCACGCACAATCGCGCGCCCGACAGCGACCCGCTGACGCTGTCCGCCGGAGAGCTCTCTTGGCCGTCTCGCCAGCAACTCCCCAAGTCCAAGAATCTCCGCTGCTTCCTTGACGCGGCGGTCAACCTGGACCTTGGGCACCTTCCGGAGCTTCAAACCAAAAGCCATGTTGTCCGCCACCGACATATGCGGGTACAGCGCGTAATTCTGAAAAACCATGGCAATATCTCGGTCCTTGGGCGGCAATTGGCTCACGTCGCGATCCTCAATATAGATGCCGCCCTCGGTGACTTCCTCCAGGCCAGCCACCATGCGGAGCGTCGTCGTTTTGCCACATCCCGAGGGTCCAAGCAATACCAGGAATTCTTGGTCATCAATCTCCAAATTAACGTCGTTGACCGCGGTCACGCCGTTAAACCGTTTACTCACATGTCGCAAGGATACGCTCGCCATCTAATCTTTTCCTCCTTGATTGAGAGACACTGACGTGAATGACAAGCCCCATCAAAGCCGGGACTCATGTGTGCACTCAGGTTGGCATGGGGAGATCATACAAGAGGGCTCCCACCTTAGCGGGACCATGCACTCCGATGACCAAGGTGCCTTCAATATCGGCAGTCATGCTGGGGCCCGTGACAAGTTTCAGAATCGGCGGTAGAACCCCATGATCGAGTGACAGAAGTCCCTCACGCACGGTGCGCACAATCTGACGCCGATGAATGAGCACCAAATGCGCAGCCGGTAGAATGGACGGCAGCAGGCCGGTCTCTTTACTGGCCGCCAGAGCCACGGTTCCGGTTTCGGCCACCGCCCAGGCACACCCGGTCATCCCCAGATCGGCCGCCGTCGTTAGGGCTCGGATGTCCGCCTCGGGATCCCACGGGTACGCAAGAATCGGACCCACGCCCCGAAAAATCACGTCCCACGGCAAATGCCTGAGGTCCTCGTTCACCCAATACACCAGCGAGCGGTTGCGCTCGTTATCCGGGGGACCAACCAGCGTCTGCCATGCCTGACCGATGGCTTCGCCGAGGGCGTCGGTGCCGCTGGCTTCAAAGATATGTCCGCCAGCCGCGCTCCAACGCTTCTTAAATTCGTCTACTAAGACCTGTGTACCGTTATTTCTGTTGTCCATGGGCGTTCCCTCGCGTTCGCTGCCACCATTCGTGAAACATTTCGGGGGCAATGGGCGGCATGTCCCGGCTCTGAAACCAGCCCTGCGCCAGCCCCGGGGCATTCTTCAGCTGTCCATTCTTGAGGTAGAGCTTTTGCGCGATCCGGGCCAAGCGCAAGGAGCGCCGATATCTCGCGGACGTGGACCACACCTGACTCCACAGGCGATAGCTCCACCGCGCCGACCGGTGGTCTATGCACCGCGCAACCTTTGCTTTGCGCAGTCGCAGTACGTGTCCAGGCAGATCAATATCCATAGGACAGGCCTCGCCGCAGGCGTGGCAGACCGTGCAGGCGACGGAGGGCAATTCCGGCAAGACCTGAAGATCGGTCAGCAGTGGGGTCTCCACGATTCCGATGGGACCCGCGTAAACGCCCCCATAGGCGTGCCCGCCGACTTGGCGAAACACCGGACAGACGTTTAGGCAGGCCCCGCATCGAATGCAGGAAAGCACATCCTCGAAGGGAGTCCCCTGAAGGGAGGAACGTCCGTTATCGACTAGAACCACATGCCATTCAGCGGCGCCTTCAGCCATTCCCGGCTGGCGCGGGCCGGAGATTAGAGTGGTGTACGATGACAACCGTTGTCCGATCCCATTCATGGCGGGCTGTTGGATGAGATAGGTAAGATCGTCCCAGGTTTCCACCACTTTTTCCACGCCCACAATGGAGACCAGCACGGGCGGCAACGAGGTCACCATATCGGCGTTGCCCTCGTTAGTGATGAGCACCAGCGTGCCCGTTTCCGCCACCAGGAAATTGCCACCGGTGATGCCCATGTCCGCGGATAGAAACTCCCGTCGCAGACGGCTCCGGGCAAATCGCGTCAAATCCGCCGGCTCCTCGCTGTGCGGTGTTTCCATCTCCACGGAGCGAGCGTCATCGTCGAGCAGCCGTTTGATTTGGGTCCGATTTTTATGCGCAGCTGGCGCCAGAATATGCGATGGGGATTCATGGGCCCGCTGGATGATGTATTCCCCGAGGTCGGTCTCTACCACGGTAATGCCGGCCTTCTCGAGTCCACGGTTTAGTGCAATTTCCTCGCTGAGCATGGACTTCGTCTTGATAGCCGTCTGAACATCATGTGCCTGGGCAATCTCCACGAGAAGGCGCACAGCCTCCCGAGCATCCTGGGCCATGTATGTCTGACCGCCATGACTTTCAATCTTGGCACGGACCTTGGGGATAAGCTGGTCCATGTGGCGAACCGCTCGACGTTTGGCTTGAACCGCGACCTGCCGCGCCTGCTCGGCCTCTTCGTATTCATGGAAAACCCGGCGCTGACCCGAGCTGAATCGGCGGGTGACCACACCAATGGTGGTCCGCATGGTCGCGTTGCCCAAGCCCGCATCGCGGCGCTCAGGCCATGGGCGTGGGTCGCTGGGTAAAATGCCTGCCATTGCCCTACCCCCTTCCCGTCCCTGGCGGAGTCCGGCCCGACGAATCCAGAACCTCCGCGACGTGCATAACCCGGAATGTTTGGTTCAACCGCGACAGCCGGCCCTCGAGATGCAGCAGGCACCCCAGGTCGGCGCTGGTCAAAGCCGTCGCTCCCGCGTCTTGTGCCTTTAAAAGAGCGCCAATCTTGGCGTCCGCCAGCGCCGTGGAGACCGGCCACTCGGTCATGCTGTAGGTGCCGCCGAATCCACAGCACTGATCGGCATCCTCCAGTTCCATGACGTCAATCCCACTGTGTTCAAGAACCGCACGCGGCTCGGCGTTCGCCTTCAGGACTCGTCTCATGTGACATCCCTGATGAAGCGCCATGACGGTCGATTTGTCCTGTGGTTGCGAGTCGTCCATTCGTTGACTGAGCCACTGGCTCAACTCCTGAATCCGGTCTGCCGTGTGCTGCGCGCGGTGCTCCCACGCGGTGGCCTCTGCTTCCGACGCTCCGTGGGCCAAGGCGTCGTCGCGCACCAGTTGTGCATAGTCGTGCACCACCATGGCAGCACAGGACCCGGACAGTGCGACGATGTCACTGTCGCCCCTTTCGAACACCTCAATAAAGTGCCGCGCCAACATCGCCGCCTCGTGATGGTAGCCGGCGTTAAAGGCAAACTGTCCGCAGCAGGTTTGTTCCGCCGGAAATTCCACGCGCACCCCGTTCCGCTCCAACACGTTAACAGCAGCAATAGCGACCTTGGGGCGAAACGCGTCGACCAGACAAGTCGCGAATAACCGCACCTGTTCCGTAGTACATCCTCCCCTCGCCATGGATTGATGTCAGCCCGTTATCCGATGTATGTATCGAGTTCGCCCAACCCCTCGATGGCCACCGTCAGTTTGTCTCCCCGAGACAGCCAACGACGGTCCTCAGCCGGCTGGCCCAAGATCACGCCCTCAGGTGTGCCCGTGAAAATCACGTCGCCCGGTTCCAGCGTCATATAGTGCGACAGATAGCTAATCAAGTAGCGGCAGGAAAAAATCATCTCGCGTGTATTGGAGTGTTGAACCACCACGCCATTGCGCTTTCCCGTAATTTCCAAGGCGTCCGGATCGGGCACCTCATCGCCGGTCACCAGGTAGGGCCCCATCGGGCCAAATCCGTCCGCCGCTTTCCCCAAAAGCCATTGGCTGGTCCGGAACTGCAGGTCACGGGCAGAGATGTCATTGCCGTTGCAATACCCGACCACGTAATCCAGTGCTTCCTCTTCGGAGACACGGCTGCATCGCTTCCCCATCACCATGACCAGTTCCGCTTCGTAGTCCATTTGCTCGGCATCCGCCGGCACGTCCACCGTCGCTCCCGACCCGACGACAGAGTTTGGAAACTTGTTGAACAAGACCGGATGCGACGGCACTTCGAAGTTTGCCTCGGCCACGTGGGGACGATAGTTGAGGCCCACACAAATGATCTTCCCAGGACGGGTGACCGGCGCTAATAGCGCGTAATCGTGCTCAGGTTCCATCCCATCCTCAAGACTCTGCTGCTCCCAGGCCGACAACGTCGCCAGAGCCGACCGGCCCTGCTGAAGAACCATGTCAATCGTCCATGACCCAGTCGATTGACCATATCGTTCCGCCATCCGACTCACTCGAATCGCGCCAGAAGGCGTGACGCACAACAGCTCTTCGTGTCCTGCAACTAACCCTGTTGCTAGCTTCACTCTGACCCCTCCTCGTTAAAAGACTTTGGCGGCAGAAACACCGCCATCAATAATCAAACCCGTTCCCAAGGCAAATCGCGATTCGTCCGAGGCCAGGTACAAGGCGGCCCAGGCCACGTCCTCGGCCGTCATGAGTTCGTTGTTAAGTTGCCGGCTCTTGAGCGTCTCGACGGCTTCTTCCATGTTGTCGGCAAAATTTCGCTCCAGATACCCCTGCACAAAGGGTGTATAGACGGTACCGGGCAGCAGCGCCGACACCCGGATGTTCTCATGCGAGTGATCGGCCGCCATAGACCGGGTCAAGGCCAACACCGCACCTTTGCTGGCCGCGTAGACCGCACGGCGCTGTAGGCCGATCACGGCAATCGTCGACGACATGTTGATAATGGTGCCGTGCCCTTGCTTGCGCATGATCGGCACGGCGTAATGACTAATAAGGTAAATGCCCCGCACGTTGACACGCATGACCCGGTCCCAGTCCTCAACGGCACACTCAGCCACATCACCGACAGCGCTAACCCCGGCATTATTGAGCACCACGTCGAGAGATCCGAAGTGGCTAAAGGCCCGGTTGAGACATTCTTCCGCGGCCCTCTCGTCAGCCACATCCGCCGCGATAAAGATGGCGTCCGCACCGTCAGCCTTGAGCTCCCCCACCACGCGCTCGCCATTCAGCTCGTCAACATCAATGACAGCGATTTTAGCCCCTTCCTTGGCAAACAGTCGGGCCGACGCTTCGCCAATGCCAGAAGCTCCTCCCGTAATGGCACACACTTTGTTCTGTAGACGCTCCATGACCTGTCTCTCCTTTGATGATTCTGGTCCAGGTAATCAATCTTGATGGTATGCCTCTGGCATGGAAGCCCACCATTCTCCCGGCGCGCGATCAGCCACGGGCTCCTGGCAGGGCATGCACAATTCCCACCACTTCTGGGTCAACGGATCGGCCGCGATTCGCTCCATGTCGGCGGCATGATCGTCGCCTATGTACTCGTAGTAATTGAACAGCCATCCATCCCGATAGAAGATCGTATAGTTCCGTATGTTACACTCAAACATCTTCTGTTGAATGTCCGGCCAAACGGATGCATGCAGAGTGAGGTATTCTTCCGTCTTTTCTGGACGCAGTCGAATGACGGCTCCATGGCGTTCCATCGTCACACCCTCCTCGTCTATCCGTCGCCCACCTATCCCTTGACAGCGCCCACCATAGCTCCCCGCTGCAAGTATCGCTGGGCGGCAATAAATATCGCCATCACCGGCAGCATGGTGACAACAGCCGCCAGGGCCAGTTCCGGCATATACAGCTGGACATTCAACCCCTCTTCAGGATTAATGAGCTGGCTTGACGAGATCATTTGTAACAAGCCCACGGCTAGCGTGGAACTCTGTGTCTGAGGCAACAGCACGTAGGGCAGGAAGAAATTAGTCCATCCGGCGACAAATCCGAAAAACCCGACTAGCGCGACTGCCTGTCGCGCCAGGGGCACCGCAATTCGGAAGAAGATTCCGCTTTCCGACAACCCGTCCATCCGCCCCGCTTCGACGAGTTCCATGGGAAGCGCTGTCTTGAAGTGAATAAAAGACAAATACACCCCAAACGGATAGAAGCCAAAGATCAGAATCAGCGGCCAAAAGGAATTCAACAAGTGCACGGCACTTACCTCAAGGAACAAGGGAATGGTTAACACCGTGTTGGGCATCACCATGAGGAGCAGTGTGGCGAAGATCAGCGCATTCCGCCCGGAAAAGCGCAAGCGTGCCATGGCGTATCCACTGGGAATCGAGAGGATGATGGCCAGCACTGCACCGCCGACAACCATAATTAACGTATTGCTGAACCATTGCAAAAACATGCCGTTATCAAACCCGACAATTTGGGCCCAGGCAAACTGAACATTGCTGAGGGATCCGACCGCAATCCCGCCCAAACTCATGCTGTGCTCAGTGCGTGTTGGGGCCAGGAGCAACGCGAGAATGGGGTAGAGGAAGGCTATCGCCACCACGCTCATAACGATAGTGCGGATAACCTTGCCGAACTTGCCCTCTTTAATCGCCCGCGACTGAGGGGTGGCGGGCTGGGTCGGCATTGCCGCGTCTTGGGCTGCCGTGTCGGTAGTCATCGATGAAAGCCTCCTCTTACGAACGTTCCAGCATGCCGGTCTTCGTGATAATCAGAACACCCAACGCCAAGGTGATCACCAGCAGAATGACCGACAGCGCGGCGGCCGCGCCCGTATTGCCGACTTCGTAGGCATAGGTGTAGCTCAACTGGTTGGGCGACCATTGCGGGGAGAGAATTCCTTGCGCCGCTGTGGCCAATACCTGCGGCTCCAAAAAGATTTGAAACCCATAAGCAAAGTTCATCAGGACCAGATAGCCAATCCACGGTGCAATAATGGGCAGCTTGACCCGCCATGCCATTTGCCAGGCGCTGCACCCATCGATGCGAGCCGCCTCAATCACTTCATCGGACACACTGTTCAGTCCGCCATAGATAATCAAAAGCCAGGAACCCGCTCCCTGATAGAAGAGCATGGCCGCCAATACCCAAACCACGTGCATCGGTGACGCGAGGATACCGTCGATGCTGGTCTGGCCAGTGGCGTTCCACAAAAAACGGATGGGGCTGACGTTGGGATCCAGGATTAACAGCCACAGCATAAAGTTGGTCATTCCGGCCAACGCGCCGGGAAGATAGTAAATAAACAGCATAAACTTCCCAAATCGTCCCCGTGCGGCGTCAATTAAGAGTGCGAGACCCACAACCCCGACAACCATCATAGGAAGCCACACCAGCAACAGGAGGCCGACGTTGCCGAATGACGCAATGAATCGAAAATTGGTAAGCACGGTTTGATAATTGAGTAGGCCAGCAAAGCCGCCACCTAGAGGTGAAATGAAACTTTGAATCAATGCATACACCGCCGGCAGGGCGCCAACTAGCAAAAGGGCGATAAAATACGGCCCGACAAGTAAAAGAGTATGCCCGGATTGACGGGCTCTTCGAGGTCTCTTGAGAAGTCTTGTCGAGTTCTTAGGTTGGACTGCTGCAGCCATATTGTGCCTCCTCGTAATACAGCATCAATAGAGCGTGGTTTGATCTTTAGGACCGGGATGGCGACTGAAGCCAGTGTCACCATCCCGGATCCACGCCATTGTTACGCCGTGCGGTCTCGTCTTACTGAGTCACACTGTACCCATACAACTGAGCGTAGTTGACCAAGTCCTTCTGATAGGTGGGCCAGACTTGGGCTAAGGTTTTCCCTTGCTCCAACGCCGGTACGACCGTTGTGTCCCAAATACCGTCAGGGTCGAACTGCGTGTACGGGTGCCCTGTCCACACCATCTTGATGGCTTGCTTAAACGAGGCAGCCACTTGAGCCGGGTCCGCGAAGTAGTTGGACGACAAGACATTCTTTTGCAGCCATGCGTTGTCGTCGGGACCGTAAGCCGGGAAGGTCGGGGCGAGTGCCACCTGGTTCTTCGGGTTGGTGGTCACGAATTCAATGAACTTCAGAGCATTCTGTTGCATCTTTCCGGAAATGTGAGACGACATCCCCCATAGACCACCGCCCTCATCGCCGGTGTACGGGAATCCGGGCCATGTCAGGGGGGTTGTTGACGTAATTTGTCCGGCAGGAATGTTCCAGGCATCCTTGAACTCGAACTCGCCATACCAAGTGGCTCCGGGGGTCATAACCAGCTTTTGCGCCACTGCTTTGGATTGCGAGCTAAACAGCCCGACTGTCGACACCACCTTAGCCTTGAGCAGGGTGTCAAGCAAGTTGACCATGCGTGTGCAGTTCGGACTGGTTAGGTCAATCTTCACTTTATTGGCGCCAACCAACTGGTTAGCCGGACAGCCACTACCCCAGAAATATCGGTCAAACGTGTAGTCAGATCCAATGATGCCTACATAGTATCCGGGGTGTTGCTTGGCAATTTTCAATCCCAGCGCTTCGTACTGGGGCCAGGTTTTGGGCGGGGTGTATCCCCACTCCTTGAATAGTTTGGCGTTATACCACAACACATCCGCCGCATCATCGTTTCTCAGGCAGACCAGCTTTCCGCCAACCTTGCAAGCCGCGATGGCGGCTGGAGCATAACCATTTTGAATGGATTTGGGAACCAAATTGGTAAGATTCGCCGTGTATCCAATTTGTGAACTCGATGCCCAGGAGATGTCACTGTTGGTTGGAAAGAAAATGACATCGGGCCATCCACTCCCAGACTTGTTGAATAACTCGAACTTACCTCGCAACGCATCGTTCCCGATGTTGTCGTTGATGATATTCATCTGAACCTTGATCTTCGGGTACGCTTTTTCAAAGGCCTTGACCGCCGACACCCGCGGGGCGTCCACCCATACTTGCAACGGCCCTGCTTGCACCGTCTTGGTATTGGCGGAAGGTGTTGATGAGCCACTGCCACATCCTGCGACGAGCAGTAACATCGGCATCACAACCCCGAGAAGCGCGCTCATTTTGAGCCTCATATCCTGTCAATCCTCCTCCAAAGAAATCAATGGAGCCACGTTGTCTCTAAGAGCTGAACGTCAATCAAAGAATGGCGAACCGTCGTGCTGAGCACTCAGCTCAGAAGAAATTCGCACAGCGGTCGCTTTTAGCAACTTCACGTAATGAAGCCTTTCCTCCGGTCGGAAGCGAAACACCGGGATGGCTGTACTCAAGGCGGCAATCGTCGCGCCATGAACAACAATAGGCACTGCGAGACATCGCACGCCGACCATCAGTTCTTCGAGGTCCTCAGCGAATCCGGTTTCTTCCACCTCGATGATTGCCGCTTCAAGGGCATCGGGAGATGTCAACGTGTAGGGTGTATGAGCCACAAATGGGCATCGGCGATAGTAGTCACGTCGTTCCTCGAGACTCCAACTGGATAAAAAGACCTTGCCCAGGGCCGACGCATACAAAGGGGCTTCCTGACCACTGCGTACATAGAGTCCGGCAACCGTGTCCGTTTGTTCCCACCGCTCGAGGTACAAAACCTCGTCCCCGTTGAGCACAGCAAGATTGGTGACTTCACCCAATTCATTGGAAAGAGCCTGCAAATGCGGACGGCATTTTCGCAACAACAAACTCCTTAGACCGGCAGACCGACCTAAGGCGATTGTCTTGGGACCGGCTGCATAGGCTCCATCAACCGATTCGAGATAGCCCATCGCTGTCAAAGTCCTCACCAAGCGATACGTAGTGTTTCGATGCAGGCTAAGCCTTGCGGCGATGTCCGCCAGCTTTACCGGCGACTCCTCATAGAGCACCAATTCCAGAATGCTGAAGGCCCGAAAAACAGCCTGAGCCCCATCCGGCACTGGCACTGGTTTCTTATCATCCGTCATCTCTATCACCACATTATGGAGAGGATATTTCCTATTATGGTCATTTTAGTGATTTGGTCAATATCTTGGTTATATTTCAATAATTTTATCTTATTCTGTTAGTCATTCGATCCCGGCATCAACTCCGGTATCCGCACTCGCGTGATACAGCTGGCGAGCCGACTGCATGTGCTTGTGCACCGCGGCTCGCACCGCCGTCGCATCACCGCTTCTTAAGGCCTCCGTAATCTCCCGGCGCCGCTCTAGACTGTTGGTCATCGCCCCAGGAACTCCCAAAAGCCGCAGATACAGATCCCGGGCCATGGTGCGAAACACCGCCATCAAGGTTTCAAGCACCGCATTGCGGGTAAGCTTGACAATGAGCTGGTCGTATTTGTCTAAACGCTCGAGAAAGTCCTCTGGGGTTCCGCCCTGCCTGATAACCGTTTCGCAATCATCCAAGAACCGATCCAGGGCGCGCACGTCCTCCACCGTGACATGCTGGCTCGCCATCACGAACAACGGCGGCTCCAATGTCTCCCGCGCCTCATAGAGGTCGTCATATTTGCGCGTTTCCCGAAAGAACATGAGGTCCAACGCTTCCGACGGCACCCCCGAATGGACGGCCACATATGTCCCGTCTCCGGGCCGGGTATCGATGAGGCCAATCAGCGCCAGTGCCCGCAGCGCCTCCCGCACGCGCGCCCTGGTGGTGCCAAACATGGACGCCAAATCGCGCTCCGTCGGCAGCTTTTCTCCGGGTTTGATCGTTTCCTTCAAAATCAGGTCCCCCAACTGATTCAACACTTGTTCAGTCACGGTGGTTCGCGTCACCGGTTGGATATCCATGAAATCACCTCTCTGGCTGCTATTGGTCAATCTCGCCGAGCCACACCGGTCGCTGCTCCTCAACCGAGCGCAATGCGGCAAACACCATGCGCAGCGTATCCAAGTTATCCTCCACACTGTTTCCTGGCTCGCGCCCTTCTTCGACCGCCAGCATCAATTCCCCCATCGATCCCATGAAGGCATGCGGAAACCACTTTCCCTCAAGCGTCGGGCTGATCCAAGTATCTGCGCTGAGCTGCTTGGAGAGAAAGCTGATGGTGTCGCCTCGCCCGACTGGGTAGTTGTACAACGCACCGTTGGTTCCCTTGATGATGCCCTCGCTTCCCTCGAAGCGAAACGTGGCATACCAGTCGTCCTCCGGCGCGAAGTTGTTGTGGTTATCCTGAATAAGGCCGCGGGTCTCTCCCGCAAACCGCATCATGATGGTCGTGCGGGTGTCGGCTAGCCACGGCTGTCCCGGAAATTTGGCTGAGTCCGCAAAGATATACTCGGGCGTGCCGAACAGGTACCGGATGGAATCCATGTAATGGATGCTGTGATAGAGAAATTCCATCCCCGCGAGCGACGTCATCCAGGGCCAATGATCCCAGGGGGTGAGAACATTGACTTGAATGGTCGCCTGAGTTAACGTTCCCAGCCATCCCCTGTCGATAATTTGATGGCTGGCCTGAATCCCCGGTGCCCAACGCATTTGCTGGTTCACGGCCGCCTTGACACCGGCTTCTCGGCAGACCTCGACAATTCGCTGAGCTGCCGCAAACGTCTCCCCCAAGGGCTTCTGGCACAGCACATGCTTCTTGTGCCGCACCGCCCGCTCGACAACATCGAGAAGGCGCCGCGACGGAACCGCTATGTCGACAATTTCCACCTCCGGCGACTCGACCAGCTCATCAAGCGACCCGAAGGCGCGCGGCAGGTGGAATTGCTCAGCCACTCTCCGCGCTTTGTCGCCATCGATATCATAAATACCGACGACATGAAAACCCGCCATCCGGTAGGCGGGCAAATGGGCCGACTCAACAATCTCCCCTGCCCCGACAATGGCGATGCCCATCATTTTGTCTTGGGGAAGCGGCGGCCGATAGTTCAGCGCCATCCAGGCGGTGTCTTGATTCATGACGGCACCCCCGCCAAGCGATAGAATTGGGCAGCGGTATCGCCGAAAATGGCCAATTCCGCCTCCGGGCCATAGCGAGCCACCACCTGACGCGTCGCATCCCATACTTGACGATAGGTTCCGGCCAGGGTGGCCACCGGCCAGTCGCTCCCAAACATCAGGCGGTTGGCCCCAAAGTGCTCAAAGGCCACATCGATGTATGGTTCAAAGTCCTGAGCCGTCCACGTGTTCCAATCCGCCGCCGTGTTGAGGCCCGAAACCTTGGCATAGACCTGAGGGTAACCCGCCGCCCGCACCATCTGCTGCTTCCAGTCGTCCATGGCCTTGGACTTAATCGGCGGCTTGGCCAAATGATCAATCACCATGCGGAGATTGGGAACACGCTCAGCCAGTTCGGGGACATGCTTTAAGTGGTTGGGGAAGACCGCTACCACGTCGAACGGTACGTCCATGGCGGCCAACACCTTGAGACCTTCGATGACGACGTCGCGGACGACCCAATCGGGATCGGCCTCTTCGTGGATGAGATGGCGCACGCCCTTAAACTTGGTGTTTCTCAGTAGCGTCTCCAAGCGCTTGCCGGCGGCATCAGGGTTGTCCAACGGCACCCATCCCACCACCCCGCCAATCCATGCATTTTCTGCCGCCAACACCAACATCGACTCCGTGTCCTTCGCGGAGTCCATCGCTTGCACCAGAACGGTTCGGTCAATCCCTGCCTCCCCTAACAGCGGCGCCAACATGTCCGGTCCGAACGTGCAATTGATGGCCGCATTCTCGGGCCGGTCGAGCCAGGGATAGTCTCCTGCCTCGTTGTTCCAGAAGTGTTGATGCGCGTCAACTCTCATCGCTTCTCCTCCTCGTGGGATACGCATTTAGAACAGCGAAAATTCCTCATTAATAGCCTTCGTGTTCTCACCGAGCCGGGGAGCACCGCCATGCGACAGAAAAATCTCCCCGTCAATTCGAATGGGACACCGCGTGGTGCGAAATGACCGCCCCGTCGATTGCGTCACCTCTTGAATCATCGCCAACCGATCAAAAGCCTCTAAGCCTAACAACTGCTCCCAGGTCAACACATCGGAGCACCAATAGTCCGCAGGCTCCAGCACTGCCAGCCATTCCTCTGTACGTCGCGTCAACAGGTGCTCCGCCAAGACCGCTTTAATCTCGTCGCGACGGCTCCAGCCCATTTCTGGGTCGATGAATTCCCGCAGCTTCGCGCAGTCCAGAAGATCAGCCAACACCTGAATAGAGCCCATGGCGACGGCCAAATAGCCGTCCTGAGTGCGATAGATTCCGTAAGGGGCCGCCAGGTAGGCATGGGCGTTGTTGACGAGGCTCCGCTGCGGCGCCTTTCCTCCGTCATTCAGGTAGGTCGTCAACACTTCAAGCTGCAGGTCAAGAATGGACTCCATCAAGCTGACCTCAACCAAGCCTCCCTCTCCGCTTCGGCCTCGGCGCACCAACGCGGCCAAAATGCCTTGCGCAAGATGGGCTCCAGCCATCATGTCGGCCACAGCCAGACCGAACGGCATCGGCGGCTGGTCTTGGTTGCCGTTGAGCCACGCCAATCCGGACAGCGACTGAACCAGCAGGTCCTGCCCCGGCTTATCCTTCCAGGGCCCGGTATCGCCGTACCCCGTAACGCGCCCATAGACCAGCCCGGGATTAAAGCCGCGAACCGATTCCGGATCGAGACCCAGCTTTCGCATGACGCCTGGACGGAAGTTTTCCACCAGCACATCCGCCTGCGCGGCCAGCTTTTTGACTTTGGCGAGCTCGGTGGGGTTCTTCAAGTCGACAGCATAACTTTCTTTGTCACGGTTGATGGTTTTAAAGAGCAGGCTGTCGCCCTCGAAGTCAACTCCCAGCGATAACTGGCGATTGCCGTCGCCGCCAGTGGGCCGTTCAATCTTGATAACCCGAGCGCCCAGGTCGGCCAGACGCAGTGTTGCCGACGGACCGGAAAGATATTGACTAAATTCAAGAACCAATAAGCCACTAAGAGGTTTCATCTGACGCCGCCCTCCATCGATTTCCTGTATAACTGGTTAAGTTGCTCCATGACATCCGCGGGATCCCCGCCGTCTTTGACATAAGCGTGAATGATGCCGCCCGCGTGGTCTTGGAAGAACAGATATCCCGGATACCGAGGGCGAAGGTAGGCCCTGTCCAGCGCCGGCAACGTCTGGCGGTAGTACTGGGCCGTCGATTCATTCAACGCCTCATCCAGCCAAGCGCTGCGTGAGCCAGGCTGCCCGCCCGCTGCCGCATAGAGACTTGTCTGTGTCTCTGGTGTGCCCACAAATTCCGCATACGCCAGCGCTTCTTTGAGATGCGGCGAGCGGGCCGAAATGGCGAGCCCAGTCCCGCCGAGCACACTGGCCAACGCGTCCCCATGGTCCCACCTCACCAAGTCCCCAAATTCGAGGCGCGTTCTGCCATAGCCACGCTGGGCATAGTTCGCATAGCCATAGGCAAACGGGCAGTATGCATAGCGATCCTGCCCAGTCATGACTTCATAGACCTGGATCGGATTCCAATAGAGCACCTCAGGCGGGCACAATTGCACCAACTCTCGCAATCGGACCAATGCGCGAAGTCCAGATTGGTCGGAAGCCACGCGGCCATCGTGGAAGAGCTCGCCCCCGATGGCATGAACCACCATGTAAAAGTGCATCAGGAGATCGATTTCCTTGGCGGGAAGAATGACCAAACCGTGCTTGGCTAAATCCAGCAACTCGGACCAATTCTCTGGCTTCGAAAAACCTGTCTCATGAAAAATATCCGGGCGCCAGGCCGCCACGGGCGTGGCTGCATCAATCGGCAGGGCCCACTGATGCCCGTCAAACTGGTAGCTAATATACGACTGACCGACAGATTCTCGCTCCTGTCCGGCCAAATACCCAGGGGATAAGTACTCGTCGAGGGGAACCAACCAGCCCTTCTGACTGGCCTGCCCCGCCCATGGATGATCGATGACCAACAGGTCGTACTGATCAATCAACTGATCCAAGGGATAGTCGGCAAACGCCTGAAGCGACCGCCTTTCCCAAAGAATGTCGACCTCTGGGTGCAATTCATGAAAACGCTGACCGGTGGCCACCATCGGCAGGTATCCGCGCGTATGGTCCCATGTCATTCCCCGCAGGCTTATACCCATTGCTTCCTCCTAATTTGGGTCAGCTGGCCCAGGCCCCGCAAGCCGGACACGAGCCGCGCAGCTCTCACTAAAACCAGCCGTACTTGCGGTAGGCATCGAGTGGATGCATTCCATTTTTGACGGCATTGCGCACATGGTTTTCCGTTCCGACAATGTCTTCGGATGCGATCAGCACCTCTTCGGCAATATCTAGGGGTACGACCAGCACCCCGTCCTTGTCGCCCAGCACAATATCGCCCGGGTGAACTGTCACGCCCTCAATCTCTATAGCCACGTTGTAGTCAACAAGCCTCCAGCGTCCGACCACATCGGCCGGCGTGGTATAACGGCAAAAAACCGGAAGACCCAAGTTCTGGATGTATTGGATATCCCGCACTCCCCCGTAAATCACCGCACCGGCGCCGCCACGCGATTGAATTGCCGTGGCAGACAGTTCTCCGAGGTGCGCGCAAGACTGGTCATTGGCTTGGGTGACCACCACGTTGTACGGCTTGACGTCACCCAGCATTCGCAGCAGCGGCGTGAAAATCTCATCGGCATCTGTCACAGTTGAGGGCTCCCCTAAAACCGGCAGCGCCAATCCGCAGACCTTGGTCTCTAACGTCAGCCCGTGGAGGGAACTCGGCAGCACCTGATGGCGAAATCCCTTCTGGTCTAAGACGTCGGACACCGCGCCGCTATAAATGCTAGAAAATCGTGAAATCATCTCTGCTTGAGAGAGAGACATACTGTCACCGCCTTCGACATGCGAAATTACCCGACATCGCAGGCCCTGCCGGGTTTATAGGGTATGGAGTACTCTTTATGGCCTAGACTCTCTGATCTGGTTTGACGGCCGTTGATGACCGCCTGGGTGAGATCAACAATCAGCTCACCGACGTCCGCCACCATGGCCGAACCTGTGATAATGGTGCCAGCGTCAATATCGATGTCATCGGCAAGACGCTCACAGGTGTTGGGATTCCCGCAGATTTTGATAACAGGGGACACGGCCGATCCGACGACGCTGCCGCGGCCAGTGGTAAAGAAAATCAACTGAGCGCCAGAGGCAATGAGAGAGATAAGCCCGTCACTGTCGTTGATCTCATAATGACCCAGCTGATTTCCTTCCACATCTCCCACCTTATCCAGCAAATACAGACCGGATCGCGATGGCCGTTCGGCCGTTTTCAGCACTCCCTCGATGGGCTTAGTGCCCGCTTTAGCCAAAGCACCGAGCGACTTCTCTTCAATGGTCGTGAGCCCGCCTAATTGGTTCCCGACTGAAATGGCGAACTGGCCCAAGGCCTGCCCCAGCTTTTGTGCGCGTTCCAGCCCAGACCGCACACTCTGTGCGACCTCCTCCGTTCGAGCGCGCTTCACAAGATACGGTTCGGTTCCGAGCAGCTCGGGCAGCTCGCTGAATATCGCCGTGCCGCCCAAGTCGATGAGGCGGTCCACGGCCCATCCAGCTGCCGGATTGGCGGCCAGCCCCGACGTGGTGTCAGAGCCACCGCATTCCACACCCACAATGAGGTCGCTGAACGTCATCGGAACAGGTTCGATGCGGTGAGCCTCCTCGACCATCGCTCCCGCCAGAACGCATCCTCGCTCAATCGTCTTGATCGTTCCCCCACACTCTTGTACCACCAGCGTTTCCACCCGTTTGCCCGCAGTGCCAATCTCGGAGGCGAGCTGCTGAAGATTGGTACTTTCGCATCCGAGACTAACCAGCAACACGGCGGCCACGTTGGGATGACGCCCCACTTCAACCAGCATGCGAAATGCGTATGGGTCGCTATAGCATCCAGCAAATCCGATCAGCTCGGAGCCGGGTGTCTGGCGCACAATCATATCGGCCACGTGTCGGGAGCATTCCACGGTATAGATCACCGCCACATGATTGCGAATGCCTATGCGTCCGTCGGGACGGCGATATCCCTTCATGTCACTGGTCCCCCTGCAATGTCCTGAGATTGTGAATATGCACGCGTGCGCCCGCAGCGATAGGCGCAGTCGCCACGCCGATGGGAACCCCATACTTCACCACGTACTCATCTGGTCCAATCGCGCGAAGCGCCACTTTGTACCCAAACGGGATTGGTTCGGCAGTGTCGACGACTCTGCCGTTCGCCAACGTCAGCGCGGTACCGCATTCTAGATCCCGCAGTGCGGTCGCCACGTTGTCATCGGGATGCAGAATGATGGCTGAACCCTCGGGACGCACCCGAATCTCATGATCCACCGTTGTTCGCCCCCTTTAAGAAGACGCCTCGGCATAATCGCGCCGCGTTGCAAATAGAAGATGCTCGCAGACCAGTACCGCCTCACTCTTCTGGTTGAAGATTTCGCAGAGCTCGGTCACAACCCCATACTGTTGGTGCTTGGTATGCTCGCGTTTGTCCTTCACCGTCACCTTCACGTGAATGGTGTCACCGATGAAGACCGGCTTCAAAAAACGCAATTTGTCATAGCCATAGGAAAATGCTAAAGGGTTTACGGCCCCCGCTGTCATCCCCACCCCAACACTGAAAATTAAGGTGCCATGCGCAATGCGCTGGCCGAAATCCTGAGTCTTGCACCATTCGGCATCCATGTGATGCGGATAAAAGTCGCCGGTTTGCCCAGCATGAAGCACAATATCGGTTTCGGTAATCGTGCGGCCCCCGGTTGTTCGTTCCGTCCCCAACTCATAGTCTTCGAAGTATTGTGGATGCATCATGCCTGCTGCCCTCCCGACGATGGCTGTTCGAACCCGCCGAGCGCCCACTCGGCCTTCGGTCCCATCCCATACCCGAGCGTGGCTCCGCCTTCAATCGGGATGGCCTGGCCGGTGATAAACGACGCGTCGTCACTGGCCAAATACAGAACCAGTTGTCCAATCTCCTTAGGCGTTGCCGTCCTTCCCAGCATGTGTGACAAGTCGGTATACTCCTTCATTTGTGCGGGGTCGGGCTGCTTGTCAAACCAGTCCTCCAAGAGCGGCGTCATGACCCCCGCAGGACACACGGCATTGACCCGAACCCCAAATGGTGCAGCATCGATAGCCACCGATCGGGTCATCGCTATGACCCCGCCCTTGGTCGCGCTATAGGCAGGGTTCTTCATCTGGCCGACAAGCCCGTTCATAGACGCCATGTTGACAATGGCCCCCCGCCGCTGCTTTAACTCAGGCATTGCATATTTCATACAGTGAAAGACTCCGGAGAGGTTGACCGCCACCACCCGGCTCCAGTTTTCGGCCGAGATATCCTCGATAAAGCCGGGCATGATGATGCCGGCATTATTAAAGAGAATGTCTATGCGGCCGTAGTGAGTCAGCACCTCATGGAATGCCGTCTGGACGCTCTCCGCTTGCGACACGTCGCAGAAAACACTAATGCTGTCCCCGCCCTCTTCCCGAATGGCATCCACAGTGCTTTGGGCTTTCTCCAACGCCGTATCCAAAACAGCCACCACCGCCTCGTGCCGGGAAAACAAGAGCGCTGTGTCACGCCCAATGCCGCTTCCACCGCCAGTCACTACAGCGACTTTCTCCCTAAAGCTCGTATTCACCGAGGCTCCTCCTTGCTATGTTCTATCTATCTCGTGGTACTGCAGTACTACCAATTCGATTCAAGATTGAATTATTGCCTCTATTTTGTCAAATAACCAGCAGTGGTCATTCCGTCGCTGCAGTCAGCGATTCTTCTCCTTTATTAATATGGGCATGGGGACAGCATCACGAATGGGTCACGGTAGGCTCTGTTGGGCCAGCTTGAGAAAATCGGCCGTCGGCATGGGACGTCCTAACAAAAATCCCTGCAGGCGGTCGCAGTCCATGTCGATCAGCAACTTCCGCTGTTCGCGGGTTTCCACCCCTTCGGCCACCGTCTTTAAGCTCAGGCTGTGGGCGAGGTCGATGATGGCTTGGACCATCGGCCGACCGTGCACCGTCGAGCCCAGGGCCCGGACAAAGGATTGATCGACCTTCACATAATCCAAGGGTAATTGGTTCAGCCGCGACAAGGAACTGTAACCCGTACCAAAGTCGTCCAGCGCGATGGTGACGCCCACGGAACGGCAGGCCTCCAAGGTGCGGATGACGTGGGCCTCTTCAAGCCCGAAACTGGATTCTACGATTTCGAGCGTCCACTGGCCCAAGTGATCGGCCCCGGAGACTTGTTGCAGATCGTCAAGGACATCACGACGTTGAACGTACAAGGGTGAAATGTTCAGGGCTATAGACACGTCAGCACGGTTGAGCACCGCGATGACGTGGGCCACCTGTTCCATCATGAGGTGGGTCAAGGGCACAATCAGTCCGGTTTCTTCCGCGACCGGGATGAATTCCGCGGGCGACACCACCCCCCGCTCGGGGTGGTCCCACCGGGCCAAGGCCTCCGCGCCCACCATCCGGCCCGTATGGGCATCCCACAACGGTTGGAAATAGGGCACAAACTCCTGGTGATGAATGCCCCGTTGGAGGTCCACTTCCTGATGAATCCAACGCGGTGATCGCTCCGACGAATTAGGCTCGTATAGGCGGAGGTTGTCGCCGGCCGTCTGTTTGGCGACACGCAGGGCAACGCCGACATGGGACAGTAAGGCCTCAGCATTCGCGCCGTGCAAAGGGAATTGGGCGGCGCCGACGCTCGCCGTCACGCGGACGGTCTGCGATTCCACGATCAGCGGCTCGGTAAACCGTGCGAGGAGCGTGCGCCCAAACGCTTCCA
This sequence comes from Bacillota bacterium, assembly GCA_021799435.1. Classification (GTDB taxonomy): domain Bacteria; phylum Bacillota; class Sulfobacillia; order Sulfobacillales; family Sulfobacillaceae; genus Sulfobacillus_B. The sequence goes on along the minus strand of JAJZAN010000030.1, from coordinate 7,227 downwards.
AGGATTCACCGTTTGGATCCCCCCGCTGCAGTATCAAGAACTCATCCGCGCCAAGGCGACCCACGACCACGTCAACACTGCCGAGCGACGCGAGCAGAGCCGCCACATGTTGCAAGAGGCGATCGCCAAATACGGGTCCAAAGGCCTCGTTGGCGTGGCGAAAACGGTCAATGTTGACAAGGTACACCGCGAAGGTGCCGTGACGGTCCCGTGCTGATTCGACCCACTCGTCTAACAGGGTCTGTATCCATCGCCGGTTGGGCAACTGAGTGAGGGCATCCACATGGGCCTCCCGATACAAACGGGCATCAACATCACAACGATCGATGAGGATCCCCGCCAAACTCCCGAACGTGCGCAGAATATCTTCCGTCAGGGCTAACGGCCCCATGCTGTCGGGGCCATAGACGAGCAGGGCGCCATGAGTCGTAGTGCCATCCGACATAATCGGAACCGCCCAGGCATGCTGGATGCCCCGCGCGTGCAAGGCCGCTCCGTGTGGGTGCGTCAAGGGGTTGTAGCGCACGTCTTCCACGGTGATACAGGATCGCCGGGCCACGCACGCGGCCGCGAGACCGCCACCGTCCATGAGGGGGATGGATTGTACCCTGCCACCGTCGGCAGTGCTCAAAGCCCCAGCGCCATATTCGTACGACAGGGATTGCTCGTTGCGCAATGTCATGAAGACCACCCCCGCGGCGGGAAACAAGCGGACCAGACCATCGACCAGCAATGCGATGCCTGTTTCGCGCGATACCCCTCGCGCGATCTGTTCCAAGACCTCGCGTTGTAATTGGAGGGCGTGTTCCTGTCGGACCGTGCTGGTAATATCTCGCGCAATCCCGAACGCTCCCAGGCAGACCCCATCGACCACGACAGGGAAAGCATCGACGTGAAGTAAGACCTCTCGCCCGGTGACGTGCCGAATACGGCACCGGACGGTCATGGGCTCACCGTGAACGACGTGTTGGAGGGCTGTCGAAACCTGGGGCACGTCATCGGATACAACCAGGTCTCTAAAATTCATCGAAAGCAATTCACGAATACCATAGCCGCTCACCTGGGCACTCGCCCGATTGGCCGCGACACAGTCGCCGCGCAGGTCGAGCGCAAAGATGGCATTGGTGCTGTAGTGAAAGAGCAACTGATAGAGGTCCTGCTCGGTTTTGAGGAGCGACCGAATATCCCCGGGATGAGCGCGTTCGAGAATCATGAATACCGTCTCCGACTCGGTACGCACCGCCACCACATCATAGCGGTGGAGGCGCACATGACTCTGCACTTCGAGGAGATCGATGAGGTCTGCGGATTCGCCACCCACGTGGAACCGGAAGGGGTGGCCGGGTGTCAGGTGAAATTCGGCGGCCTCTGAACCGTCGTGGTACCGGACAAGGCCCTGGGAATCGACAATCGCGAGCGGGTGAAATTGACGTTGCAGTTGGTCTACCAAGGATTGAGACGTATTCATAAATTGCAACCTCCATACACTAGCACGACGGTGGTAGGATGGAAGATGTTGGTCCGCTTGAGACGATAATACGAAAAGCGCCCATCCCAGGGCGCTTCCCCAGCAGCCCGGCGATCGTAGGCATTGCCCGTAGACCCGTAGCTTTGCGTCCCAGCGTTTCCACCGGTTTGCCGTACGTGAAACCATGTAACATTTACGTGAATTATATCTGAAACGGGCTCATGCGGACAAGAAAAACGCGACAGTGAATCATATCAGTTGCACTAGGCTGGTCCGTATTCGGGTGCGGGCCAAAAAGAATCCTGCACCCCAAGCGGTGAACTGGAGACGCACACACTGGCCGTCGGGAATCCCAACGGAACAGGCTATGATTGGTCATCGGTGGCAGACCCTTACAGTTCTGTGGCCAACAGCCCATCCACGGCCGTAGCGCTGTTGGGCGACAACCCGTTGGTAATCCACTGGAATCGCCCCATCGGAGAGTATGTGCTGCCGCCTTACGAGCCGCCCTCCCTGATACCCAGTCGGTGACGGTGGACGGGCACACCACCCAGGGCATCGAGAATTTCGGCTATAATCCTGTGACCGCCATTGAAAACGGCGCCTTTTCCAGATATGTCGAGGAACGGGCAGCCATGGACGCGGGTGCGTCCTTTACGGGCGAAGGTACCAATTCTTCGTACAGGGCCACCATCTTTTCGGGCGCCGGTATGGGGCTCCAAAAGCACGTCACCGCCGTCCAACAGGGCCACTTTGCCGCGCTCTATCAAAAACTGAGCATTATCCCAACCGGGACCGACAATATCGTGGGCATTCCGCAGGGGGTGGCCGCGTTAGTGAAAGCTGGCCCACCGCCGCTCGCCATCGAGAATTATTTCGTGCAGTTCGACGGCTATTCGTGGGCAGCGGCCGCAGGTTCCCCCCTGCAATCCGGCAGCTAGGAACACCCGGCTCGGCCGCCGCGTCAATGGATGGAGGGGAGCGGTATCGTCAGTCGCGGTGCCGCCCCCGCCGTGTGACGAGTCATGAACCAGCTCAGCCGCGACGCACCGACCGCTTTGACACCGCCTGCCCGCCAATTACTCCATGAGGGAATCGCTTGCGAACCGTCCCAAGCGCGCCCGACGGCTTAATACGATTCCCTCCCCATTAAGTGATTTGCTCTCGCATGCTCCTATTGGCAGAGTTTCGCCACTTAGCAATCCGGCGATGCCTGGCATGGGTCGTCAATCGGCACTGGCTCAGTACTTGACGGTCGGCGGGAATAGCAGTGCGGTCGCGGACGACACTTTCCGAGTCCGGTCCCCTGCACTGTCTCCGAGGGTCTTGAAGCCTCTCGGGGGTGAGCGAAACGAGCAGGATTTCTTTCGTCGCACCGCGAATGTTGTCCCCGATAAGAAATCCTCAAGGAGGCGCGACGTGGTGCGGGCGCTATGGCGGTTAATTACCGGTCTTATTTTGTTGATTTTGGTGGTTGTTGTCGCTTTTCAAAATCGGCGCCCCATCCACATCCATGTGCTATGGTGGACCCTGCCACACGTGCCGTTAGCGTTAGTGGTCTTGATTGCCATCCTTCTAGGCGCCCTCATGGGTATGGCGGCCGTGGCTTGGGCATTCATCCGGCGCCGCCGGTGGTCTACGACTGGCGGTGCGAATTCCCCATCCCCGGTGGTTTCTGAGTCGGCCGGTGTCTCGCCTCCCGTTTCTTCACTTGATCCCGCCCCCGTCGGATCACGAAATGGCATGACCCATGAGCCAGACCACCCGACCACAGAAAATCCCCCGATAGATCCCTAATATCACGGGAATTTGCCACGGGACCTGTTGGGTGCGGGGTACTTTAGACGCTCCGTGCGGAGGCCCCACCCTATGCCACCCCTGAGATCATGCCAACTGGCCTCCTGAAACCTTGAATTCCACATAAGCTCATAAATTGTGTCCGTCAACCACACCGAATACCGATGTTCGACCGTCCACTGCTGATTGCAGGTGTTCTCCGCCGCCGGGTAAGCAGCCAGAATGGGGCGTCGCCGTTTCGCTTCATCACCACCCGCCACCTACACAGAGAGTGAAGAGTCCGGTATTTGAGCGCGATAGACAGGCAGGAAACACGACAACGAAAACCGTTACGTTCCATGTGGCCACCAGCACCAACGCCCTAGGAGAGTTTTCATAAAGTCGCAAACCCAAGATAGAAGCGCGTATAAGGCCGCCGGTAATGGCGGCCTTGTAACACCAAAACCTACCAGATTCAATCTCAGACGATTTATTTGCCGGAATTCGCCGCAATCACTTGACTTTGGACGAACCGCCCCGAAACTCGGATGACTGACATTTCGTGCCAGTCACTTCCTGAGAAGGGGCCATGTCCTTATGCTACGACCCGGTATGATCGATGCTGATATCCGACGATTCATCGACGACATTTGCACCAACTGGCGCCCGGAATGGGGTGATCGGACCGCCTGGGCGCACGAATTGACGTGGAGTTATACGGCCGACATCGACCGCATGGTCGACCGCCTGCAAGATCGTTATGCGCGGCGGCGAGGCCGGCCGGCGTCCGACCCGGCGCGGATTCTGCGATTCCTGGGCTTGATGACGGTGCGGGAAGTCGCCAACCTAGTGGATGGGTTGCGCCATGTCCGGCAGAACCCGCTATTGGCCCGGCTCTGCGGCTGGCAAACCGCCGAGGCGATTCCGACGATTGGGACGATCTATGGTTTTCTGCGGCGTTTATACCCGGAGAGTCACCCACGGACGGGAGCCTGGCGTCGCCCATCGGGACGCCGATTAAAGCTGAAGCCGGGTCAAAAAATGCCCCCGCGCCGACCCGGCGCGGTCGAACGCGTGGCCCGTCGGGTAGCCCGGGAGGCCCAGCGTAGCAGTCGTCCGACTCGGCCCAGTGACGTCTGGGATCGCCTGCTCGGCACGACCGCGGTGGCCAGCGTGCACTATGGAGTGTTGCCCTCTGAATGGCATTTGGCGCCAGATGGCTCACCGATTGAGAGTGGGGCCCATTCATTCGGGACCAAACGCTGTGCGTGTCCTGGGAAGTCATGCCAATGCCAGCGATGGTTTAGCGATCCGACGGCCTTGCTCGGATGGGATAGCCATCGCCATCGATACTTCTTCGGATACATGCCATTGGCCATGGCTGTGGTCAATGGCATGCCCGACCAACCAAGCCATCCGTTACTGGTGAGCCTGGCGCTTCATCCGGGCAATCGCAACGATGCGGTCGCCTATCCCGATTTGTTGGTCAAAACCCAGCGGTTGTACGCGGTCGAAGACCCCACCATACGAATGACCCATATGGTGGGAGATGCCGCCTTTGATGTCAACGCGTTATGGACTTTCACCCGTAAACGGGGCGTAGTGCCCGCGTTTGCCCCGCCCGGTCCGGTCGAGCCGGCCCGAATCAGTCCGGCGGCGACCGCCGCCGGAATCACCCTGGACAAACAGAACCGTCCCCATTGTGGCGTCGATCGGGATCTTATTTGTCTGGGGCAACGACGCATGGGCGTCACCGTCTATGCCTGTCCTCTCCGGCAACGTCGGCATGAATCCTGTGAGACTCCCTGTGCCAAGGCCCGCCAAACCGTCACCGTGAATGACCGAGGCTCCCGCTATGCCGAGAGTGGCGTTCCCTACGGCACGCCCGCTTGGAACACGTTATACGCCGAACGAACTGGCGTCGAACGGGCCTTTAGCTTGTGGACGCAAAAAGGCATCAAGCGAGCCCGTCACCGCCGACCGTATCTATGGTTGGCTCGGTTAGCGATGGGCGCCATTGTCGCCCATCATCAGGCCTGGGCCCGCGTCGCTGCGGCCTAACGTGTGGTGGTAAAGGAGGTGAGATAGCCTACAATCGCATCAAACTGGCGACGATCGCAACCTGGGCGATCTCGGGCATCCTTTTGGACAAACTACAGACTGGATCTCGACCCCTAGACACCACTAAAGGCAGAGGGTTCACGGCCGAGACTTTATGAAAACTCTAGCGGTTACACGGAATCCCCGATGTCCCGCCACGACCATCCCATTCAGTGACAAGAACGGGAGTCGAGACGTGCGACCATATGCGCAACGAACCTTCACACCACGTTCCAGACCACCGACCCTTTTTGGGTGTTCTTAGCCTCCAGCATGGTCGCATCCGCTCGACGCAGGAGATCCCGCCAGGGCACCGCGGGATCCGCGGTTGACGCCACACCCATGGTGACACTGATCCGGGCGTTGTCTGTCTCGGGCAAAACAATATGCTGCACAGCATCCCGAACCCGTCGAGCCATGTCGGACGCAGCCTCACCTGGGGTATCTGGTAAGAGAATGACGAACTCGTCTCCGCCGGGCCGACACACGGGTCCACGCGGACCAAAGACCTGTTGCAGGTGGTCCGCCAACCGCTGGAGCGCCTCATCACCGACATCGTGACCCCAGATATCATTGAGCGGCTTAAGATTATCCATGTCACAGAACACGACGCTCTTTCGCCGGCTCGCCGTCTGCGGATCATCCATGAACGTGTCCATGAAGCGGCGGTTCCCACTGCCGGTTAAGGAATCGGTGTAGGACTTCCATTCCAACTCGAACACATAGCTGAGAAACTCCGCCATGGTGTCCAGCAACATCCGCTGACGGGGCGTGACCTCCACAGGGTCGGCGTCCATCCCACACAGCGTTCCGATAACCCGCCCATCACGCAGCACGAGCGGCACACCCACAAAGACCGTTGAACCCAACCGGTGGGTAGGAGGCAAAACGCTGGTTCGAGGGTTTTTGACGGTATCCGGAATCTCCACGTATTGCCGGTCCTCGATGACGACTCGGCAGTACGCCTCGGCCAGGGGTGAGCGGCTCGGTTCGACCAGGACTGCATTTCGGTTGCGACTAGCCACGATAACATTGGTCGTGCCATCGTTTACCGCCACAAAGAGTGTATTGATCCCGAGAAATTCCGACAAGACCGCCAACACCTTGTTTGCCTGTGCTTCCAGCGGTCGGGTCGCCAACACATGAAGAGGCGGGGACGCCAACATGAGAAACCACCCCTTTCTAAGAGAACGGCCTAACCGGGATAGAGAATGGGCTGTCGTGGCGTGATGGCCGGTATCAAAGACACTAACTAGTTCAGACGATACGCCATGTTCCCGTGGTCCGCAAGCGCGCCGCCCACCCGCAGGCCAGTATGCGTGCGACTGCCACCTGCTGGGCCGAGGCCCGTTGACGGGTGGCTATTCGACGGGCAGTGATGACGCGTACATGGTTCTAGATACGGTTCCTCAGACGAATCGTTTTCTGCCAGGGCCGCCTTCTTGTGGGTGTACTCTTGCAACGGGGCGAACAGCCACGCGCGCACAAAGCCGCCCCGGGGATTCGACGCGCCCGTTGCCATGATGCACTACACCCTCTGCAACAGATGCTTAAATTCCGCCGCCGGCACGGGCCTGCTAAAAAGATATCCCTGGGCTAGATCACAATTGAGTGCCTCTAAGAACTGGAATTGTTCGTTGGTTTCCACCCCTTCGGCGATAACCCCGAGATTCAGATTGCGAGCCAAGGCGATAATCGCGGTGACGATGTCGTTGTGGGTCGAATAGTCGCCGATAATCTCGCGCACAAACGACTGATCGATTTTCAAGTAGTCGATGGGCAACTTGTTTAGGTAACTTAGCGAGCTGTAGCCCGTGCCAAAATCATCAATCGCCATCTTGACCTCCAATCGCTTGAGGCGGTGAAAGGTTTCCATCGTTCGT
>JAJZAN010000162.1 GCA_021799435.1 Bacillota bacterium | reverse complement strand
CGGTCAAATAAGGTGAGACCTAACAGTGATGGGCGCTAACACCAAAATTCATAAATTAGCGGCTCATGCGAGAACGGGATTGGCTTTTTCCCACAGACGAATTACTTAACGCCGCGAATAGCGGACTAACCGGCCCGTTAACAGATGATTAACCACGCAAACCGAAAGGTGCTTTCGGTGACTATCAAATGGGTTTACCCACAAATTACAGGTAATCCATAAATCATGAAAGATCGCCTCGGGTATGTAGTGCCTCGTTTTGAGGGCAGAGGAGACAAGAAGAAATTCAAAAACTACTCGCGTAAATCATAAAGTGGCCACCCCGCCATTTTATGGTTGAAGTTACAGGAAGGCATCAACTCGGCCTACCTGTCCGCGATCTTGGATGGATCGGGCGTGGGTCTGCAGCAGCATGTCTCGGCCATCCAACAGGGCCAATTTGCGGCGCTATACCAGAAACTCAGTATTATCCCGACTTGGACCGACAACACGGTGACGGTGGCCCAAGGTGTCTCGGCCCTGCTGAAGGCAGGAGCCACGACCTTAGCCATTGAAAACTATCTGGTGCAACTGGATGGGTTTTCGTGGGCGGCAGCGATCGCACAAGCCCAAGTAGGATTTCCCATCCAGTCCGGAACGTGAGCCTTCGGTTAAACGCTGCGTCTACCAGAATGAGGGCGTTACCGCGCGGTACCGCCCTCGCATTGGACGGGGACAATCTAATCGGTCCATTGAGAACTACCGCATCCAACCAGATAGCGTCCGATCGGGCGCTATCGCTCTTCTTCGGCATCATTCCACCGGAGATCCATGTGATAAGAGTTTTATTGCTGGCAGGGATCCCGATCTACTCTTCCGCACCCCGGCTATCGCGGTCTAATTTTTCCAAACAATTCGCATGCCCACCCTTATGATCGACGCCAAATCCGCAGGGAGTTCTAAAACATAACGCGCCTTGCGCACCACCGCACCCACATGCCAGGGCTTGAGAATGCGCGCCTCCAGTACATTGCCTTCGGCATCCAAATAGGCGGTCAAGATCGGGTAGCGCATAAAAAATCCATGTACCGCATTCGTGTGGGGAAAGAGCATGCCTGACCCGCGCGAAAGTTCGTCCGTTCCCATAAGTCCCCGAAAGCGAAGCCAAGGATTGGAAGCCATAATGATGTCATCGCCCAATTTCGGTCCACCCTCAACGGCCAGCGAAAGTCGCTTCATCGTTGCCCCCCTTTAGATGTGAAACACCTTCATGACCGAAATCACCGCTGGACCCAAGATAATGACGAACATGGCTGGAAAGATGAAGATAATCATGGGAAACAAAATTTTGATGGGAAGAGAGGCCGCCTTTTCGCGGGCCTTAGCGGCGCGATAGCGCTTAATGTCACGCGCCTGAATCCTGAGCGCGTTCCCAATCCCACTGCCACTCCGGTCCGATTGCGCCACCAATCCAGCGAACCGTTTCAAGGGCATGGATCGGGTTCGCTCGGCTAAGGCCGACAACGCCTCGGCCCGAGGGATACCAAGCTGCATATCCGCCAGTACCCGGGAGAACTCGTCCCGGGCCGCCCCTTCCGCATTGGTCGCCACCGTCTTCAACGCGCCGTCAAAGGCTAGCCCCGCCTCTACGCTGACGCTCAACAGGTCAAACACTTCCGGCAACCCGCGGTCGATGTCCTCCAGACGTTCCTGCAGTTTCGTGTTCAAGTGCACACCGGGATAGAGGTATAAGGCACCCGCAATCACGATCGGCAGCAGCACACGCAGGTCCAAGGCCAAGGTGCGGGCCAGCGCCGCCACCAGCCCCCCCACCAGCAACCCGACGAAGGCCATGGCCAGTCGCGAAAAGAAGAACGCATCAGCGCTCTGCCGCATGTTGGCCAGCCGCAGTTTGGCGTCCAGCTCCGCATAGAAATGTGCTGGGGTAATACGGCGGGCCAAGGATTTGCGAAATGCGGCAAGTTTGGGCCATATGACGCGCCGAGCATAGGGCTGCTCGAGCTCGTCCTCGGTATCCTCGTCAGGCACCGTAAGGCCGCCCGCAAGCCGTATGCTGACCACCCGCTGCCATTGTGCGGCGCGCCGTTCCCGCATCCAGGCGCTTAAGGCAACAAATCCCACGGCCGCCAACAGCCCGGATAATATCAACGCCTCTTGCACTACCCCCATCTTGCCCTCTCCCTACATTTCCGGCGTCCGCACCATGCGGTTAATGACAAAGCCGCCAATGCCCACCGAGGTGGCCGCACCGCCCAGCATGGCCCATCCAACAAGGCCCTGGACCAACTGCCCCATGTACGCCGGGTCAGCAAACCACATCAAAAGACCCAAACCAAACGGCATAAACGTCAGCAGCCAGCCACTATACCGTCCTTGGGCGGTCAGGATGCGGATTTCCGACTTTAATTGCTGCCGCTGAACGATAGTCTCCACAATATTGTCGAGCACATCTGCCAGGGATCCGCCCACCTCGCGCTGAATGGTAATGGCCATCACCGCCAGCGCTAAATCCCGCGAAGGAATGCGACGGGCAATTTCGGCCAGAGTCTCGGAGGTGCTGAATCCCAACCGTTCTCGCCTCAGCACCCGGCGAATTTCATCCCCGAGCGGCCCCATCGTGTCCTGAGCCACCAAATCCATGGCTTGGGACAGAGATGACCCCGCCCGAAGCGCCCCCGCTACGCCCCGGAGAAATTCCGGCAGAGCTTCCTCCGCTTCAGAAAGCCAGCGGCGCTGCTTTTGACGGAAGTAGACCGTCAATCCGACCAGCCCCAGCAGACCCAGCACCACACCAGCTATGAGGCCGCGCAGGACAAACCCGACGACGAACGGCACGAAGAAACTGGCCACCCGAAACATAATGTACTCGCTGACCCGGAGCCGCAGAGCGGCCGCTCCCGGACCCGTGGTCCATCGTTCGCGAAAACTTAGCCGCGGTTTTGCCCCCTCGCGAGGGCTCAAAGCAGCGGAGGAGCTGACAGCCGCGAGACGCTGATTCACCACGCGGCCATGCCATGCCTGCCGAACCGACAGAGCCAGCATCAACAGCACCAGCGGCCACACCACCGCTAACACCCACGGCTGCATACCTTAACTCCCCGCCCCGAATAAAGTGCCCGGCAGGTCGATGCCTTGGGCCCGCAACCGGTCACTAGCACGCGGACGGATGCCAAACCCGCGATATGTGCCGGTCACTCGGCCCTGAGCATCCACACCTGACTGTTCGAACGCAAATAAATCCTGGGTGGTCACCACACCGCTTTCCATACCCACCACTTCGGTGATGCGAATGATGCGGCGGCTGCCGTCCAAGAGCCGAGCCTGCTGGACAATAATATCGATAGCAGACGCAACCTGGGAACGGATAGCAGCCAAGGGCAAATCCACCCCCGCCATCAGCACCATGGTCTCGATACGGCTTAGACAATCCCGGGGCGTGTTGGCGTGCACGGTCGTAAGACTGCCTTCATGCCCGGTGTTCATGGCCTGCAGCATGTCCAGAGCCTCACCTCCGCGCACCTCACCGACAATAATTCGGTCAGGCCGCATACGCAGGGCGTTTCTCACCAGTTCCCGCATGGGAATGGCTCCGCGCCCTTCCACGTTGGGGGGGCGCGTTTCCAAGGTAATCTTGTGATCCTGCTGCAACTGAAGCTCGGCCGCATCCTCGATGGTGATGATACGCTCATGGCCGGGCACAAAGGCCGATAGGGCATTTAAGGTCGTGGTCTTTCCAGAGCCGGTTCCGCCCGACACGACCACGTTGAGCTTGCCGCGCACGGCCGCTTCCAAAAATCGGGCCATGTCCGCCGACAACGTGCCCATCTCCACTAATTGCGACAGCACAAAAGGATCTTTAGAGAACTTACGGATGGTAATGGCGTCCCCGTTCACCGACAAGGGCCGGAGCACTGCATTCAACCGGGACCCATCGGGCAACCGCGCGTCCACCATGGGGCTGGACTCATCCACACGGCGGCCGGAGAAAGCCACCATTTTCTCAAGAATCGCCCGTACATGGCGCTCGTCCCGAAACGCCGCTGGGGTGCGAATCAGTTGCCCCTGCCGCTCTACGTAGATTTGGTCCGGGCCGTTAATCATGATTTCGGAAATGTCCGGGTCATCCAAGAGCGGCTGAATGGGCCCGTACCCCACAATCTCATTGACCAGCCCCTCGGTCAGGGACTCCTTCTCGATGGGAGTGATGGCCGCGTTGGCATCAATGAGCGCCAAGATTTCGTCGGTCAGCGCCTGCCGGCTCAACGATTCCGGATTGGTGATGCGGGTCAGGAGCGCCGCCTGGACTTCGGCTTTCAACTCCAAAAACCGCTCGCTGAGGTAACTGGGACGAGGTTTCGGCTCTTCGGCCGTGAATACACTCTCGGGCACTGGGGCGGGCGCTTTGGGAGCGAGACCCTGCATACGCTCTTTGAGTGACATATGCTCCTCCTATTATCGACTCAGAATCCAGCGGCGCGGGCGTCGACGCGAACCCTCACGGGCCGCCACCATCTCCTGCGCTAAACTAAGCAAAGCCCGAGCCAAGAGATTCTTAGGATCCATCAGTACCAGCGGACGTCCCCGATTGGCGGCGCGCGCAGGCGCGCTCCCTCCGCTTGGCAACACATGATGGACGCTATAGCCCAAGACCTCTTCCACCTCGGGCAAATCCATGCCGGTGTCGGAATCGGCCCGATTCAGAATGACCGCCAACTTCTCGCGGTAGAGGTGAATCAAAATGTCCAGCGCCCGCTTGACGCTGCCCAAGGTCACCCGTTCGGGGGCCGCCAAGACCAAGATTTGGTCAGAACGGTCCATGGCGGTCAAATTCCAGTCGCTTAAGCCTGTCGCCAAGTCCAGTACCACATAAGCGTGCGTCTTAGTGATAGCGCCTAAAAACTGGCCCAAATCCTCGGCCCGCACCTGATCGGCTTGGCGCGGGTCGGATGCCGCTGGCACCACGGTCAACGACAATCCCTTAATGGTATGGAGCGACTGCAGCGCCTTGGCCTCCGAAAGTCCGCTCTTCAACCCCCTGACGACGTCGGCCAGCGAGGCCCCCGGCTTGTCCTGAATCATGGCCCCGATGTCACCGAGTGGATCGCCGTCCACCAAGGCCACGGGAAATTCCGAATGCAGGGCCAGCGCCCAGGCCAAATTGAGTGCAATGGTCGACTTCCCCACCCCACCCTTGGCGGAGTACACCGCGATGACGTAGGGTTCGAAGGGACTTTTCTCCGGCTCTTGAAGTCCCACCAGAATGCGCGGCAGTTCCTGCTCAAGGCTCGCTTCCTCCACAACACTGAGAGCTCCCAACGCCAGGGCCCGGCGTGCCGAGCCGGATTCGCTGAGCCGGCCGATGGTAATCTTGAAGCCGGGGATGCGGGATACCTCATCGAGAAGCCCGGGCGTTGATGCCAATATGCCGTCGTCCAGCACCAGCACGTCTCGGGAATTGCCGCTCCACGATAACAGCTCGCGCAGATTATTGGTCCGCCGCCCTATCTCCATCTCCCAATCGGGATTGGATGATACTAAGGAGGAGACTTGGGCCATCAGGTGCGGACGAGCCAAGACATGAATGGTTAGCATGACATCCTCCTAGGGTACAGGTTGCTCCCACTGGGTCGTGCCGAAGGGCTTCGGCGGCACAGTGACAGCATTAGGTGCATCGAGAACCGCCTCAATGGCTCCCTTCTGCTGAGTAAACAGCAGCTTGGCCACTTGACTCGGCGGCAAGGCCAGAATGAGCGTCAAATTTTGTCCCGCTTGCGGCGGGGTAGGCTGGCTGAGGTTGCCGTCAACTGCCAACACCTTCACACTGTTGAGAAAATCTTCGGTCACCTGCTGGCCAGTTTTTTCTGTAATCGTGGTAAACAAGCTGATGGTGTCACCGGGTTCGACCAGACCGTCCACCACACTGTTGGCGCCCAGCGGCAAGTCCACGGCCATGTCGCCGGGATGGATGCGGGCTGCCAAGATGTTGGCGGATTTGGGTTGAAACACGTCTGACGAAACAATGGGCAGGCCTGGCGCAATGGCTTCTTGCGTCCACTGTCCGACAACCTGCGAAACTTGAGTATAGGCACCGACAGGAACATCTCCTACCGGCATCTGTTCGATCCCGACATCCGCCGCAGTCACCACTTCATACGCTGGAAGGGCGGTGCGGACCACCACCACTGCTTCCTCCTGGACAGCACTGGTCGCTCCTGGGTGGGGTGCGTTAGACAGCACCGAATCCACATAACGGGTGGAGACATACACGGCTGCGCCCAAGGCGATGAGGCTCACCAACAGCCAGCGGTTCACGCGGAAAAAGGATCCCACGCGTTCCTTCATCACCATGACCTTGGCCTCCCTCTTTCTAGGGTGATGAAGGCGCACGCGGCTCCTGCCCTCGTGCGCCTCTGACCCACGTCTTTCATGATTTAGCCTCCAACTGAGTTGGAAATTGCATTGGAAACGTTAGTCAAGGTGTGATGAACGCCGCTGCCCAACGCTACCAAGACCACCACAACCACGACGGCCACCAGCGCCAAGATAAGAGCGTATTCGACAAGTGCCTGACCTTCCTGGTCTTTGTGCAGTCGGTTCAAAAACCGGCTCAAGAGCTCAAAAATCGCCATTTTCGTTTTTCCCTCCCTTCGGGGCTGCCCCTTTTTCTTAGAGATCCGGATTCGAGCGCCCTCCGAGGTTTCCCTTTTTTTCGATCCCATTTTTTTCATGAGTCGAAGATTGTGAAAGAAAGTCGTTGCCAATAAAAGGAGTTTGATTCATCAGGTCGAATTCCCAGGGTTACGAATCAACACGGACAACAAATCAATGACAACAGGCAAGAAAGGAGGATGAGGATCGCGATGCGCTCCATGATGCAACGGTTGTGGCACAACAAGCGGGGTCAGGCACTTCCCCTGGTGGTGCTCATGCTTCCACTGATGGT
>JAJZAN010000161.1 GCA_021799435.1 Bacillota bacterium | reverse complement strand
ATACTTGGCGAATTTGGTCGGGACTCAGTCGCTTCATGGCGTTCACCTCTTGAAGAGGGATTCGCCATGGATCAAGCCAATTCCTTTGAGGACGACCCCGTGCTCGTAAATTTATCCGTGGGGTCGCGTGGTCGCGCAACAGCGCGCCTGAGGCCGTTCTCTTGCGCTAAATCAAAGGGGATACGTAAATAGTTACGCGAAAAGTATGATTCCGGAAGGTGTCTGAGCGCACGGTCCAACACCGAATTCACCGCGGCCAAGCCCGTGTGGCCCATGCGCACCGCAAGAATCCCTCCGCACTGCTCCGGTGGAAATTTTTCCATCAACCGGAAATCCTGATAATTGAGTGTGATCAACACCCGCTCCGTCTCACATGCTAACCGGTACACGACATCGTCTGCCGAACCGAGCAAACCCGCAGCCACCTATCCGTCTCGGCCCCGATGTTCTCACCCAACAGGATTCTCATGGAGCGTCGGAGTGAGCCGGTGCTTGGGACGCCCACTGTCCCACCGCATACGCCCCGAAGGCGATCGCCGCTCGGACATCCTCCTCCGTCAATTGCGGATATTGTTGGAGGATTTCAGGGAGCGTCGCCCCTTCGGCGAGATAATCGAGAATCATCCGCACTGGAATGCGGGTCCCGCGAATACAAGGCATACCGCCCATAATAGCCGGATCGATCCCAATTCGATCGTCTGCCAGGTCGCCGTGTCCTGCCATGCTATCGTCCTCCTCTCGCATCTGACCTTATTGTACGCCCGTTCTGATTGCGATACCAAACCAGAATCAGAAGTCACCGCCCAAGGCGCTTGCGGCAGATTCGCCCCCGTTTACGCAGTAAGGTCAATGCATCCCTTTGGGGATCCCATGGCAATTCACGACATGGGAGAGGACCAAGCCGCTCGACGGAAGGATGGCGCTTCTCGACGATAAACAGGTTCACTCAGATGCTGCTTTGTCCCCCCGAAGCACCAGCACATTGGGTCGACGACGATTACCTTCAGCGATGGCTGGTTGGAGTCTCCATCCCTCGTCCGTGGCCCCGGGTTCTTTCAGGGCAGTCAGTTGGAGTCCGGCAGCGAGCAATCCCTCCACATACATGGCGATAGTGCGGTGCCATTTGGTCCATGTGAGCCCGTTCTTTTCTTCCACGCGCGGGCCTTCCTGCAAATAGCAGTCGACCGGCCAAGCCAAGGCGTTGCCGTCGTCGTCGGATAACCACGATCCGCCGCTGTTCGCATACTTGAGTGGGTGTTCAACCGAAAAAACCAGACAACCGCCCGGCGTAAGCCAACGGTTAATCCGCGTGACCAAACCGACATAGTCGTTGACATAATGAAGAGCCAAGCCGCTCACAACACAATCAAACGACGACGCCGGGTATTGCACCGTTTCCATGTCCGCTTGAATCCACTGAATGCGCGGGTGGGTCGGGGCGTGTGCCAGCATGGCCGCGGAGCGGTCGATGGCTGCCACCGAATCCGCCCCGTGTTCGACGCACCAAATCGCCCATTGACCGCTGCCGGTTCCCAGATCCAGTACCCGGCGTCCGGTCATATTCGGCAATACAGACTGCATCGCGGGGCCTTCAATGTAGTCGGCCCAACCATGGCGCCTGGCGAGATAGTCAGCGGCTGCCTCCGGATCATCCCATCCGTTGTTCATAACCTATTGCCTGCCTTTTTCATTTCTTTATTCACTCCGTCACGTCATTTCTGAAACCGAGCGGGTAATTCCTGCCCCAGTCCTCAAAATCCCGTCATGTTGATGATTCGCCCCCAGTAGTCCATCATTGCTACCGAAAACTATTAGGCAACTTCGGCTATTTATCCGTTTGGCGATGTATGGGAGAATTTCAACAAAACAGTGAGGAGAATTCATACATGTCCCGGTTCACCCTGTGGAATCATGGCGGTGCGGTCATTGTCGGACTGGTCCTCGGGTTGATCGGCCCTCAACTGGGCAAGTTGCCGATGTATGCCCTCTGGTTCGGTGTTCTGCTCGGTTGGACGACCGTTTCCGCACGCCGTCAACCCGCTTCCACCCGAGGTTGGTGGTCATCCATCGTACTATGGCTCGTCGCGCTCGTGACCTACGAAGTATACCTCGCTGTCATCTTTGCGCACCTGGGCCAGTCCCTCGCATGGGAATCCCTGGGGCTTGGAGTCCTGCTCACGGCGGTCGTGGGCGCCCCCGTCGCCGCCTTGTGGCACCGCACGATCCGCTCCCGGCATCGGACCCGAACCATCAACCCATAAAGGCTTGTATCGGCCACACAAAGGATAACGAAACCGAACAACGACCGGTCGCTTGATGCAGATCGGAACCCTTTAGCGATGAGTGTGACGCAGAGCAAAAACGCCCCCAGGAGGTTCCCATGCGCACGGATACGGATATCTTCGATATTGGCCACTTTGGGTGGCCGCCTGACCTGCAGCTCTGTGCGGACTTGTCAGCCACCGAGTGGCTGAACGATCCGCGCCTATGGTCAAGCGGCGGCCACCGTTTCATCGGAAAACTCATCCCGCGCGGCTATGCACGCTATGTGCGATTGAATCATCCGGCCTGGAAGAATCCCGGTCCGACCGCGGAGCGGCTCATGTGGGATCAGCACGAACGGCGTCTCATACCTGTGTCATGGGCCACCGTCGCCCGGTGGTCGGGTCAGCCCCTCGACGAGGCCTTGAGATTCGAGGACCTGTTGCCCCCACAGACGATGCCCCAGGAGCCGACCTTCGACGCGGAACCGTACTGGCACTTGTCGCCCGTGGTCCTGGAAAAGCTCATTCCGGTGCTGCGCCGCTTGACCACGACCCCGGATCACATTTGGATGGGATTTTGCGACACCACCGGCGAATGGAGCGCGACTCAGTGTGGGTGGGCGGAGGTCCATGATGACCGCACGCGCCCCGACATTGACGAGCGGCAGCGATTACGCCAGCAGTTCTGCCAGGAGATTGCCCGGTTGCCACGCTGGGCACCGCCGGGCTGGGCCGCGAGCGGCCGCACCTATTGGTTGGCCGCAGGCCCCATCGATACCGTGTATGATCTCGCACGCGGCATTTATTCTGTGGCACCCTTTATCTGGTGGCCCCAAGACCGCGCCTGGTGTGTCTTCCGCGAGATCGACTTCGACTTTTCCTTAGTCGCCACGACCGACGACGGTTATGAACGGATCATGAGACTACCCGGCGTGGAGGCGTACGAGGCCGAGGTTTGGTAGCAGACCGGGGATCTCAAACGGTAGCGACTGTACCTCCGCATTAACGCCCCCGAATCTTCTCGATTCACGCCGTGAAGTATATGCGCGGCCCTGCTTTTCCAACATCGGCCAGAGCAAAGCGAGTCCAATCAACCCGACACAGCCTGGGCTGCCTCATCCATGGTCATCTGACGGGTACGGAGGAAGACGACGACCGCAGCCAGCCCGTAGGCGAGGGCCAGACCCACGAACACCCCGAATCGGATGTGTAGGATGAGAATGAGACCTGGCACGGACATCCCTGCGAGGCGTGCCAGACCGTTGGTGAAGGACAGGACCGCACCAGTCCCTGCCAAATGGTCCGGCGGGGTCATCAAATTGCGCAAGGTGCCAGCCATTACGAAAATGACGGCTAAGCCACCATCGAGCAAGAACAAGCCGCCAGCTATCCACACCCATGCATGGGCGACCGCCAAGATACCGATCGCCGCCCCCGCCAGCACCAGCGCTGCGCTCAGCCACCGGAGCGGGACAAATCGGGGGTGACGCTGCCGACGGGTGAGGAGCAAAACACTCAGCACGTTTGCCACCCCCAGCGCCGCCAACGCCGCACCGGCTGCGGTCGTCGACCAATGGCGGGTATGCACCATGTACAGCGAGAGCACGAGTTCCACGCACACGGACGACCCGTTCACCAGCACCAAAATACTCGACAAGGGCCAGCGCGCACCGCTAAACACGAAGTGAAAAGCCGTTCTCCACCCGACGATCGGATGGAGAACGGGGGGCGTAGAAGTGTCGGTGCCGGATCCCCCGTCACGACGGGTGCGCCACAAGCTGGCAGCCGACAGGAGAAACAATCCGGAGACCACGCCTGCGGTCGCCGGAAATCCCCAAACCGCGAGCACCCACCCGGCGACAACAGGGGCCAGAATCGCGGACCCGCCGTCGATGCCCTCAACCAAGGTGGTAAACCGCAAGAGATGGGAAGCGCCGAATAGCAACACCGTCCGCCGCTGAAGACTGACCTTGAGAACGGATTCGGCCACGCCAAACAGGCCCAGGCAGAGCAACGCCGCTGGCAGGGCCCATCGCGGGATTAGGAACGCCACCAGGGCGAGCGACCCCATACTGCCCGCGCGGAGTAGTTCGGCGCCTACGGTGACGACGCGATCGTCTCGTCGTTGGATCCACGACCCCACCGGGAGCACGGTGACGAGCGCCACGATCTGGAGTACGAGCAAGGGCATCGTTGCCACCCCGACATGCCTGGCGGCTAACCACCACGGAATCATGGCAAAGATCCACTGATTCCCGGACATCGCCGCCCCTTGACCGGTGGCCAATATCCGCACAAGATGCGCCTGGCGATGGGCCATTGGCGTCCCTCCTTTCTCCACCCCATGGACCGCGTCTCTCCTGAAGCCTCGCCCGTCCTCAGTCCAGGCGTTGAAACGCCTCGCTCGCCATGAGCGCTTCGATAAACCGCTGTTTCGCCGCTCGATACACGGCCATCGGCTGGCCCTCGTATTGCTGTTTCAGGGCATCGTACGCCCGTTGCAGGCTCGGATTTGCCCGGAGAACGTCGCGGACCTTCCAAAAGAAATCTTCGGATGCGCCGATCACCGACAACTGCACGCCGAGCGGGGGGTTCGTCGTGTCGTCTTGGAAGGCAGCAAAGGTCTCGGTCCGCTGACTCCCTGCGTTCACGCGGTACAGGGTCCCCAATCGCTCCACCGCTCGGGAAAAGACATCCGCCGGCACGCGGACCTGAATATCGAGGTCGCCTTTCGTCAGACTGTCGGGTATCGCCGTGCTCCCCACATGCTGAATGTCGGCCTCCGGCAGCACCGCTCGGATCCGCCGGCTTTGGTCGTCGAATAACCGCTCTACTTGTGTGCGGAATACCTGCTCGTTCTGAAAGTGTACACGTTCCACGATCTCGTCCTCCGGTCCTCTATCCCGTGTCGCCGCAACCAGCTAGGCCACGATCGGTGGTGATAACGTTACCGGAGTTGAATCACCGGCCACCAACCTCACTGCCGCACCGTCGTACACAGCCACAGAAATAGGTCTATAGCTTAAAATCGACCTGCCGCCGGTCCAGGTCCCTGGGGTCACAGCAAATCGGGCTCCGGTGCCCATCAACGGGCACCCACCACGATCATTGGGCGTACTTGTCCCTGCCGCTGGCTAATTCTGGAGTTAAGAGATGGTAACTAGGGGGGAGTCAAACGGGTCGACTCAATTAAATAACAGCGCAAGCGTAGACCCGCCTTTCCTGGAGTGTGGTAAATCCTTTATAGCATAGTGAATTTTCCCGAGGCAAGGAGCAGGCCTGACGCAATCATGAGGAGCTTACGGCGCTTACGCCCCCGTATGCCGCTGATTAGCGCCACAAAAAGTTTCTACGGGAAATTTTTCAGCGGCAAGTTGCGGCTTCGTAGTTGCCATTAGTTCGCCGCAATGGATGTGACATCTACAGACTCGCTCCGCAGAAGCAGTCATCTAACATCTCACGCACCCGCGGGCCTACGTCGTCATCCCGGACTTCATGAAGACCACTATAACAAGTAACATGAGGAAAATAGCGGCCACAACGGCTCGCCTCCACCACAGACCGGGTGGGCTAGATAGCTTTGGTTCCTGCAGCAGTCGGAAGTCCATGTTGGGGTACAAGGTCATGTACGCTAATCGCGCGGACCCACGCTTTCTCGCGTCCGATGCGCCGATCCACAGGTACAGCGACATGCCTCCTGCAATAAACAATAAGAAGGGAACGAACATGAACCATGTGTTTGAGGTGGATACCATGATCGTCACCACGGCCATCGCCAACGCCATATGAATCGTCCATGTGGTCGTCACCGTCACCGGGTGACGATGTTGGGAGAACCAGATAAGGAAAAACTCCAGCCCAAACACCATCAGGATGGTTCCCACAAGTATCATGGTTTGTCGTTCCTTCCGCTAACACGCTCGCGGACAATGCAACCCAATGAAATGGCCTTGTCGTCAGGAAATTAGAGGCAAAATGGCTGCCACGTAGCGAATGAGTTCTTGCGGGACACTCGCCCCCGAATATGCTTGATTAATATGGTAAAGCATTCGTCCAAAGTTGCATGTCGTCATTGCTTTGTTCACTCGCCCGGGGAGACCCATGTTGAGAAATCAGGCGGGCCAGACACGTCGGCCAAGCAAGCGGATCCGCCCCAGGCGCGGCGTACCTTTGAAACGGGCCTGCTGACCTTGTATCTTGTTACCTTGGGGCTGGCATACCGCGGGAGTCCTGTCGCCTCGCGGCTTCCCAGCATTATTTTCGGGGGTTTTTCTTGCGTGATGCCCGGGGAGATCGACGCCGTGCTTCCCAACGAGGGCTCCTAGAGAGAAACTCGTGCAGGTCGCCTCGACTCTTGAAGTGGCGTAATCGCTTGTCCGCCACGCGGAACACCAAATCGAGGTCGCGTCTCTCGATGGTGAGTATATAGACCACGCGGAGGACTTCAACCGTGTGGTCGGTCACACGAAACACGATGCGAAGACCCGCATCACGCAACTTTATTTCCTTGCATCCATGGAGTTTTGTGGCGTATTTGTTCTTGAGGGGCGTTCCTACCTCGTCGGCCCGTTCCTCAAGACGCGCTAAGGCCTTGTCCACGATGGTCACCAAAGCGTTGTCGAGTCGTTCGTGGTCTGCCCCGTTAACACGCTATGTGCGTCGTTCAGGGCGGGCTTGCTCCGGCTGCGGTTGATCCGGAGAGCGCTCTTGGACCCTCGCAAAGCCCTGGCAATAACACATTGATGCGGATCGTCTTCGTGCGACGGCTTCTGCTCCTCCC
>JAJZAN010000160.1 GCA_021799435.1 Bacillota bacterium | reverse complement strand
CACATCATGCGCTTTGCGTCGAGTGATAATCGGAGCCCGGCCCAAATCGCCCGGGATGTCCCGCGGCCGTCACCCCGCACGTCGCCATCGTCGTGTTGTGAGGAATCTCTGTACAGCACAAGCCATGATTGACGCGGATTTAAAGGCTCTGATATAATGGAACGGTCCGGACGGGGCGTAGCGCAGCTTGGTAGCGCACTTGCTTTGGGAGCAAGGGGTCGGGGGTTCGAATCCCTCCGCCCCGACCATCACCGTAGGCGGCGTCCCCGTAGCTCAGTGGATAGAGCGCGGGACTTCTAATCCCGGCGTCGCAGGTTCAAATCCTGCCGGGGACACCAACTTTAAACCCGCTTAGCACAAGGCTTTGCGGGATTTTTGTTTTGTGGCAAGGGTATAAGAAAAGGGTTTTCATCAACGCTTCCATCAACAATCATCTGCGGAAGTAATGTGCTTGCAGTACGCTCAGTGTTCAACGCTATGAGTGAGGGCAGTGGAGGCAGTAAAGTGGACCGAGAAAACAAAAACAAGGGAGGCTCCCGAATCGACCGTTGTGTTATGGATTTTTGAGAGTGCGATCATGGTGGCCGCAGTTCCGGACCAAAATAACATCAGAACCGCTATACTGCCATGTGATACGCAAGTCCATATTGGCTGAAGCCTCCCAAACCGATTTTGTTGGATGGACTCGGTGCGTCCGCAGACCAGGATGTCGAGGATCGTCGGTTAGTTGTTCGATCGCCTCACGTATCGCCTGTTGCGATTTGCTGTCTAACTTGGCAAAGTTGCGGAGAAATCTGTCCGAGTACGAGATGAGAAATTTACTTGCCATCCTGTTTCATTAGGCCATCAAGGATGGACAGAGCCCTATCACGTTCCATTGGCCCTATGACCTCTCCTCGTGCGATCTCTTCGTTGATTTCCAGTTCCTCGGATTGCCACTCCTTGGTCCAATACCACGCTTGGTCCTTTGGTATCGCGACCGTAGCCACTAGCACGATTTTCCCATCTTCAAGGCGAGCTTCGAGAATGTCGCCCTGTTTCAAACCCAACACTTCTACGAACGCCTTCGGAATCGTGACCTGGCTCTTAGCCTTGAAATGTACGGTCTCTCGTAGCATGCCAGTCACACTCCTTTCTGTTACTGACACTGTATGCACCACCTCTTATAGGATTGTCGGAACGTTAGAATTTCATACTCTCATTGTAGCGAAACAGCAATTCGGCGTCCATGTTATCTGACCCACTCTTCCGCACGCACTCCAACTCATCTATCTATATAGCGCCTTTTGAGACTTCTAATCCCCGGCGTCGCAGGTTCAAATCCTGCCGGGGACACCAAATTTAAACCCGCATTCCGCCAGAGGTTGCGGGATTTTTTGTTTTGTGAATGCGCGCTCGAAGCCAAGGTCACCACAATTGTCTTGGGACGTCACCGTGTTGGCAACTCGTCCAGCGAAACTCAAGTTGACGACATGATGCCTCGCATTGATGGTGCAGCTCGGACGAAAATCGAAGCACCGCCGCACACGCTCGATGTACTGGTAGCCGGTTATTTAAAACGCGGCCTCTTTCGTGATGTCGGCTGCGGGAATAGTGGCGCCCCGTTTGATACCCTTTATTGGCCTTCCAACGAGAGGGTAATGGCAAGCGTGGTCCCGTCACCCGTCATTCCATCCTGTCATCGCGGGTAACGCTATGGGCGAGATTCCCGCGTTTTCAGCTCCTCCTTCAAAGTCCCTAAGATTTCGACATTCTCGACGCCGCTGACATCGCCCACCTCGTCCGTGCCGATGAGTAGATCCTTTAAGAGACGCCGCACAATTTTTCCGGAACGGGTCTTGGGTAGATTGTTCACGGGGATGACGGCTGTAGGGCGAGCAATGGCCCCAATTTGGTCCAGCACCGCCTGAGACACTTTGGCTTGCAGGGCGTCGGCGTCGATAGGAGTTCGCAGCGTGACAATGGCCACGGGCACCTCACCTTTGATGTCGTCAGGGATGCCGATAACGGCTGCTTCAGCCACTTCTGGCACTGCCAACAGCGCGCTTTCCATTTCCATGGTGGAGAGGCGATGCGCAGCCACATTGATGACGTCATCAATTCGTCCCAGAACCCACACGTGTCCGTCGCTGTCCATGACGGCGGCGTCTTTTGTGGCATACCAGTTGGGATGGCCCGGGATGTTGAAGTACACGCTTCGATAGCGATCCGGATCGTTCCAGATAGTTCGAGCCAGCGTGGGAAAGGGTTCGGTGATGACGAGTTGTCCCACTTCCCCGGACGCCACCGGCCGGCCCTCATCGCTAACGATGGCGCAGGCGTGGCCGGGAAGCGGCAGGCCGCAGGCGCCGGGCTTCGCAGGGGTGGCGCCGACGATGCTAGATGTCCAGGCGCTTCCGGTCTCGCTCTGCCCGTAGGTATTATTAATTTCGACCTGGGAGCGGCCCAGTTTTTCGAATACCCACTGCCAGGTGTGGGGGTCCAGGGGTTCGCCGACTAGCGCGATCCGCTCTAGCCTGGATAGGTCATAGGGTGCAAGCAGCGGTTCACCGTGGCGGGCGAGGGAGTGCAGCACGGTGGGAGCAGTAAAGACTTTGTTGATCCTGTAGCGGCTGATGATGTCGTAAAAGCGACCCGCGTTCGGAAAGTCCAGTACCCCATCATACAGCACATAGGCAGCCCCGAAGGCGAGTCCGCCGACAAGCTCAAAAATGGGAAATGTGAGCCAGCCGACGTCCGCAGTACACCAATACACATCTTCGGGGGAGAGGTCGAGCGCATACTGTACGTTGTGTGCGGCCCCGATGAGAAATCCTATTCCGGTGTGCACCAACCCCTTCGGTTTCGCCGTGGTGCCAGAGGTGTAGATGATGAAGCCAGGCTCGTTAGCTTCCACCGGCATTGGGTCGGTACGCTCCACAATGCCCGAAAGCAGGTCATCCCAGAAGATATCGCGTCCTTCGTGCATAGCCACTTGACCGCCGGTACGCCGAATGACGACGACGTGTTCGACGCTCGGCACCTCCGAGAGGATCTCATTCAATTTGGCCTTGAGGGGAAGCGCCCGACCCCGCCGGACCGACTCGTCAGCAGTGATGACCAGTTTAGCACCGGTGTCGCGCAGACGATCCAGGAGCGCGTTGGGCGAAAATCCTGAAAAGACAATGTTGCATATGGCTCCGATGCGAAAACAGGCATGCACAGCGGCCACGGTCTCCAAAAGATTTGGGAGGAAGATGGCAACGATGTCTCCCTTTTGAATGCCGAGCTGGCGGAGTCCCGTGGCCATGCGTGCAGTCGTGCCTAAGAGCTCTTCATAGTGCGCCTCGAAACCCTTGCACATCTGGCAGGGTTTCCTCAAGGACGGATGCCCAAGGGGAGAACCAAGCAAACTGGCTAGCCACGTGGGCCCAATACTCGGGTTGGCCTTCGAGCGCCTCCGCGTATTGAGTTCGATACTCGTCGAGATTTTGAATGGGGAGCCGTCCGCTGGGTGGACGAGGCGGATCAACCAGCTGGATTTGGCGAATGATTGCCATTTGTTCCTCGTATGACATATGTGTCAATCCTCGTGTTGTAAGAAATGTCCGAATATGGTGCGCAAATTATACCCCATTCGCGAACCATGATGAAGAAATTAAAAGTTCCCACGCGAAGGGTTGCTCGACACAGCATTGCCTGCCAACGCGCTGGGCACCACACGGAGGAGAAGATTCGCAGCTATCCATGGCCGGTCTGGTCCGTGGCCATTTGAGTTACGACAAGATCTGCAGACGTCTTATGACGCCCGAGCCGATGCACACGTCCGCGCCGGGCTGGGAAAACCGACAACTGACGTGGCGTAGCCTGCCACCAGTGATGGCGGTCGCCGGACAACCTCCGTTTTCATCCAAAGACTGCTGGGCTGAAGAGCGTTGAGTAACCAGTTGGTACCGCTTACATCCGGGGGCAAGCGGAGACCTCATAAGACTGGCACAATCACACTCTGACCCGCTCCCCCGCAACCATGGCTTGGGACTTCCAATTCCGCCGCGGCAGGTTCCAGTCCTGCCGGTGATACTATTTTGAAATCAATGATTCGCAACCGATTGCGGGATTTTTCACGTGTTACAACGGCCGACAGCTTGGTTTGAGCAACTTAACTATCCACTAAACCGAGGTTGCGTGCTTGAACGAGCGCCTCGGTACGGGATGCGACACCCAGCTTGCCGTATACATGGGACAGGTAAGTCCGTACCGTGGATTCGGAGATGTGGAGGCTGTTTGCGATGGATCGATTGGACAGTCCTTGGCTCAATGCCCGCAGGACGTCCAATTCACGCACGGTCAGGCCGTGACTATTGGGGGACAAATCGGGGGCGGTTGCTCTCGTGACCTGCTCTGCCTCAAGTTCCCTCAGGACCTCCTGAACCCATTCCTTTCGGGACAGACTATGTAAGTCGGTCGGCGCACCCTTGGCACGAGAGGCTCCTTGCAGTTCCCTGACAAGAGTGCGGCACTCCTCGCGCAAATATTTTGGTTGCCCCTCCGTCTCATCGATGATGATGTGCGCACCACTTCGAATGGCATTGCTCCAGTGGAAATCGGCAGCGATGACAAACGTCCACGCGATCCAGACGATGGATTTATCGTTTACATAGTGGTTCAAGTCCATGTCGACTAACAGATGCAGCGCCTGCCCAAGGGCGCGAACGGCTTGCTCTCTCTGACCGAGTATCTGGTAGGCTCTCGCCAACGGCAACAAAAAGTCACATACCCCGATGGCGTGGTGGATGTTGTTCAAGAAATTGACGGCCGTTTCTAAGACAGGAATCGCCTTCTCGGGCGATCCTGAAACCAGTTCCGCCGTTCCTTGGGTGCCGAGGGCTAAGGCATAATAGAACGTCTCGGAATGGTTTCGAGCCGCTTCCACCGAGAGCCTCGCATGGTGGAGTGCGACGGACGTTTCACCTGTCCACAGATAATGTTGAGACATCACAGAATGGGCATCAACGGTCGATATCCAGTGGTCTGTAATCGCGAGCAGGTGATGGAGTGTGTCAATTTTCTGCGCGGACGCCGTATGCGGCAGGGCCAGAGCCAAGTGGGTTAGACTGAATTCCATGGCAAAACCATCACCGCTCTCCTGGGCGACCTGTACCGCTTGTTGCAGCAGGAGAACGGCTTCGTCTGCCTTGTTCAGCGCCCTGGCCAAGAATCCGATTCCCACCAAGGCTAATGCCCTCTCCTTGCTGATGTCATTCATGTCTGCAGAGTCAATCGCTCGTCTCAGGCTCTCATAGTTATAGGTGTTGTGGGTGCCTCGTGCATGAGTATAGAAGGCCAATATGGCACTGATAGCCATGGCGCTGGCCGAATCGCCGCTGGCTAATGCGTAGTCCAAGGCTTCGTGCACATTATCCAATTCGGGAAGCAGCTGTACGGGATTGTTGAACATCTTATCGACCATCTGACGCATCTGGTTCGCGTAGTAATCCTTGTGGCGCGCATGAAACACATCGACTTGGTGTGTCTGGGCCAGCTTTTCGTGACCATATTCCCGCATTGTTTCGAGCAGTTTATAAAGGGTGACACCATGCTCCGTGAACCGGGTAACAATGGATTTGCTAACCAGCCGCCTCAGGGTATCCAACACCTCTTCCTGTGGCAGATGTTGGTCTGAGACCACATCGTGAACCGCGTCCAAGGAGAATCCTGGCGCGAACATAGAGAGTCGTTGCCATAACCGTTGTTCGGTCTCAGTCAACAAGTCATAGCTCCAGTCGAACACGGCTCTCAGCGTTTGTTGCCGAGCTGGCATACCGCGGTAGCGTGCTTTGAGCAGGCCAAAGCGGTTATTCAGTCGTTCGAGGATTTCCATAGGCGATAATACGCGCACGTGCGCGGCGGCCAATTCAATCGCCAAGGGTATGCCATCGAGACGGCGGCAGATGTCACGAACGGCGGCCGAATTGGCGGATGTTAACTGAAAGCGCGGGTCGTGCAAATGAGCCCTGTCCATGAACAACTGGACGGACTCCGTCGCCCACAGGGTGTCCAGGTCAATCGCCATGGGGCTCGGCACCGTGAGCGGTGCGAGCGGCACCAGCCTTTCGCCCGGGAGGGATAAACTCTCCCGGCTCGTCGCTAGCACAGAGACCCATTCGGTGTTTTCAATGAGATCCTGGGCGAGCGATGCCACGGCATCAATTAGGTGCTCACAATTGTCGAGGATTAGCAGCAGCGGTTGATGAACGGTCTCCTGAACTCTCTGCGAGAGGACACTGTCTGTGTGGAGCTGAATGCTCAGAGTGGTCGCGGCCAGCGCCGGGACGGCCTGCGGCTCGGATATCCGCGCGAATTCGATTGTCACGACGCCCGCGGGAAAGCGAGACGCGGCCAGCGCGGCGACTTCCAAAGCCAGTCTCGTTTTTCCGATCCCGCCGGTCCCGGTCACTGTGACCAATCGTGCGTCAGAAGCAAATCGGGCTAACACATCATGGACGTCGGCCGTTCGGCCGATGTAACGGGTGGATTGGTGGGGGATTTGGAGTCGGGGCTGAGCACTCCCCATCTCTGCGACCTCCTCAAGTAACGAACCAAAAGATTCCGAAATTATCCTTTTCCATTATACCATCACGTTTTCCGCACCTAAAAACTGGTAATCCCGGTGTTTAATTGTCGGAATTGTTCGCAAATGAAATGGAGGCGTTGAGGGCGAATCTAGCTGTATGGAGACGATTCAGGAACCCACAAGCCGCACCGTCGGTGCGGCCCCTCTGTTCCGCCGGATGGCCGACGAGATCGGACTGGTGACCCTCATCAATGGGATGGTGCGGTGGGATGCGCGCCAAAGCGCTGTATCCCCTGGCGAACGCATCCTCGTCATGATCCTCGATGTGTTGGCGGGCAAGACCCCGCTGTACCGCCTATGGGAGCGGTTAACAACCACGGACTTGGAAATTCTGGTGGGGCTGTCCCAAAAGGCAGTAAGTTAGTCTCGTAAATCAACCGCAAAAAAACGTTATGGGATCAACAAAAACTGCCTCTTTTGGTAAGATCTTCGTAA
>JAJZAN010000159.1 GCA_021799435.1 Bacillota bacterium | reverse complement strand
GTTTTTGTTGTCCTGGCGCCATTTTTTGCGATCGTTGACGGTCTGGGGTCAATTTTGCGGATCCCGGTCAATCCCTGCCCACAAAACCGCATCCCGTCGTGGATTATTGGGGGAAAATTCTTTTTCCACTGTCCTTAAACCTTTGTCCCTCAAGGCTTCCAGGACAGCGCAAAAGGCTCTAAAAATCTCAGTCCACAATTTGTAGTGCACATTTCGTACTGTCAATCATTCACTCAACTTTTCACTGCTCCACCTTGACAACTGTCCCTATACTCTAGCTATCGGTTCCTATACACCAAACCTTCATCCGACGGAGCATGACACAAGAAAGTTTTTTGCAGATGCGACAACCAAAAAGAATCAAATGCATAATCACGACGGTAGGGTGTAGCGATGCTTACGGCATAACGCCACGAATCTCTTTTTTCTGGACTCCCTGCTCTTCAGTGTTCAAAAAGTAACCCATCGTGATGAACAAGGAATTTGTCAATTTTTCGGGGGTAAACAAGGATTGTTCCTACGACTTGTCGAAATAGTTGAAAGAGTCAAGTCACGATCGAGTTAGTTAAAAAGTATCCCTGCCGCACCATCAGGGCCATGCATGAATTGTCTGGGAAGGGAGTATTTCGTCCCATAGAGAGGAAAACGGTAGATGGATCCCACATTCATAGACGGATTATGGATAGCCGCGCAACCTATCGTGAATTTGTCAACCGGTGAGGTTATCGGTTATGAAAGCCTGATTCGCGGCCAGCCCTCCTCTGCCTGGATCTCTCCGGCGCAGTTATTTGCGGAGGCTAAACGCCAGGGCATAGAAGGCCCATTCGACATGCACTGCCGGACTTTGGGACTGACCTGGGGCCAGTGGCACTTATCCCCTGAGCAGAGGCTCTTTTTAACTATTCATGGCGACTACGCCACCTTGCCGATAAATACCGACAAGTTGCAGATCGACCCCACGCGCATCGCTCGGGAAATATCCCCATCCCACAACGTCCGCGAGAATATCGAATATTTGCAGCAAATCCAGAGGTGGCGGGAAGAGGGCTATCACATCGTTCTCGACGATGGCGGCGTGGGGTACGCAGGGTGGGAATGGCTGCTGACCGCCCAACCCCATAGAGCCCAGATCGCCCGTTTCCTCATCGCCGGTATTGACCACGATCAAATGCGCCAATCCCTGATCACACATTTCCGAGAATTAGCCCGTGATCACGGTGTTGTATTAGGGACCGAAGGTCTTGAGACCGCACCCGAGCTTCGTTGTGTGCAACAGTTGGACAGTCCCTTCGGCCAAGGATTTTTCGTGGAACAGCCTGCAGCCAATCCCATCACCCAAAAGACCATCGGGGCCATTGACTACTTTGGGGCGGGAAGCCATTCCTTCGAGCCAAAGCTTGAACCGCTCCGCCATGATTCCGACCATTCCCACGGCATCGCTCAGCCACCATAACGTCCTCAAGAAGATGTCGTGGAAAGCGTATTCTGAGAGCGACGACATGTCCTGAGCACAACACGGTAGGGGATGATGAGAGTTCATCAAATGGAGCGGACGAAAAGCGCCCCACAGTCTTTGTGTTCCAAGACAGAAGCAACGCGGCGTCAAGGCTCTTGGCTTGGAGTCATGAAATACGACAGAACACGTGGAGTAATCTTGATACCGAAAGAAGGATTTTCTCATGCAAACGCACCCCTACCATACCATTTCACTGCAAACCCTCGTGGTCACGATCCTGGCTCTATTGATAGGAGCTCTCGCGGTGTTCGGGTGGAGCATGCATTCGGCCTGGCAAAGATGGCAAAAGACGGATCGTCTCACCCAATCGATGCAAAGAACGAGTAATGGCTTGAGACTCGCCTTTGCTCAATATGATGGTGTACTGAATATGGAGGTCGGTTTGGATCCCGATTCTCATGCCAGCGCCTCCTTAAAGCGCACTACGTTTCAGGAGATCTCCCGCGATCATCAGGCTTTTGTGACGGCATACCAGCAAGATGTGACCACAATGCGGGGCACGGCACTATCTGCCACACTCCAAACCATTGGTACCGATTTTTTCCGTTACCAAAGTTTTGCCGCGCAAGTGACACACGATATGCAACACCACCGCTATCACGCTGCTTTATATCTGCAAGACGTCGGCAATGCGGCTGTGACCCAAGCGATGAACCGGGCGCTCCGTCGACTGAATGCCGAGGTCATTATGTTAACGAGTACACAGGCAGCAGATCTGCATAGGCGCCTGGCCCATACGACCGAACTGCTCGCGGGTCTCGGATTGATGGTGCTGGGCATTACCACTCTAGGGCTGATGAGTTTTCGCCGTTCAACGCGCGCTTTGGTCAACAAATTAGAGATGGCAGCCCAAGGCCGTTTCACCGAAACAACGCGAGTGGAAATTTGGAATGACTACCTGCCCGTGCACCGGGCTTTTAGAGACATGCGTCAAGCTTTGTCGGAGGCTCTGATGACGTTAGTCACCGTCATCCAAAATCAAGAAACCCTCATTACGGCTCGCACCAAAACAGCGCAACACGCTGCTCTGCGCCTGCAAGACGTGTTGCGATTCATCACGGAGACCATGCAAGATTGGCATCGCGCAGATATTTTCGCCCACATTTCTCAAGAATTTCTTCGCACGATCCGAGCCCGGGGATGGGCATCCTTCAATGCCGAGACCTTTGCGGCAAACGGACGCGGAGGCCTCGTGCCTGAAGGCTTCGCCCAGATGCCCGGTCCATTGCAGGAAACTCTTCGGGCGAAAACCACCCCACTTCCCCTCATTCTTCCCGGAGAACTGATCGAGGCGCACGTCTTTTCCTGGAGGCCCTATCATCTCGGACGAAGCTTCCTGGTGATCTTTTGTGACGTCTTATCCTCTCCAGACGAGGTCGAAGATATGATTGTCGAGCTGGCTATTATGCAGCTGGAAAATATGTGGTCGGAAGTCTGGCTTTTCCAAGAAACTGAACGCCAAGCCAAACAAGACGCCCTCACCCAATTAGGCAACCGCCGCGAGTTTGAAAGCCGTCTGGGAGCCAAAATTCTCCCTGGCTCTCAAAACCCCATACCTTTTCAACTCATGCTTGTCGATATAGATCATTTAAAGACCATCAATGATACCCAAGGCCACCAGGCCGGGGATGAGGCACTTAAGAGAGTGGCGGACGCTCTAAAGCAAGTCACTAGCGAGACAGTGGAAGCCTTCCGGATTGGCGGCGATGAATTTGCCCTGCTGTTGGATGGCGTGGAAGATTCCGCTCATCCTGATGATGTGAGGCGCCGCATCCAAATGGTTCTGCCGGAGGCTTTGACTCTGTCGTTTGGCGTCGCGCAACACCCTACCATGGGCCTCAGTGCGCACGTCTTGTTTATGACGGCGGACTGGGCTCTTTATGAGGCGAAAAAACGCGGACGCCACCAATTGCATTTCGCCCGTCTTGTCGACATGCTAGCGGAATTGTGTCGGCACCCGGCCACCGAAACGGCCAAGGTCATTGCCGCGTGGCTTGATGACCGTCTTGAGTGGCCGCGCGATACCACGCTCACTCTAGCCGAGGAAACCCGGGCCTTGGCGGCCGAACTAGGTTGTTCTTTCGAGGAACAGCAACGTCTTTGGATTGCCGCCATATTGCATGATCTAGGTCAGCTGCTCAAGAGACCCCTTACGGGTTACTCCGGCGGCTTCGAACAAAGGCAAGAGTACGCCGTCACGGCCGCAGAATTCTTAGCCCCCTACCCAGATCTGGCTCCCATAGCCCTGGCCATACGCCATCACAGTGATAGATGGGATGGCCAGGGTTCTTGGCAAGGTCTAAAGGGGTCTGATATTCCCCTCCCCTCTCGCATCATGGCCGTCGTAGATCACGGTTTTTGGATTGCTCGCGAGCTCCAAACAGCCTCCCAAGACGACGTCAACAAAATTCTGGAGGCAGAAAGCGGTACGTGTCTCGACCCCCATCTGGTTTCTGTGTGGATTCAGGTGCATCACGCGAAGGCGTTGTCCGGTTCAGAGGAAATCAGGACGACGTTAAGTCGTGAGAAAGAGAATAATGACCTGGCTAAATGAAAAGGGCCCTCTGTGTGAAACTTCAAAGTGAAGGGACTCCGGGCGGGCCATGGGGTGGTAGGAGAATACGGGGCATGCCTCCTTGATACGGCGATTTTCATAGAGATTGTGAAAGATCCGGTACCAAAGCCGACACGGATCGCAGGCACTGCACAAAAATCATGATGATTAGTTGGCCGTAGCGGTTGGTAAAAGCCCAAGCCCTTAAGATGGGCAGCCCGGCCACATCCGTAGTACGTATCCGACCCGTCTTTGTCCATTGTGCCAAGGCGCTTAAGCGGCAGATGCCTTCCCTTCCCATTTCAAATCGAATACGGTGCCCCACTCTCATACAACGAGCCGGTATCTCCAGGGACACGGGCCGGAAACCTCCCCTAACGGTCTGAAAGAGACGCGCAAACGTTTGATTGGATCCTTACATATCCTTGCGATTAGCGCCTTCTCCGTTGTCCTGGAATCCTTGAGGGGCAAAGCCTGAAGGGCGGCAGAACAAGAAGAAGGTTTTCTCCCAATAATTCACGACGAGATGCCGCACAAACGAACTATGATCGAGGGACTTCCCGCCATAAAAAATGTCAATTCGTTTAAATTCGTTCACATTGGATGTCACTTCTAGAAACAGCAGACGAAGAAGTTCA
This sequence comes from Bacillota bacterium, assembly GCA_021799435.1. GTDB lineage: Bacteria > Bacillota > Sulfobacillia > Sulfobacillales > Sulfobacillaceae > Sulfobacillus_B. The sequence continues at coordinate 2,403 of JAJZAN010000159.1, read as the reverse complement.
ACGGATAGAGACGATTCAAAGGTCTGCTGAAGCAACCGAGCAGTGCCACTAATTGTGGATACGGATTTGGCGGCATCCGCAAAATTGACCCCACGTCCGGCAGGACTCGAACCTGCCAGGCCAGGATGACAAAAATCGCACTCCGGGGTCTAGGGTGTCACTCCGATGCCCCGAAGTCCTTGGCCTTCAACGAATTCTGGGTTGCGTGTGTCTACGCTGTCGCGGTCAAACTACCCGTTCCATCGCTTCGTGGTGTCGCCGTGGTGACGGATGGGATGACCCACAATGGGGCATCGAACCGCAAGTCGGCACTGCACTCCTGACTGTCAGCTGGGCTGGTCAAGCGTTGATATTAAGGACGCATCATCGAGTGCCCTAACGAATTCCTGAGTGTCAAGTCATCAAAAGATTCATTAGCGGTGAATCTGCATCGCGGACATGGCGAATCGTCCACGTGTGGTATCTCCGTCTCCGTCTCTAGACATGTAACCTTGATGCGATTAGACTGAGAGCAACCGTCACTCAAGGAATTGATAATTTAATGGAAACCGTCGTATATATATTTGGCGATGAATCGGGGAACTTCGACTTTAGCCAAAAATGGGGTGCTTCACGCTACTTTATTCTCACCACGGTCATGATGAAAAGTTGCGCCGTAGGAGATGCTTTACTTCAATTGCGACGGGAGCTGGCATGGAAAGATGTGCTGCTCACCGAACAGTTTCATGCGGCATCAGATCGACAAGCGGTCCGTGACCAGGTATTCAATTGCCTCGCTCCGTTCAATTTCCGTGTCGACGCCACGATTTTAGAAAAGCGGAAAGCCATTGAACGCTATCAGACCGACGTTTCTCAGTTTTATCGACTAGCGTGGTGGCTACACCTCAAGTATCTAGGCCAATCAATCCACGACGGAGACAAAGCTCTGATCGTAGCGGCTTCATTAGGAGAGAAAAGAAAAAGACAAGCATTCTCGGATGCATTTAACGACGTGGCCCGACAGACGGTATCCCATGCGGATTTCCATACCGCCTTTTGGCATGATGCGACGGATCCATGTTTACAGGTAGCCGATTATTGCGGATGGGCTATTCAACGAAAGTGGGAAAGCCATGATGATCGATCCTACGCGCTGATTGAACACAAAATCACCAGCGAATTTGATGCATTCCAACGCAGTGCTCACTATTACTATTAATTACCGCTCATCTGATATGTCCGAGTAGCCAGTCGGAGTCCTCGGGAGCTCTCAGTGACGTGCGTCGTTCAAGAATCTCCCTGACCTTGGGTCGTTATACCTCATTCATAACATCCGGATATTCTTTTTTTCTTAGCAGAAAAAGGCCAGCTAGCAGACATTCGTCTGCAGAGCCCCATGGACTCTTTCGCCAGCCGCCCCGAACCATATTTAGTATAACCCGGTACTGACAAAGAATGCAATAGGCTGGAGGACTTAATTAACCACGGCATGACCTCTGCGCGACTCCCCACCATAAGCCAGGTAGGCATTCCAAGCTCAGTTTGGAGTATACGAAGAACATTATGGTAGCTAACGGCTAAAATCAGCTGGAAGTTGACGCTGTCCAGCGTCTGGAAAGCGTCTGGAACTGCTGACGATCACGTTTGTAGCGACCCGTTCCCGTACGGTCGTAACTACTCAGCGGCGGAATGGCATGGTCATACAGTGCAGGCGGTTTGTGCCCGCTGCACTGGTGGGGTTAACGGCTCGGGGGCGGTTAGGAGGGGGTCACAACCAGATAGGGATGGCCCTCATAGGCCTGTTGGAGAGACTCCCATACGGGGAGTCCGCGTTTTTTTAGCGTGGAAATGTAGCCGCGGATCCGACAGAAGGTCTCGGTGCCGGTCATACTCCGAAATGTGCCGGCGATCTTTTGATGCACCTTGATATCCGAATATCTTGTTCCGCTTGATTATTGGTATACGGAACCCGAAAATCCTCCATAAACCGCAGAACCGCGTCTTGGTGCTGATCGAGCCGGTCCAAGAGGTTGCGGGTCTTCGTTTGTTTGGCACGGCCCCGTTTTTTGGTTCCCGCCGGGACGACCGCCAACGGATTGGCTTCCAGTCCTTGTTGGATGATCGCCCGGTATTGGGCCAAGAAGGCGTCCCGTTGTTCGGAAGGGAGCGCGTCTCGGCCGGCCGCGACCGCGTCCGCCACCGCCTGTTTCATGGTGTGCTAATGCGTCATGAGATCGGTCGCCCACGGTTGATGGTCATTTTTTCCGTGACGACCCGGAGTTCCCGCTCGTGGTGAATGTTGCAGAGTCCCTGTTGACACTGATCGTAGGTCCAATAAGCCGGTCAGCCATCATGCACCGCAACCCCCGTAAAGGTCACCAAAATGCCAGCCGTGATCGCCAGAACTCCGCGTTTTTTCTGGAC
>JAJZAN010000158.1 GCA_021799435.1 Bacillota bacterium | reverse complement strand
AGCATGGTGAGGGTTTCCTGATTGGCCCGCTGCATGCGATGCCGATCCCGAATGGGATGAAAGTACTCAGGTCGGTCATAGAGCGATGCCGGAAGCTTTTGCACCGCCCGCGGCTGCCAGCAATCCAACCAGGGTGAGGGAAGAGGGATATCCTCACGCAGGGGTTTGCCGGCCACTTGGGACCACAGCAGAGACCAAACTCGCGGCACGACTGACAAGGCCTGATAGCCGCCTCCGCCCACCGCGATCCAGCGGCCTGGGGTGTACTCTTCAATCCAGCGCTCCAAGTCATGGACCGATTCCGTATAAAAACGGGTGGTTGCGCACAAATCAGCCAAGGGATCCCAATAATGTCCGTCGCATCCGTGCTGGGACAACACCAAATCCGGTTGGAAGCGCCGCAGGGCTTCTGGCACCACCCGGCGGTACAGATCCAGCCAGACGGCATCGTCCGTGGCTGGGGCCAACGGCACATTCAGGGTGGCTCCCCGTCCCGGCCCTTCGCCGATTTCCGAGACGTCCCCGGTTCCTGGAAACAGATATTGGCCCGATTCGTGCAGTGACAGTACAAACACGTCGGGATCCTCGTAAAAAGCGTGTTGGACGCCGTCCCCGTGATGCGCGTCCGTTTCGATATACAGGATTCGCCATCCCGTTTCCCGGCGAAGCCAGCGGATCGCCACCACCACGTCATTGTAGATGCAAAATCCGGATGCATGGCCATGCCCTGCATGATGCAGGCCACCCGACAGATTGAGGGCTCTCCGGGTTCGCCCGCTCGCGACCTCGGCGGCTGCTTTCAAGGTGCCGCCCACGGCCCATGCTGCCGCCTCATGCATGCCCTGAAACACCGGGTTGTCATCGGTGCCGAGTCCGAGCCGCTCAATCCCGTAGGTGGTTCGGCCCGTTTCGCCGAGACGCTGCACCAGGTCTATATAATGCGGCGAGTGGGCCAAGAGGAGATCGTCAACTGTGGCAGGGCGGGGATGGACAATGGCGTCAGGCCTCAGAATGTCCAGGGACTGAGCTAAGTCCCGGGTCGCTTCAAGGCGCAGGGGATTGAAAGGATGGTCAGCATGGAACCGGTATTGTGCATAGGCATCGTCATAAATAAAGGCAGCATCCATCCGCTCTCCCGCCCCAATCGTCCCCGGAACTCTGAGCCATGTGGCCCTCACCCCAAAGAAGTCTCTCGCGCTATAATTTTAGCACGAGACCGAAAAGAGGTGTCGCAATGCGCATTATCCTCCGAGATGGGCGGGCCGCCGAGCTCCGCACACCAGTCGCGTCAGACCAAGAGATGCTGCGCGGCTTGTTCCAGCGCGCTTCGCGTGACAGTCTCTACTTGCGCTTCTTTCACATCGTGGCCGATGTGCGTGAGGCGGAGCTGCAGCGCATGATGCAGGTGCAAGAGGGCGAGGCGTATGCCCTAGTTTGCGATGCCGGCGACGCTATTCTAGGGATCGGCAATTATGCGCGGACCGGGCCGGATTCTGCCGAGGTGGCTTTTTTCGTTGATGATCAGTTGCAGGGCCGGGGACTGGGCACGCTGCTGCTGGAACATTTGGCGGAGCACGGCTGGCGCGAAGGATTCAAGACCTTCCAGGCCTATGTGTTGAATGAGAACCATCAGATGCTGGGTGTGTTTCGATCCAGCGGCTTTGCGATAACCCAGCGCTGGTCGGACGGCGCTTACGAATTGGCATTGCCGCTAGGGCAGACAGAGCGTCAAAAGTCGCTCACAGCACTACGTGAGAAGCTGGCCACAGCGGCCTCGCTGCAGCCGTTTTTCCATCCCCGCACGGTGGCGGTGGTGGGGGCCTCCCGGGATATTGAGCGGCTCGGCCATCAGACGTTGAAGCATCTCCTGGACGGGGGATTTCAAGGCACCGCCTATCCCGTGAACCGGGAGGCCCAATCGGTGTTAGCTGTTCGGGCCTATGCCCGGTTGGCGGATATCCCGGAACCGGTCGACTTGGCTCTCTTGATCGTGCCGGCTAAAGAACTGCTGTCGGTCGTGAATGATGCCATCTATGCCGGTGTTCGGGGCGTTATGATTACGACCTCCGGGATTGATGCCACCCTCCAAGAAACCATCGTCACGAAATTGCGGCGGGCCGGCATCCGTTTGGTCGGCCCCAGTTCCATGGGGCTCGTCAATACTAATCCGGCGCTGTCTCTCAATGCCAGTCTAGCCGATGTGATGCCGCGCCGTGGGCGCCTCGCGGTGGCCAGTCATTCGGGAGCGCTGGGCGTGGCGCTCATGCGATATGCCGATGATATGAATCTCGGCATATCGAGCTTTGTCAGTTTGGGAGACAAGCCAGACGTGTCGGTTAATGACCTGTTGCAGTTTTGGCAGGATGATCCGGACTCTGACGCCATCATGCTGTACATGGAGTCGTTCGGCAATCCCCGTAAGTTTTCGCAGATCGCACGCCGTCTGACGCGCACCAAGCCCATCTTGGCCGTCAAAAGCGCGCGCACCCGACGGACAGGGACCGACGTCACGTTTAAGCAGGTGGTCTGGGATTCTGCGGACGCGCCCGTTGAGGCGCTGTTCCGGCAATCGGGCATTATCCGGGCGGATACCTTGGAGGAACTGTTTGATGTCGCGTCGATTGTCACGACCCAACCGGTCGTACAGGGAAACCGGATCGGGCTCGTCACCAACAGTGCCGCCGGCACGCTCATCGCTGAAGATACCGCGCACACCTTGGGATTGGAGTTGACCGCGAGCATTGATGTGGGATATGAGGACTTGGCGGCGGGATATCGGACCGCGCTTCAGGAAATCGTGTCCCAGGACGGCATCGATGCGTTGGTGATTCTCTACGTGCCCGTGAGTCAGCGCGAAACCGCTCTAGTGGTGGCCGCCATTGAAGACACGTTGAGGGAGTATCTTCCGAAACGGTCCCGGCCCCTGGCCATAGCGGCCAACATTATGCTGCAGGATCCCGCCGCCCATCGCTTTCTCATGGCGGGGGAGAGGCGGGTGCCGGTCTTTGCGTTTCCGGAGACGGCATTGCGGGCTCTGGCCCGGGTGCGCGATTATGGACAATACTTGGCTCAGCCGTTGGGTCGGGAAGTCGACCTGCCCCACAGCGATGCGGGGGCGGCCCGCCGGGCTCTGCGGGAACTTTTGGCGGAGCGGGGCCCAGGAATGGTTGCCGACCGCGATTTGATGCCTGTGTGGGATTACATGGGGATCCCGCTTGATTTCGGCCAAGGTGGATTGTTGTCCATTGCCATGATGTGGGATCCGTTGTTTGGTCCTATAATGGGTGTCCGCAGCACAGATGGGGAAAGCCGGATTCGGCTGATTCCGCTGACGGACCAGGACGCAGAGCGGCTGGTGCCGTCTTGTGTCCGGGCGGCACAGACGGCCGAATTGTGGTGTGATGTGCTGCTCCGCCTGTCCCGTTTAATCGACGAGTGTCCGGAACTGCGTCGGTTGGAACTGAACGGCGTGGACGTGAGGGACGGGCGCTTTGTGGTCGACGAGTGTTCAGTAATGCTGGGATCGTAACAAACGGCGGTCTCTTTCGTTTTCTGTACGAGGATAGTAAAATGAGTTGACTAGTGTGCCACAGGCGCGCTATAAGACGAGGAGGAGACAGATGGCTTTCGTAATTACCGACCCATGCATTGGCGTCAAAGATGCAACCTGCGTTGAAGTATGCCCCGTGGATTGCATTCACACCACGGATGATGCCGAGCAGTATTACATCGATCCGGAAGTGTGTATTGACTGCGGTGCCTGCCAGCCGGAGTGCCCGGTCAACGCCATTTACGAAGAGGATGAAGTCCCCTCTGAATACCAACTGTCGATTGCCCGAAACGCGGATTTCTTCAAGAAGTAATCGTGGAAATCGAATTGAAGGAGGCCGCGCGGCCTGAGGACGTATTGGCCTTTGCCGACGCGGTGCTATCGGGTGAAACGAATCTCAACGCCAATCTAGCCAACATAGCCGCCTTGTTGGGGCAGTTCCTGCCCCGCATCAACTGGGTGGGTTTTTACTTGTTGGAACGCGCCAGCGGTGACTGGGTACTGGGTCCTTTTGCCGGGAAACCCGCCTGCACCCGGATTGCTCCCCAGCGTGGCGTGGTGGGTGCGGCCTTGGGGGACCGACAGACTTTGGTGGTGGACAACGTGCTGGAATTTCCCGGCCACATCGCTTGTGATGACGCATCCCGGTCAGAGGTTGTCATTCCCATTATCAGTCAGGATGTCGTGGTGGCGGGCTTGGATGTGGATAGTCCGGAATTCTCCCGATTTGCCGCCCCGGACGTTGAGTTGCTGGAAGAGTTGTGCCGAAGACTCGGCACCCATTGGCAAAGTTTCCATTGGTATTAGAACCGTCATGATCGCAAGCGGCGCTGTCCAAGAGGGCAGCGCCGCTTTGCTTTTGTTGTGGCCTCAGTCGAAGTTCGCTAAGATTTGGTTCCACGTATTCGGATCCACGTTCCAATTTTGGTGGATAAGCGGCTCCTCACGAAATCCCGGGACCTGGTCCTCATAAGGCACAGATTCTTCCTGGTAGACAAGGCCGCAGACCAGCTCATCGGTCGCATCCAGCCGCGCCAAAGCCTCGGTCCGGCTGTGCGGGTTGTAGCTGGGGTCATCTTCCAAGTTGGTGAGCGTCTTCTTGTACCAGTCGTAGGTGTTGACCTTGTTGTACGTGACGCACGGGGAGATGACGTTGATGAGCGAGAATCCGGGATGTTCAATTCCTTGTTGAATGAGGCGCGCCAACTGCGGCTGCCAGCTGGAGAACCCTTGCGCCACGAATGTGGCACCGGCTGATACCGCCAGCATCAAGGGGTGCACCCGCCGGTCAATGCTGCCTTTGGGCGTGGTCTTGGTCTTGAAGCCGCTTTCGGACGTGGGCGAGGTTTGACCTTTGGTAAGCCCATAGACGTGGTTGTCCATCACGATATAGGTGACGTTCACGTTGCGGCGGAGCGCGTGCATGAAGTGCCCCATGCCGATGGCGTAGGCGTCTCCGTCCCCGCCTGCGGCCAGCACCAAGAGGTCGCGGTTAGCCAGTTTCATGCCCATCGCGGCCGGAAGAGTGCGGCCATGCGTCACGTGGATATTGTACGAGTTGATATAATTGCCGAGTTTTCCGGAACAGCCGATTCCGGCCACAATGGCTGTGGTGCTGGGTTCAGCGCCCACCGCGACCAAAGCCTTCTGCATGGCGGCCAGCACGCCGAAGTCTCCGCAACCCGGGCACCACCAAGACTTTTCGGCGGTCTTGAAATCTTGCAAGGTTGCCATTAACGAGTCACCTCCGCGTAAGTCTCGAGCAGCGGCCGTGCCGCATCGACGATTTCCGAGGGGAAGAACTGCACCCCGTCATACTTCAACAGCGTGGAGATGCGGTTGTCGTCGTATACCCCGGCAGCCCGCATCAAGAGCCCCACCTGGCTGGTGGCGTTCTGTTCCACCAATAACACTTTCTTCGCTTTCTGGAAGGCGTTTTGGAAGTGCTCCACCGGGAACGGCGACAGGGTCCTAAACCAGCTGATGGCTACACGGTGGCCTTCCTTCTCCAGCGCCTCTTTGGCTTCCCGCATGGCTCCGACCGTGGCGCCCAAGCCTAACAGCACCAGGTCAGCATCCTGGGGCCCTTCCCATTTGACACCCTGACGCATGGCATGAATGCCTTCCAGCTTTTGCAGCCGCTTCTCCATCATCTTGACGCGGTTTGTGGGGTCTTCGGAGACCTTTCCGTTGACTTGGTGCTCTACCCCGGTGGCCAGGTACTGGCCGCCTAGGCTGCCCGGCAAGCTCCGCGGCGACACGCCTGTTTCCGTGATTTGGTACCGCAGAAAGACCTCCTCACCCAACCGCTGCAGATCGTCCCCACTCAAGATGGGGCCGCGGTCAATCTGGACGGCGGGACCGTTCAGATCGGACCGGTCAATGCTCTGCGACCAGAGGGCGAGAGACAGGTCGGTGGCGATGATAACCGGGGTTTGCAGGGCGTCGGCAATGTTGAAGGCTTCGTGCCCATCTTCAAACGATTCTTCCAGCGTACTGGGCGTCAGCACCACGCGGGGTCCGTCGCCGTGACCGCCGGTAATCATGGACAAGAGGTCAGACTGCTCTTGCTTGGTGGGCATGCCGGTCGACGGGCCGCTCCGCTGGGTGTCTACCACGACCACCGGAATTTCCGCCATCATGGCCAAACCCAGGCCTTCCTGCATGAGTGAAAAACCGGGACCCGAGGTTGCCGTCATGGACCGAGCGCCGGCGTATCCAGCACCGATACAGGCGCTCATGGATCCCAGCTCGTCCTCCATCTGCACCACGGTGCCGCCCACCAAGGGGAACCACTTGATGAGGGATTCCATGATATCGGTGGCTGGGGTGATGGGATAGCCGCACATGATGCGGCAACCGCCGGCAATCGCGCCCAAGGCGATGGCGTCATTGCCGGTAATGACGAGACGGTCTCCTGGAACGGGGTTGTCGAGCTTTAACCGAGACACTTGGCCGAACTCGTCTTTCACGCGGTTGAATCCGTCCATGAGGGCGTTCTGGTTGGCTTTGACGATTTCCGGACCTTTGCGTCCGAATTTGGATTCAATATAGGACAAAAACGGTTCCAAAGGCAGGTTCAGAAGTGCGGCCGATGCCCCGACCGAAACCATGTTGCGCATGACAACGGATCCGTGGGACTTGGCAATTTCGGTTAGGGGCAAAGGAATCAGAGTCGCGTGAATGTGTTCTGGCAAAACTGGGTTAAAGGCGCTGTCAGCCAGCACCAAACCGCCGTTGACCTCGTGGCTGTGCTTGTCGATGGTGTCTTGGTTCAGCGCGACCAAAATATCGGTCTTTTCGATAGCTGCCTCAACCCGGCGATTGGCGATGCGCACTTTGTAGGTGGTGTGACCGCCTTTGATGCGGGAAGAAAAGTGCTTATACCCGTAAACGAAATAGCCCATGCGATTGGCAACTGTGGCGAGTACGTCTCCGGTGGAGTCGATGCCTTCACCTTGTTCGCCGCCAATCTTCCATGCAATCATGTCTGGAAGGCCTCCTTCTGCAAAACATCGATGAACGTCCCCTTGATATTAATCCAATCCTAGGCGGGATGAAATGGGAAAGATTCAATAATTGCGTCGGTAAT
>JAJZAN010000157.1 GCA_021799435.1 Bacillota bacterium | reverse complement strand
TGGTCTGGAGCGCCTAAGGCCTGAGGCCCCACACGGTCCCCTCACACCAATTTTCACGGTCTGACAAAAAACCGGCGCCGGGCACCGGAATTTGGGCCTGGGTGGTCAGCGATCGCCGCGGCCTACGCGTCCCGGGCAAACCCTGCTGTCATGGACAGCACGACTCATATCTGGCATATAATGCCATAAAAAGTTATCCACAGCCCGAATTTTCCGCACAGCGGAAAAAGCTCTCACAACACAAAGATTGACATCGAATCCGTCCAATGTCGCGTTGAGAAGTCTCGACATAAGCACCACCCCCGATAAGATTTTTTTTGCCAAGAACGCAAGTTGCGCTGTAACCGAACCCGCCTTCGGGGACGAAGCCGAGCGCAGTGAACGACTAGAGTATTTTACCACATCTCGGTAAGCCCATTGACGAAGCATTCGCGTTTGAGATTAACGTCTGAAGCCTCACGCTACGTTCTGAAATCCGGCAACCCTCGAGTTGTTTTTGACTTCTGGCTTATGCAGAAGAGAACCAAAAGTTGCAGCGGTAATTGAAGGGGGTGGCATTGAGTGTGGGCAAGTAAGGGCAAAGTCTCTAGACAACTTGCCGGCCATGAAAAGATTCATCGTGGAATCATTTCAATCAAAGCTTCATGGGCGGGGAGGAAAAAGAAACATTGATGTCGAATATCTAATCTATTGGAATCCAACGGAGTCATAAGCAACATCACTGGTCAAGCGGCTGTCAATACGATAGGGAGGTAACCTGGTAGGAGGGAAACACATGTCTTCAGTAAACAATACTGTGCTGGCCCAGTATCTTGGTAATAAGCAAAATGTTTGGGCAACATATATTGCGTCAGATAACCAACGATATATGGTCATCAGACAGAGAATTGGCGATTACATATGTCATTGAGCGAAGCGCCGAACAGCTCGCGGAGGAATTCAAACAAGATGACGCATTTTAAAAATCTTAATAATAGAACATATAATGCGAATACTCATCTTCCATCGTGAAAGACGGCATCACTCGGTCAGAATCTTCTAATTCCCAAGTGTACCCAACACCCCGCCCGAGACTCAGGTTCCATGGCTTTATGCCCTAGGACTCGCGGCATATGTACGATAGTCCCCAGGAATCAGTCGCACAGGAATGAATTGTGTTTGCACGGTTTGAAGAACGGCCTCGAAACTCGACTCTTCAGAAGAAAGATCTGTTGGACTAAACACCTCCCACGTTATGGACTCATCGTGAGAGTGTTTGATCCTCTGCAGAATCACTTTTTGTGCGTTGCCTGTGTTACGGGACACCCCCCAATATTGCGCACGTTGCCAGTTATCGAGAACCCGACAATGACTTTCTACTTCGGATGGCGTGGGCCGTTTAAATCCTATAACTGCCAATATCTCATCCAAGACTTTTTCATCTGCATGCGTACTACTTATCAATATCATCCACAGTTCATCGTTGTGCAGTAGCTCATCGTGGTTGACAAAGCCATTTGCGATTGCCGCGGGTAAGTATTCCAAACATACATGAGGTTCTTTCCGCCAAGCCGACACCAATGCCATCACCCATTCCGGAAATCCCCGATCGTGATACTCGCTTGACTGCAATGCTTGGTTGGCCCATCGTGCCGCGTTCTCGAGCACTTCTTGCCGTGCCCTTTCGACCATCTTTGGAGTCACAGAGGGGCGCTTGGGTTGATAATCCATGCGGATCATTTCTTGGAGATAGGTCCATGCCATTAAGGGTGCAAGATTGGGTGTATCTGGAGCCATATCTAAGACGCGTTGAGCAACCCGTTCCCTTTCGTATATCGGTTGAGTCCAGGCAATGGTCAATTCTCCGATGGCCTGCACCCGCCGCCGCACGTAGGCCTGCAACTCACCCTCCAGTTCGTCTCGATGTTGTTGCACTCGTTTGTCAACACGGCGATCAAACACAAGCCATTGAAACGCGACCACAAACGCAATCATCACGCCGAGCAGCGCGGCGAGAACCCCCGTTAAGGTCGCGATCAGCCCTACCGTGGTCCACGAATGGGAGACGGACACATGGGCGAATAGATCGAATACTCCAGCCCCTGCAACGCCGCTTATGATCCCGACGGCGGGATACCATCCCCACGAAATGGGCCTAGGGGGCTGATTGGGCTTTAACGTGTCTTTCATTCGTGACTTCCCGTTGGCTCAACTGAGAAGAAGAGGTGTGTTAATTCCTTAAATGTCCGTGGGCGATATTTGTCCCACCGCTCTTGAGGTACGTAAAGCGCCTTGAACGATTTCATGGTATCTTGTATGGAAGCATCTTGGCACCATTGTTGGAGTCGGTCCCACTTCCGCGGATCGTCGACATCCTCACGCCCCTTGGTTTCGATGAGCCAGATCAGATCGTCCGTTTCCTTCACAAACCAATCGGGGAAGTAGCGGGCAATGCCCCCATCTGCGTTGTGGTATTCGATCGCGAACCCTTGACTCTGATAATTTTTAGCAAACGAAACGAGATCCTCACACCCGTCCAAGAAGGACGCAAAATCCAATTCGAACTGACTATCGCCCACCACCTTGTTAAAAACCGATTTTTTCGGAATCAGAAACCCCTGGTCCTTGACCAAGAAAGCCTTCTTCTGACTGAGTTTAATGGTGTTTTGAATCCGCGTGGTGCCCTTGTCGCGTACCGTCAAGGCATTGATAGCGCGTTTCGTCGTATCGAAAATGGACGCCGTGATCTCCGGTTCGGAAAGATTGCGCAGGATGTTAAGGTCGTCTAAGTGAACGGGTTCATTGAAGAGATCGTCCTGCAAAAACCGCTTCAGCTTTCCAAACAGCACATCAAAGCCACCCACCAGCCGGAGATCCCGCATAGTGGTTCGGGCAAAATAGCCCACCACATGATTGGGGTTAGGGTCCAAGGCCATGTCCAACACGGTCGTATGATCCACACCTTCCGTGTCGATGTCCCGAAAGATGATCTCTCGCTGCTTGGCATCGGAAAACTGCTTGATGGGCCATCGCGGATGGTCTACCGCACTCCAGTCCAACTCCCCAAAATTCTTGTATTCCCGATAGATACGTGGGCTAAGCTCCGGTAGCGTGATGTCGAGTCGGTCGATATCTTTCTTGGGATTGCCTCGGTCCACCTGAATGGTCAACGGTCCTTTGGGTGGACTCTGCGGTCCCATCGGCTGATAGTCCAGTTCCACACCTTCGGCCTTGATCCGCTCGACAAAATCCATGAAGGCATCGGTGCCAATCACACTAACTTGTTCAGAGACCGGCTCTCCCCGAAACATCCGGCGCAGTCCGCGTCCCAGCGCTTGTTCCGGGAGGATTTGACTCTTGGCCTTGAAGGGGCGAAGACCGACAATGGTGACCACGTTTTGCACGTCCCAGCCTTCCCGCAGCACCATCACCGAAACAATCGCCTTAAAGGGATTGGTAGGGTCATCAATCGTATTCGCCAGCTCCCGCAGCTTTTGGAGTTCCGCTTTACTTTGGTTGCTGCTGCCTTCCGCGAGGTCGCCATTCTTTTTGGTATGAATAACCAGCACGGGTCGTAAGGCAGGGTAGCAACGTTCGAGATATTCCTGAACCGTATCGCAGTCTTTGGTGTCATCGGTCATTACGAACAGTATAGGTTTCTTGCCGGTTGGCTGAAATTCCTCGGTGACTTTGGCCCATTCCAGATAGCCTAAATGGAGGTAATCCGCGTAGCGCTCTCCATAATCTTCGTTCGGCCGCTCCCGGAGCTTGGCCCGAGACGCTTGATCGGGCAACACGGGGCGCTTCACCACGCCTTGACGAATCGCCTCGACCAATGGGTAATCACTCACGGTTTGCACGAAGATCGCGCCGTCGGCATGTTTGGGGGTCGCCGTCACATCGATTTGGGCGGACACGGCGCGCTCACGCAAGCGAAACTGGCCAACGAGGTCGGCAATCGTTTGGAACCATGCCAGCTGCTCATCATGAATATGGTGCGCCTCGTCATTGAGCACCAGCAGATCCGGGAGTTCACTAATCAACGGCGCCAAGTCCACGGTGTCATCGGTGGTCTTGCTGACGGGCTTCGGCCCCAAAAAATATTCCAAGGTATTGGTATCCGTGAAGGCGGGAGCCTTGTCGGTGCGATAGAGTCGGTGAATGTTCGTCAAGAACAGGTTGCCGGTGTTTTGGGTGACATGCACCGCATTTTGCAGATGGACCGTCAATTGAAACTCATCCTGCCAGGCTTGGCCTGCATAACCATTATCAGGCAGAATCGGATCCGCCCAGAAAATTCGTGCGCCGTCTAAATCAGTCTTTAATCGGTCCAGGACGATAATATTGGGGGCAATCACGAGAAAATTGCGCGCCAAATCAGAGTCCGGCTCATAGAGCTTATGAAAGTAGGACCAGGCGATGAGTAAACTCAACACCTTGGTTTTTCCTGTCCCTGTGGCCAGTTTTAGCACATAACGCGTCCAATCTTCGGAGAACAACCCACGAGACACCTGACCGGACCCATCATATTTCATGAGCGCATACGGTTCCCGCGCCCGCTCCACCTCGTAGAGCCAAATGACCGTCTCGATGGCTTCGCGTTGCGCAAAATAATACCGGAAAAGTCGGGAAATGCCGTCAGAACCCATGAGCAGGTGATCCGTGTCGAACCACCACCGGAGCAACGCCCGACTCGTCTCACTGACTCCGGGGTAGCCATCGGTACGCCAGCGGGCCACGCCCTCTCGAATGCTCTGAACCAGAGGAGGCATGACCGCTTGTGGCGAGGTCGCCGACTCGTCGTCAACCCCCGGATACCATCGGACGGCGGGCTCCAAGAGCACGTGCGGATCTTGAGGAAAGATCTCAGCCCACTTCATGACACCCTCACCTCCACAACTTTTGTGGTGTCAATCCCAAAGATGTCGATGACCTTCACGGCTATCTTATAGCGCCCCGCCTGAGAGTAGGTATGCGGCGCACTCGTCAGCTCCAGGGTGCGATCTTTCCGCGTACGAAAAGATTGCCATTCGTTTTCAAAGATGTAGTTGCCCGTCCAGACTTCCCGGTCTGTCCCCTCCGCGTCGACGACTCGGATGATTTCTTGACGGCGTTCAAAATCAAAGTCGACCGCCCAGTAATCGACCCAGTCCGACCATTTCTTCGTCAACACCTCCCGCGTCACCTGACCCTGCTTATCCTTGGTGACTTTCGCCACGTGTCCGCCTTCCACCGTCACCTTACTCGCACCGTTCTTCAATTGTTCGGCCAGCACATTGAGATCGTCCTGTTGATAGTACACGCCAAAATCCTTTAAGGTAACCGCAGCCGAGAGTCCCTTGACCTGAGTGCCCACTTCAACATACGCCACATCATAAAAGGTGACTTGTCCGCGTTCCACAGCCCGACGGTCAAACACATCCTTCGGAATATACTTGAGACTCATCATCACCCCTTGCGCTCGCACTTCGTCTCGTACATAAGGCACCAAACCCATTTCAAACTCAAATCCCAGCACATCAACCCGAACGACATGGTGCTGTCGGCACGCTGCCACAATTTCCAAGATCTGTTCGCGGGACACCGGGGCATCGACGGGTCCCACGACTACCAAAGCGGAGTCCTTCCGCCCATGGAAGGACGGGAGTTGAAAGAGCCGTTCCGACTTATATGCTTCAAGAATTAACGTCAAATAATGCTCTTCGCGTTGCAGCGTTTGCCGTTGACGTTCTTCGTCGGGCAAGTTGGGGTTAATGCCGACCCAATATTGACGCTCGTATTTCCCAAGATTGAGGATTTCGAAACTGCGGTAGGGCTTGCCTTGCACTTTGAGTTCGCGTTGCACCCCAATGAGACGCTTGCGAGATGTGTGGATGGCAAAGCGGCCCAGATCACAGCCAATCCATTTGCGGCCTAGTTTTTCAGCGACGGCCAACGTCGTGCCAGAACCGCAGAAGAAATCAGCAACAAGGTCGCCTTCGTTACTCGACGCTGAGACAATTCTTTGAAGTAATGATTCGGGTTTTTGTGTTGCATATCCTAGCATTTCAGCAGAAATAGGGTTAACAGGGTGAACGTCATCCCAAATAGTTTGGATTACCGTTCCCTCTGTCTCATCAAGATATTGCTTGATATTAGGTTGACCTTTAGCTGAAAACACGATTCTTCCGGTGCGCAGACCTTCATCAATCCGTTCTTGCGACCACGCCCAGTGCCGTCCTGGTGGGGGAGCGATAATCTGGTTGCCAAATCGGCGACTAGGTCCGGAACCGGCTGCGGATAAAGTCACAAGCCGGAACCGACGACTATTTTCGTCCATCTGCCCATAATGCGACTTAACGTATGATTCTGAATGGTCTTTGAATTGCTTATTAAAGATGTACCGGTCCGATTTTGTATAGACCAAAACAGTATCATCAACTATTCCATACCGTTTAGCGTCACTATGTGAGTAGACGCGTCGCCACGTGATCTGGTTCAAATAGTTTTCGCTGCCAAAAATTTCATCTAGAACCAGCCGTAAAGAACTATTCATGCGCCAATCACAATGAACATAGAGGCTACCGTCTTCACCCAACAATTGATGAATTAGGCGGAGCCTTTCATACATCATAGACAGATAAGACTCCGCACCTTTGCCCCAAGTATCTCGATAGGCAACTTCTTCAATAACGCTCGGCTCCTTTATTACAACTTCATCACCAATTTCTATGTTCACAGAAAAGTCAGCCCCTACATCAAACGGCGGATCAATATACACTAGTTTTAACCCACCCTGAGCCTCTATCTCCCGACGAAGAGGGCCGTTCTTCAATGACGACAGTATCAGCTTGTTATCGCCCCATATAAGTTTATTGCTCCATCCTCCTATTTGACGCCCAGTGTCCGCGTCCCATAGAAAGCCGAGTTGGGGATCTGGTTTTTCCGCCCGCGGTTCATCAATTTGCTCAATTGATTGAAACGGCAACACCACATTGGTTACTTCCCGAGTCTTACCAGGCCAAACCAATTCCACATCCGGAGCATCCGCGAAGAGTATGGCCTTATACTTTGGGGGCAGCGGTTCGCCACGGTCAATTAATGATTTCAAATAGAGCCTTTTGCGTTGTCCTGGAAGCCTTGAGGGACAAAGCCTTAAAGACAGCGGAAAAAGAATTTTCCCCCAATATTCCACGACGGGATGCGGTTTTGTGGGAAGGGATTGGCCGGGATCTGCAAAATTGACCCCAAGCC
>JAJZAN010000156.1 GCA_021799435.1 Bacillota bacterium | reverse complement strand
ATCAAACTTAAAACCGTACCCGAAGCTTCCGCGGGGCCCGCCATGGATCTCTAGAACCAGAGGATACGGGCCTTCCTTGCTCGACTGATCGGGGGGCAGCTGCAAGAAGCCCTGGATAGCCCAGCCATCCGCCCCCGTGAAGTGGAAAGACTGCACCGGCCGAATGTCCCATGACTCCCTCATCTCCTCATTGAGGCTGGTCACCGTGTGCTCCGCTCCCTCTGGATCCAGCCAATAGAGCTCATCCGGGGTGATAGAGCCGCTGGCCGTGTATAGGATTGAACCACTGTCGGCTTGGGCATACTGCCCCACCGCCATGCGCCCCTCGGGCGTTACGATTTTCATCTCCCCGGACTCCGTGTCCACCTCATAGAGCCGCGACACGCCCTGGTCCGTGGCCAAGAAGCGGACCGAGCGGCCCGCGGCCGTGAAGGACGGTGCCGACGCACTCATCGCAGAACGAAGGTCGCTCCGGGCCATGGCCAGAGCGGGCCGGTCAAAGTTCGGCACCAGATCCTGGGCTGATCCGCCGTTGACGTCCACCTGCCACACCGACACGGTCCCGTCCGCCACCAAGTCGTCCCGGGAAGCTAAGAAGGCCAGTCGCTGACTATCCGGGCTGAATGAAGGAAGCAATGTCATGCCGTTGCCGTAAAATACCGTCCGCGTCTCTCCGCTGGCGACATCGGTAAGCAACAGATCCTGAACAAAAACAAACATGTCATCGGTATGGGCGGCCGTAAAAGCAAACTGGCGGCCGTCCGGCGACAGGGCCGATGTCATGATGGCGCCAGGGCGGGACAGGATGCGGCGATGCGAAGCCCCGTCCAGAGACACTTGCCAAATCTCCGTCGTCACGGGGTCGACCAATCCCGAGCCGTCCGCCTTGTAGCGCGGCGACGTATAGACGCGAATCCCGTCTTGGCTTTCATCCATCCGCACCTGCGCCACAAACAGAGACTCCCCGTCTGGGGACCAATGCAGGGCATCGCCTAACGACTTCTGCTCGAACAAACACTTGATATCAACGCGGTCGGATGCGTCTTCGTCGGCTTGGGCCAGAATGTCTTCCAGACGCGCTGCCTGGACTCGGCTCAGGTTGTGGTGGTTGGCCACCCATGCGACCTGAGTACCGTCTGGGGATACGGCCAGACCTCGGGCACTCTCCCCAGGATTATGTAGGACGCCGGTCCTTTTGGCGGCCAGGTCTCGCACGTGAATCGCACGATGATAGCGGTCCTTCTCTTGGTCCGCCTTCTCGACGAAATAGCTGGCCAGGCGGCCATCTTTAGTAATCTGGGGGTCATGAATCGTTTTTAGGTTCCAGTAGTCCTCAGCTTGGACGGGACGCCTAGCTTCATCTCTTGCCATAAGCACACCTCTTTCTCAAGACAACTGAAGGCGCCGGCCTCAGATCAGTCCGGCTTGGGGGGGGCAGTGGTTCTGTGGATGGTACTCATTTCATTGTATCGACAGAGCCCGTCTCCGACTACGGGTTCGTCAGACTTTTTCGGCTTTTAGCGCAGGGATGCGGAGACGGATAGCTCCACGAATTGTCCCAAGAGAACGACCCCGTTCTGGCGAGCGTGAGCTCAGAACGGGGTCGTTGTGCGTTTCAAGCGATCCTAGAAGTCGACGTTGTAGGGATCGTAGTCAATGGCTCGCCGATTGGCGTCCAGTGCCGCGATGCGGTCCATTTCCTCAGCCGACAGGGTAAAATCGAAGACTTCGGAATTCTCCTGGATGCGCTCTTTATGGACCGACTTGGGAATGGTAATCACCCCTTGTTGCAGGTCCCAGCGCAGAATCACCTGAGCGGGAGTCTTGCCATGCGTCTTGGCGATCTCCACAATGGCCGGATCGGACAGCACTTCTCCGCCCCGGAACAGGGGACTCCACGCTTCCAACTGGATTTGGTTAGCACGGCAAAACTCCAGCAGGGGCCGCTGCGTCAGCAGCGGGTGAAATTCCACCTGGTCCACCATGGGCTTCACTTCACTGTGGTCCATCACATCCTGCAGATGCTCCGGCATAAAGTTGGCCACGCCGATAGCCCGGACCCGTCCATCGCGGTACAGCTTCTCCAAGGCGCGCCAGGTCTCCAAATACTTGCCCGGGACTGCCCAGTGAATCAGGTACAGGTCGAGATAATCCAGCTGAAGTTTCTTCATGCTCTCGTCAAAAGCAGCCAAGGTTGTCTCATATCCTTGGTTGGCGTTCCACACCTTGGTGGTCACAAAGAGCTCATCGCGGGCGATGCCGCTGTCTTTGATGGCTTGTCCCACGCCCACTTCGTTGCGATAGACAGCCGCGGTATCAATGTGGCGGTACCCGATCTCGATAGCCCAGCGCACGGCGCGTTGCACCTCTTCGCCATCCGCGGCCATCCACACGCCAAGCCCCAGCCAGGGCATCTTCACACCATTGTGCAATGTTGCTGCGTCGGTCAATCCTGTCATGAGTGTCTCCTCGGCTTTGTCGTACCGTCCCCAAAAAGGGGGGCCATTTGCGATCATACCCCATCGTCCCGCACCTCATCGAGCCACCTCAAAAAATACGGACCACCCCCGTCTCTAGGAGTGGTCCGCGGACGTGAAGTCCCTATTTAGCCACAGACCAGCGGTTGGAAAGCAATCCTGCCTGGCTCGACACCACCTTATCGGTCTTGAGCGAGATAGAGACCGTCCGCTTTTGGTTTTCCACCGTCACGTAGGCATACTGACCGGAGGGATCGACGGCGATGCCGCTAAGCCGTGCCATCGAACCAACCGGGATGTCCTTAGCGAAGCTGTTCTTCATCGCGTTATAAACCATCACATTGCCGCTGAACGACGCCGCGTAGACCTGGCGTCCGGATGGCGCCACGGCCAATTGCATGAACCCGCCCATAGAGCCCATCATATTGTTCATGTTGAAACCGCCGCCCTCTGCTCGCTGCACCGTTTTGAGAACCCGATTGTTGCGGGTGTTGACAATGGTCATGTCGCCGTTAGTCCAGTTGGCCAGCCAGAGCGTGTGACGCTCGGGATCATAGACCGCGTCCTCGATGTGGCCAACCGCAATGGAGCCCGCCACATGGCCTGTGCCGAGGTTGATGACGCTCGTCGTGCTGGCCGCATTTCCCGATAGATAGGCATTGTGCCCCGCAACGGTGAGCGCGTTGCCCCCTTGGTCAAGTTGCCACACTTTTTTCAGTGATGGCAGAGAATAAGCCGTCACGTTGGTCGATCCGAAAAGCAGCAACAAGTGATTGGCCGGGGCGGCCACGGCCGCGCGATCCCCCATCGGGCTCATAAACATCTTGGTGACCTTATGCGAAACCAAGCTCACGACGTAAGTCTTGCCCCCCATGGTGGGAACATAGGCCACGCTGCCCACGATGGCGGACTGGAACGCGTTGGCGCCCATCGAGAGAGGCACCCGCCACGTCATCTTCTTGCCAATGCTGTCGATGTAAAATGTCCCGGTCCCCATGCCCATTGCGGGACTTGTAGCGGCTCCCACCAGCACATCACTGGGAACGCCGCGCAGGACTCCTTTGGAAACGGATTTCATCTGCGCTCCCGACACCCCATGCACTGCAGGCGTCTTGGAAGCCGCCGCGGCGGTGCCAACGCTCGCCAACACCATGCCCATCGCTGCTGCAGGAGCCATCCATCGCAAGCGCTTTGTCGTCGTATTCATCGTTCGGTTCCTCCCTGGCCTCTGATTGTTCATCCTCTTAATTTATGTTTACTACATAACGTAGTATATAAACCTATCTATCAACCCTGTCAAGGGTGGGGTTCCGTGTCCGCTACCAATGGCACCACACCAACAAGCCTTCAGTCAGCGTCACCAATACCGCGCCCAGCGACATCCAGAGACGAATGGGCAGTCCGGATGGCGGCCACAGGGGCGACTCATGCGTTTCCAGATAGTGCAGACGAGCCTCCAGCGCGCCGACCAATCCTACGGAGGACACCATCCCCGTGTCGGCTCCCACGGCGGCTTGAAGTGCCGTTAGAAGGGGAAGGTCGTCCCCTTGACTGGCAGCTAAGGCCCTTTTGTCGGCGTTAATCTCCCGTTGGACGAGGTACCGCTGGTAGACCATGCCAAGGCCCAGGGGTCTAAGCGCGCCGGCTAAGACTTGAAGAATCACCTGCTGCAGTGGATCGTGGACCCGGGCGTGCTGCGCCTCGTGATGCAAAACTGCCTGTCGGGCTTCTGGATCCAAGGTATCCCATAGACTATGGGAAATGGCTACATGGCATCGCAGCAACCCCCACGTCAAGGCATAGCGTTCCCCGTTGTCGGACGCCAAGTGCCACTCGGCCAGTTGGCTGAGAGAGCTGGGCAAGGATTGGGGAAGGGGGCTCAGACGCTCAGCCAGCGCCATCCAGACCCGTTGGCGCTGAGCCCGGTAACTGGCCATGCCTAAACCGACGCGATACCAGAACAGGCACAGGGCGATTCCCAGCACCCCGATGACACCCCACAGCCATGGCGACACCATGCGGTGCATGTGAAACATCCACACCATGTGTCTCAGTGCGCTGACGAAGCCGAATGTGAGGGCCGCTACGAGCACAGCGGACCAGACAATCCCCGTTATGGCGTACCCACGAGATGACCACCACTCTTGCGCTCTCATGATTCCTTGCCTCGGGCGCGGCGCTCCTGAAGCAGGCGCTCCAGCTTTTCGACCGCGTCGGGGCGCACCCGGTCAATGGCTTCCACAAAGTAGGCCAGGCCGGCCTCATCGGAGTGCGACAACAAATCCATGGCCGCATGGGTGGCCGTTTCTTTGGCCAGAGCATCAGACAACTGCGCCTCATAGACATAGCGACGCCGCGTGCCTGTCCGCACCAAACGTCCCTGAACCACCAGCCGATTCAGCACCGTTTGCACCGCATTAAGCGAAATCTCCCGTTCCAGGCGCAAATGCTCCGAGACGTCGGGGGCACTGATGGGTCCATGCTGCTGCACGATGCGGAGAACCTTCTCCTTAAGCCCGCCCTTCTCCATCCGGCTCCTCCTTTTCTACGAATTGTAGGAAAACGCCGAATCCCTGTCAACGGACCTGGCCTTGATGCAGTGGCCGTGATGGATATTGGTGGTAATCTGAACTGGGTGATATGAATGAATCGTATGAATGTGACAATCGGTGGAATCATTATGGGCACTTTGCTGACGGCAGGAGGATACGGGCCGTCTTCGGCAGCGGCCCCGGGTCCCGCCAGGCTCTCCCGAACGGCGAGCCACGCCAGCGCCCCGGATCCAACAACCCACGGGTACACCCTGGATCAACTGCGGACCGCGTACGATGTGACACCACTGTATGCCTTAGGGTATGAAGGCCAAGGCCAAACTGTCGCCATTGTCGTGCCAAATATCGATGCCGCAACAATCCGCCAGAATCTGGCGCAGTTTTCGGCCTTGTATCATCTGCCCAGGGCGCAGATGCGGTTTGTGCATGTGCGGGGACCCGTCCCGGTCCATAAGAGCTGGGACCTCGAAGCGACCCTAGACGCTTCAATGGTGCACGGCTTTGCCCCGGATGCGAAGATTGTGTTCGTCGAAGATACCCCCGCGATTGATGGCTTTTGGTACATTTTGAACTATCACGTGAGCGCTGTTGTCTCGTATTCGGCGAGCGCGCCAGAGTCCGTATGGTCGCATTCCGAGATGGCAGCGATTAATCATGTCCTGCAGCTGCTGGCACTGCGCGGCACGACCATCCTGAAAGGCACGGGTGATTGGGGCGCGACGGATACCGGTGGTCCTCACCCACCTTATACGGTTTTACCCTACCGCTATAACGTCAATTTCCCAGCCTCCAGTCCTTGGGTGACAGCGCTCGGCGGCACACAGCTCACCCTTCGCCAAGATGGCGGGTATTTGAGTGAACGGGCGTGGTCCTTGGGCGGTGGCGGCTACAGCCGGATCTTTAAGCGCCCCTCTTGGCAGGTGAACCCCGGAATCAAACCATCCGAAGCCATGCGGGGGATTCCAGACGCCGCGTGTGATGCATCCCCCCAGACCGCGCTGCGGATTGCCTATAACGGGTACGTCGGGCCCATTGGCGGAGATAGCGCGTGCGGGCCCACCTGGGCGGCCTTTATCGCCCTCGCTAATCAGGTGAACGGCAAACCCTTGGGATTTATCAACCCAAAGCTATATCAGATTGGTCGGTCTCGCTATTACCATTTGGCCTTCCATGACGTCACGACGGGGTCCAATGGCTATGCCGCAACCCCCAATTGGGATCCCGCCACCGGGCTGGGGTCGCCGAATGTCTACAACCTGGTGCGAGCGTTGACGGTGGGGTTCTCACACCACATCCCGCCAGCGCATACGGCCGGTCGTTGACTCACGGGAGCGTCACACCGCGAGTCAAAAAACCCTCTTGATGGCACCAGATTGATGGGGACAATCCCTCATGGAACTAATCGCCGGCCGAGATGCCGGCTGCGGGTTGCGTTATGGTTAATGACGAGGGCCTATCGGCGGGCATCGGCATATGCGGCGACTGTTGTGAACGGCGGGAGGCCGACGTCCGCATACCCCAAAACATCCATGAAAGGTTGATGCCCCCATGGTCCATTCCTCCCACAACGTGGCGGCCGGCGTGGTCATTATTGAGGATGGAAAGGTGTTGCTGGTGAAGGATGAGCATGGTTGGTGTTTACCCAAAGGCTCATCCGAAATAGGGGAACCGCTTCTTCATACCGCTGTGCGAGAGGCCAAAGAAGAAACCGGCTATGACGTTGAGGCGGGCAACGTGGCGTTCATTACGGAATACCGAACGGCCCAGTGGGGCCAGTATCTGCAGGTTTACTACGAGGCCGCCATTTGCGGGGGCACCATCGGGGCACTGGACTCGGAGGAGATCTCGGATATCCAATTCGTACCCGTTGCTCATGCCCGAAACCTCATGAAATACCGAGCCTGGATTATTCCCTTGGAATCCTGGCTGCAGAACCGTCGCACAGCTTATCATTATTTCGATTTGGATGTGGAAGGTTTTGAAATCTGATCTGTCCATAACCCCTCGTGGCATCCCAAATATGGACCATTGGCCGGTGACGCTCGGGGTCAAGGTTGCCATTCTATGCCAGGACGAGGTACTCCTCGTCAAACATGCTTACCAGAAAACTTGGGGTATGCCGGGGGGCATGATCGAACGCGGGGAACATCCTGCTGAGGCGGGCGCACGCGAGATCCATGAGGAATTAAGCATGGATCTCGCCAGTCTGAATTTGTTCGGGGTCT
>JAJZAN010000155.1 GCA_021799435.1 Bacillota bacterium | reverse complement strand
CGGGATTCCTGCATTAGGTGGGGGATCCCAGGGCGATTTGGTATAATACCGCTAATCAGGTCGATTGATGGATAGGACTGTCGGGTCGCCCCCGGCCAGGAAGGCGGAGACACCTCGTGCCCCCAGCGGCCATTATTAAGATTGGTTCCACCAGCAGCACCCTTCTTATCGCCGAGCGCCTCAATCGGCCGCTCGTCCGCGAACAACGCTTATTCAACCTGTTTGAGTCCCCTGGGCAAAAAGCGCTTCTGGATCAAGTAGGCGTCTGGCGTGCCCTGGCTCACCGCCACGGTGCCGAGCCAGTGGCGGCCGGCGGTGAGGCTCTGCGGCAAAACACCCCGCTTAGAGAAGATTTGCGGTCCGTGTTGCGAGATTGGTGGGATTTGACCGGCAGTGCCGAAGGGCGACTGGCCTTTCTGGCCGTGGCCGCTGAAGATGTCCAGACCGACGGACTTCTTGACATTGGCGGAGGCAGCACCGAAATTGTCACGCGGACGGGGGTCGTATCCTTGCCCTGGGGGGCCGCGCGGCAACCTTCTCTCATGACTTGGCCCGAACTCCCGGTCCTAAGTAAACCGGCGGCGGTGGGCGGCACCGCCTTGGCGCTGGCTGCCTGGTGCGGTCGAGAGCAGGTCAACCGGCGAGATGCCCGCTTATTAGCCGAAGCCCTGCAGGATCGACCCGATCAGTTTCAACATCTAGACCCGCTTCGACGACGCATTTTACCGGGGGGGCTGGCCGTTTTAGAGTCCCTGTGGGACCGGGCGGAGTGGCCTTGGCTCCGAGTCAGCAGACGAGGACTAGCCGAAGGACTGTGGCTGGCAGCCAGCCTCGGGCGAGGGATGTCACGATGACACAGACAAAAAAGGGAACGCCCATGCTGGAACAATATTGGCGCCTCAAGGCCCAACAGCCCGAGGCCCTGTTGCTCTTTAGACTGGGAGATTTTTATGAACTGTTCGAGGGGGACGCTGAAATCGCAGCCCCCGTGCTGGATTTGCAGCTGACTTCGCGGGACGGGAGAGTTCCGATGTGCGGCATCCCTTACCATGCTCTGGGCTCGTATGCACGCCAACTGCTGGAGAATGGTTATACCGTCGCCATCGCTGAGCAGATGGAAGACCCACAGTTAGCTAAAGGACTGGTGGATCGGCAAATCGTGCGTGTGCTGACGCCGGGCACCGTAATTCCGGAGGAGGACAGCATGGCCGCTCCTCGGTTGGGGGTGCTCTACCAACACCGGGCGGGATGGGTGGCCTTGGCCGCAGAGTTGTCCACGGGCACCTTGCATGTGGCTGAGTGCTCTGCAGATCCCAACGAGCAGCGGCGGTTGGAGCAGTTGTGGGCAGTGTGGCGTCCCGATGAGTATTTGAGTAATGCCGATGTCCCCTGGACAGGCGGGCGGCTTAAGGTGGATGCCGGGACCTATTTCCGGCGGACGGACCCCCTGCGCTTGGAACGCCTGGTGGTTGAGGAGATGGGCCTAGGGAGCCTCCGGCGTTGGGATTTGGAAGGGCGGCCGGCGGTGCAGGAGGCGCTCGGAGCCTTGTGGCGATACTTAGACTCTCTGGCAGGCCGTGCCCCCCAGCATCTCAAGGATATTCGGGTGCATGCCCTGACGGGCGAAATGATGGTAAGCGAGCGGGCTCTGAAGCAGCTCGACATTGTTGAGGGACCGTACTCGCTTCTCAGTAGAATCGACCGTGCAGAGACCACTATGGGTTCGCGACGCGTGAAGGAGTGGCTGGAACATCCGTTAGTCGATGCCTCGGCGCTGCAGGAGAGGCATCGGGCGGTGGCGGCCTTGGTGGCCGAGCCGCTGGCCCGAGCCCAGCTTCGGGAGCGTCTGGCCCGGGTGGGAGACCTGAGCCGTCGCTTGGCCCGCCTGGTAATGGGGATAGGCCGACCGCGGGATGCGGCAGGAATCGCGGCAGCGCTGAAAGAACTGCCGGAGATTTGGAAGATGGTGCACGAGACAGGACGGTGGACGTATCACGGGGACATAGTCTGGGAGCGGGTCCTCCGGTTGGCTGAGACGTTGGATATGTTGGAGGCGCCGGCGCCGGCCCGATGGGAGGATACTCCTCTGATCCGGGCGGGCGCGGATGATGCCATTGACGGGCATCGGCATCTCTTGGAGGACCAGCGTCAGTCGCTCTTAGCCTTGGAAGAAGAGGAGCGCGAACGATCTGGCATCAAGTCGCTTAGAGTTGGCTATCATCGGACTTTCGGTTATTACTTGGAAGTGACCCGCAGTCAGGCTAAGAATGTGCCCGACGACTGGCATCGGCGTCAAACCACCGCCCATACGGAGCGGTTTGAGTCCGAGCGATTGAGGACTCTGGAAATCGCAATTCAGGATGCCGAAGTTAATTTGAAGGCTCTTGAGAGAGCATGGGCAGAACGCATCCAAGCCAGTGTGGTGGCTGAGGCGGCGTGGCTGTCGGAGACAGCGTCCTGGCTGGCTGACGTGGATGCCCTGAGTTCCTTGGCGGAAGCCGCGGTCGCGAACCGCTATCATCCCCCGGAGTTTCAAGATACCGGCTCTGGTGTCAGTGCAGAGGCGCTTCGGCATCCTGTGCTGGATGGGATCTTGACCGACTACGTGACCAGCGATCTCGCCGTGCCGACAACCCACTCAACGCTCATCATTACGGGGCCCAACATGGGTGGGAAGTCCACTTTCATGCGGGCTTTGGCTCAAAACGTCATCCTGGCCCAAAGTGGATCGTGGGTGGCCGCTGATCAGTTTCGCGCCCCCCTATTTGATGCGGTGCTGACCCGCATTGGTGCCGACGACGACTTGGTGCGCGGCCAGTCCACCTTTATGGTGGAAATGGAAGAGGTGTCCGCTATTTTGCATCAAGCGACCGGCCAGAGTCTCGTAATGCTGGATGAGTTGGGGCGCGGGACCTCGACATATGATGGGTTGGCCATTGCTCAAGCAGTGATTGAACGGTTGGCAATGCCTGACGGGCCCCTCACCCTCTTTGCCACGCACTATCACGAAATTACCGGATTGGCGGAACAATACGACAGCATTGACAATCTGACCGTCGAGGTCCTCGAGGCATCTCACGGTTTGGTGTTCACGCATCGGGTGGTTCCGGGTCGCGCTTCTCAGTCCTACGGGATTGAAGTAGCCAGGCAGGCCGGCCTGCCTCCGGCGGTGGTGCGTCGGGCCGAAGGACATTTGAAGGCGCTGGAGAGGGGGGCGCGGCCCGAGGCCCCGCGGGATCGAGGGGCGCAATTGACTTTTGATAATCCGGATCCCGAAGCCGGTCCGCTCCTAGCGGCCTTGCGAGCTCTGGAGTTGGACGACCTGTCGCCGCGTGAGGCGTGGCTTTGGCTGCAAGAATGGCAGCGGCGAATTTGCCGGGGAGGATCATAATGGCGCACATACATCGACTGGACCCGGTGGTGGCTAACCAGATCGCGGCTGGCGAGGTGGTCGAGCGCCCGGCTTCAGCGGTGAAGGAACTGGTGGAAAACAGTTTGGACGCAGAGGCCAGCCGCATCATCGTGCAGGTCGGCGGGGAAGGCCGAATCCTGACGGTCATGGATGACGGGATCGGGATTTTGGAAGACGAGTTGGCCCTGGCGGTCGACCGGCACACCACCTCCAAGATTTACCGCATTGAAGATTTAGAGTCTCAGATGAGTCTGGGATTTCGCGGCGAGGCTCTGGCGGCCATCGCCTCGGTGAGTCGGTTCACCATTCAGTCGCGTCCCCGCGGCACGCCGGCCGGGAATCTATTGGAGGTCGACTATGGGCGCCTCGGAGCTCTCCGCAAGGTGGCCATGTCCGAGGGGACACGCGTGACGGTAGAGGATTTGTTTCATCAGCACCCGGCCCGACTCAAGGGGCTGAAGACACCGGCAGCGGAGTTTGGGGCCATTCAGCACACCGTGCAGCAACTGGCGGTGGCTAGGCCCGATGTGCGCATGACCCTGAATCGGGATGACCGCAGGGTGCTGGAAACGCCTGGTCTGGGCGATGCTGCGGGAACGCTGCTTGCTGTCTTTGGGCGGGAGTTGGCGGCCAGCCTCATCGGATTGGATTACGTGAGCGAGTCGGGTCTGCGCATTCACGGCTATGTAGCGCCGGCTCATGTGCATCGGGCCAATCGGTTTGGGGAAGGCCTCTTCGTGAATGGGCGCTGGATAAACAACTGGGGACTTCGCGCGGCGGTCGAAGAAGCGTTTCGCCCCAACCTGCCCGATCGGCGCTTTCCCTACTTTTGGCTATGGCTTGAGATGCCGCCTGCGGATTATGACCCGAATGCGCATCCGACCAAAGCGGAAGTACGTCTATACCAAGAAAATCGGATCAAAGCTCTGTTGTTCCGCCAGGTGCAAGAGGCGTTGGCACGACGCTCCACCCCCGTTTCCTGGGATGCGGAAGACAGGTCGGCGGATATTCCACGCGCTCAGGAAGCCGAGTTGGACCTCCGTTGGGATGGCGAGGAAGGCGTGACGATATCGGAGGACGAACGCGGGCGGGTTCTGCACCGGCAGTTCCAGGAGCTGACGCCTTTGGGTCAGTGGCGCGCCAAATATATTCTCGCTCAGGGTGTCGACGGACTCTACCTCATTGACCAGCATGCGGCACACGAGCGCGTATACTTTGAGCGGTTCCGCCGCGAGGGCGCCCACGTCACCTTCAGCCAACCACTTTTGGTTCCCATACCGGAAAGCCTGTCCGCGGGCGAATGGGCGGCTTGGCAGCGGCATCGCAGCGACCTCGACCGATTAGGATTCGAGGTCGAGGAGTTGGGCGGCCATACGGTCGCAGTGCGGGCCGTCCCGACAGCCTTTCATGATCTCGACACCCACCAGGGGTTGTTTCGGGTGGTCCTGGAAATGTTGAGCGAGGACGAGTCGGCGCAAGGACGCCTGCATCCCGTGTCGTGGGCGGAGGAG
Organism: Bacillota bacterium; assembly: GCA_021799435.1. Classification (GTDB taxonomy): domain Bacteria; phylum Bacillota; class Sulfobacillia; order Sulfobacillales; family Sulfobacillaceae; genus Sulfobacillus_B. The sequence continues at coordinate 2,331 of JAJZAN010000155.1, read as the reverse complement.
GCCGCCTATGCCATGGCTGCCTGCAAAGCCGCCATCAAGGCTAATCGCCCCATGTCTCATGATGAAATGCGGTGGCTGTTGGCACAGATGAGCCAGGTGGAAGATCCGCGCGGCTGTCCACATGGGCGGCCCACGCTCATTGTGCTCTCCTTGGAGGAGGTGGATCGGCGTTTTGGACGGCGTGGATAAGCACATCCCACTCTTGGTCATCGCGGGACCCACGGCGGTGGGCAAGACCGAACTCAGCCTACAAGTGGCCGAACGGCTCGACGGTGAGATCGTGTCCGTTGATTCCGCTTCGGTGTACCGCGGATTGGATATTGGTGCTGCCAAGCCGAGTCGGGATGACCGTCGACGGGTGCCTCACTGGCTCATCGATGTGGTCGATCCCGATGAGTCGTTTTCCGTGGCGGACTTTCAGCGTCTTGCCAAGGAGGCCGTGGCGGATATTCACGGACGGGGCCGCCTCCCGATTCTGGTGGGAGGAACGGGTTTGTGGATTCGCGCCTTGGTGCGCGATTTTAGTTTGCCGGCTGAAGCACCGCCCACCTCGCTGCGCGATCACCTGCACGCCGTAGGTGAAGCCTATGGGTTTGCGAGTTTGCAGCGCCAGTTGAGGGTTGTCGACCGAGAAAGCTATCGCGCCATCGCCGCGAATGATCACCGGCGACTGGTGCGTGCGTTGGAAGTCTTTCAGGCCTCTGGCCGGCGGCTTGCTCGCAACACCCCCGAGAACTCCCCCTTCCAGCCGGTGTACTGGGTATTGACGCGGTCCATCCAGGAGCTGCAAACCCGCATTCGCGAACGCGTCAAAAGTATGTTATCGCAGGGCCTGGTCACCGAGGTGGAAACGCTGCTTCAGAACGGTGTGCCGCCCCGGGCCCAGAGTCTACTGGCCATTGGCTATCGCGAGACGGTCGATTGGTGGTACGGTCTTCTGGACCAGCAAGAACGTGACGAGCTCATCGTCCGCCATACCCAGCAATTTTCCAAGCGCCAACTGACCTGGTTTCGGTCCGAAAAGGAGGCCCGCTGGCTCGACTTGTCAGTCTGGTCATTAGACGAGGCCGTAGCCAAAATTGTCGCCTCGAAGACTTCTTAGCGGCAAAACACCTGATCGCCGATGGTCGCGGTGACTGGCAATGTGTTCATCCAAGCCACGTGTGGCATGGAAGGGTTGAAAAAGTACAACGCACCGCCGGTGGGGTCCCATCCGGACGCGGCCGCCTTGACGGCCATCATGGCCAGGGGGCCTGGGGCATTCCAGAACGTACCGGTGGTGACCGTTTCGAATTGACCCGGCGCGAATACCACGCCGTCGACCGTTTTGGGGAATCCGGGCGTGCGCAGACGGTTGAGAACCACGGCGGCCACAGCCACCTGGCCCAGGAATGGTTGATCGCCGGCCTCCGCCTGGACTAGATGGGCGATGGTCAGCATGTCCTGAGCACTTAGCGCAGCGGGCAGTGCGGCGAGTCCCCGGGACGGTTGGGCTGGTGGGGACGCGGTGCCGGCCGTCTCGCTGCCGGCATACGTGGTGGTGCCTCCGGCATACCGTGCGTGGGGAACGCGTCCGGTGTACGGAACCACCAAGATCTGTCCGGGTCTCAGTTTGTCATGGCTGAGGCGGTTTGTATGCCACAGCATCAGGAGGGGCACGTCCAAGTGATGGGCGACGGAGGCCAGGGAGTCGCCGGGTTTGACATGATAGAGCTCGGGGATGACCAAATACTCACCGGCTACTAGATCTGGCACGGGCATGTGGTTGGCTTCCTCGAGATCTTTCATGGGAACATGGAAGCGGTGAGCCAGACTCCACAGCGTGTCCCCCCAGTGGATGTGGTACAGATGTCCCTTCGGGGCGGCGTGATGGCGTCCGCTCTTGAGGGTCAGACGAACGCGTTGGCCAGCTGTTCGTGCTACCAATTCTCGGAGATCCGGAGGCGGGGCTGTTTGAACGACGGAACCGGGCTTAACGGGGGCAGGAGGGGGGACCGGGGAGGACGCCGTCTGCGGGTGACTGGCGGCTGCCAAGCCTAGTCCCAGTACTACCGCGCCGACAACGGTCACAATGGGTTCCGTCCAGCGGGACCGAGTTAGACGTGGAAGGGACGTTAAGACAGACATGGACACGCTCCTCTCGGGGTTTGTCCTTACTTTATTCGCCAAAGTGGTAGAAATTGCCTGCAAGAAACTGGAAGAAACTGACGAAATTTTCCTATTATCGAAAAAGGACAGATTTGAACCGCTTCCTCGCATAGTCTTGGGTAGAGATTGGAGGAGGGGGTTGGTTTGTCCAGGTGTATTCCACAGACATGACTCCCGGTTCGC
>JAJZAN010000154.1 GCA_021799435.1 Bacillota bacterium | reverse complement strand
CTTCTGGACACCCAGGGACGGGATCCTCGCGGAAGCCACGGGATTTTCTCATCATGGGTTGTGGATTTACCGCACCACCAATGCTGGGTATACCTGGCAGCTCAAAAAGTTGGGCCCCCTCAATCAAATCACGGGCGCGACCGCGCCGCGGCTCGGGAATCGTCGGGGGACACTGGAGGTTTCCGTCAAGTTAGTCTCCGACACCGTGTTTCGCACCGACAGTACGAATGGCGGGAAAACATGGAGCGCTCAATGACCAACTGTTCCGGGCCCCCACCTAACCGTTTGAATGAAGAAGCCGCCACGCATTGTCGTACAGAATATGCTGCAGATCCTCGTCGGGCATGTTGTTATAGCGCGCCGCACGGATTAAATCGGCCACGTAACGCACCGCAAATCCGCGCGGAAAGTAGCTGGAATCGGAACCGAAGATCATGCGTTCAGGGCCGAAGGTTTCGTAGGCCTTTTGCACCAAACTCTCTAAGGTGAGGGGATAGGGCATCCAGCGAATCCACTGATTGGAACCGGAGGTGTCCACATAGACGTTTTCATGTGCCCATCCGAGTTGCAACAAGTCGCCCCAATACCCCGCGCCGAAATGCGGCACCACGATGGGTAACTCCGGAAACGCGCGGGCCACCGGGTCGACCGTCAGCGGGCTCATGCGGGGATGAAACACAATGCCCCCGCCACCGCCCAACACCCCGAAATGAATCAACAGCGGCACTCGATGGCGAGCCAAAAGCTCCCATATAGGCCAATACGCCCTATCGTCAAAAGGCCGTTCCAACCGCGGGCCGAACATTTTAAAGCCTCGCAGCTTCAGGTCTTCGATGTCGTGCGCAACCATAGCCACCGCATCCGGGTCGTCCGGGCTGACGTGGGAAAAAGCGAAGATGCGATCGGGATACTGGCGCTGAGCTTCGGCCATAAACTCGGAGCCCGCCCCGGTGACAAACACAACCCCTTCGAGCTGGTATTTTTCGATCTCCCCGGCCCAGCGTTCCAACACGACCGGCGGTTCGGGAACCTCCGCCTCCGGAACGGGAAAGTTCCAGGCTTCCAGCATCCAGCGATATTGCCGCTGTCCATAGGTTAAATCCGCGTCGGGCGCACCCGAGGCACGTTCCGTTCCCTTACCGCTTTGCGCCGCAAATGTGGGGCTCCGGCGCCTTGCTGCTTGCGGCCGTCATCAGCCGACATCTGGCCATTCATGCGGGATGGTTTGGGGCCGCTTGGGTCCTCTATTACCTCATCTGGTTGTGGCTTCCGACCCGGATCCGAACCTGGCCGGTCAATCTTCTTTTGGGCATGGTGGCCGCCCTGGGCCTCGCACTGGCATCGACTCTCCTGCACTCCTCGGCCCTCACACAAAACCTGCTCTATCCCGACGCCGTGTTTCTCGCCGTACAACCAGGCCCAGGCGTGTGGCTGTGGATTAGCGGTGCGAGTCTTCTAGCCGCTGGTGCGTTTATGACTCCAAATTCAGCGACCATGTTCAGCCATCTTCTCACCCTGTCCACCTTATTCGCCGTCGCCTATCTCCTCCATCTGCGCCGTCGAGCCCGGGAACTAGATCGTCAACGGACCGAAGAGCTCCGCCTGGCGTATAAGTCCTTGCAATCCACCCACCAGCAGCTCGTCGACGCCACGGCCGCCATCGCAGAGGCCCGGGCCCGTGAGGAGCGGCTGCGCATCGCCGCAGACATTCACGACGGAGTGGGTCATCGGCTGACATCTCTGATCGTCGGACTCGAATCCCTGGAACTCATGCTGGACGATGACTTAGAAGCGGCTCGCACCCGCGTTCCGACCCTGCTCACCACGGCGCGCCAAGCGCTAGGGGAGGTACGGGAAGCGGTTCATGCGCGAGAAACGAGCGGAGACGATTGGGACCGTCGCACCTTCGATGCTTTAGTGCAGGCCGCTGCGGTCGATGGTCAATAGCAGGCCAACATCCGATGGGATGCGGACCCGTCCCGATGGAGTCCTGCAGTGCGGACCGGGTTGTACCGTATTTTAGAGGAGTCCCTGACCAACGTGCTGCGCCACGCGAAAGCGCGGCAAGTCAGTGTCGAGGTTGACGATCGCGGGGGCCGTGTGCGGCTCTCGGTCCATGACGATGGCATCGCCCAGACGGAGCCTACGCCTGGATTCGGTCTGAGGCAGATGCAAAACCGCTGCCAAGCGCTGGGCGGAACGCTCACCTGGCAGACCTCGGTCCCGCATGGCTTTGCGGTGACCGCCATCATTCCCCATCCAGGAGGAAGCGCATGAGCGGGCCGATTCGCATTTTCGTCGTGGACGACCAGCCCCTGATTCGAGACGGCCTCAGTTACATTCTGGACCACCAGGACGACATGACCGTGGTCGGCAGCGCTGGCACTGTCCATGCGGCGATCGAGGGCTGCGAGAACACCGTGCCCGATGTGGCTCTGCTAGACATTCGTCTGTCTGACGGAAGCGGGCTGGACGTGGCCCGACACCTGGTGAGCCATATGGGTGAGCCGCCTAAGATTCTTCTCATTACTACTTTTGACGACAGCGATTATGTACTGGAAGCGCTTCGCGCCGGCGCGATGGGTTACGTCTTGAAAGACTTACCCACTCCTGAATTATTGGCCACGGTCCGCGCGGTGTACCGCGGTGAAGCCATGTACCGCACGCAAGCGGCCAGTTGGGCCATAAGCCAAGTGCTGTCCGCCACCCCGGCGCCTCCACCGCTTACGCACAGGGACCGACTCATGGAGCCGCTCACCGACCGGGAACGCGAGGTCCTGCAGCGCATGGCCCAAGGCGAACGCAATCAAGACATCGCGCGGGCCTTGTATTTGTCCGAAGGTACGGTCAAAACCCATGTGCACAGCATTCTGCAAAAGCTGGGTACGGATGATCGCACGCAAGCCGTGGTGTGGGCATTCCGCCACGGCTTGGTACAGTAATCGCCCGCGGCCTCGTCTGGAGTCCTCATGGGAGAAGCCTATTGAGCCTGGGTGCGGGCTAAAATCTGCGCCAACTCCGGATAGCGCCAGTGCAGCACCAACGACCGCAGTCCCCAGACAACAGCCACTTCCACCGCAGCAATCCATTCGATCGATTGAAGGGACAGGTGCCCCGACGAACCCACGACCATGGCGGTCCCAATTTTTAGCCCAAACAGTACCACCCAGCTGACCACGTAGCGCCAGTCACCTTGGATGTACCACTCGCCCTGTTTTTGATAGAGGGTCGTGAAATGGGCCTGCATGACACCAAAGGGAATGGAGATAGCCACGGAGATTAGGGCATCCCACAGCTGATCTTGAGGAATAGGATGCGGCAGATTGACAGCCGCCACGACCAGCGCCACCAGCGGAAGGATGTAAAACCGCATGCGGCCCGGTCGCCGGGGTGTAACCTGGCGCACGATAAAGTAAATCAAAACGGCCAAACCAATCATGATGCCTTCGATGCCATGCACGTCACGTCGCCTCCGTTCTTGTTTTCAACGTTAACGATAGTGATTGCGAGGGCCATCCGCCTCTATCCCCTGTTGTGATCGCATCTCTATCGGAAGATAGAGAATGCGGTAGCCGACCCGAGCGCACCCCGGCACCAGAAAAAAGGAAATGCCGCCCATGTGCCGAACTCTGAGTCAGCATCGGAACAGCAAGGAGGACTCCCAATGGCGTACGAAATTTTTACGGACGAATGGGCACAAGCATGGAAGGACGACTTAAACCGCAGCGACAAATATAAAAAAGCGGGCCGCACTTGGGAATGGCCCTTAGTACTTTTCATGGAAGCCGATGAGGAGTACGGCATCGATCGCGACCGAGCCATTTATGTGGACCTCTATCACGGCGAATGCCGCGAAGCGCGGGTGGCTGCACCCGAAGACCTCGACACGGTGCCTTATATTGTCAAAGCCGACCCCGAGACTTGGCGCGACCTCAGAGACGGCAAACTCGAGGCCATTGGCGCCATCTTGCGCGGCCGCATGCAACTGCAAAAGGGCAGTATGCTGGTGATGGCTCGATATGTGGCCGCTGCCAACGAACTAACCCATGCCGTAGCCCGCATCGACACAGTCTTCCCCGGCGAGCTTCACTAGGGCAAAGTAGCGGTCTCTGGACCCCCTCACCCTCGGTGAGGGATGTTCTTTGGCATTTAGGGGATGAGATCACCCCGAGGCCGGGTTCCATAACCCGGCCTCGGCTAAAGGGTTCGAAGACAGTCGCTGACGCCAGTTGGTGGGAGCTCGCACCGCCCTTCCCCCTGGTTTAGGGAGTCAACGTTCTCAGCAAGTCGTACAACGCGTGCTTTTCTTCAAAGCCAATGCCTGGGGCATTCGGCAGCCTCACATAGCCGTTGTCGACCGCCAGATGGTCGGAGAATCCGCCAAAGGGTTGAAACACCCCTGGATATGACTCATTGCCGCCCAAATGCAAGCCAGCGGCGATATTCAGCGACATCTGATGGCCGCCGTGAGGAATCACTCGGCGCGAAGACCAGCCGAACCGACCCAACTGCTCCAACGTACGCAGATATTCGACCAAGCCATAACTTAAGGCGCAGTCAAACTGCAGATAGTCTGTCGCAGGGCGCATTCCGCCGTAGCGCAAAAGATTCCGAGCATCTTGATGGGAGAAGAGATTTTCACCCGTCGCCATCGGATGGGGGTAAACCTCCGAAAGCGCTGCCTGAAGGGCATAATCCAGGGGATCGCCGGCTTCTTCGTACCAAAACAGGCGGTATGGCTTTAAAGCCTCGGCATATCGCAAGGCTTCGTCCCATCCAAAACGCCCATTGGCGTCGACCGCCAAGCGGCTGCTATCCCCCACCACCGTCAAAACTGCATCAATCCGCCTGAGATCCTCGTCAAGCGATACGCCGCCGATCTTCATCTTGACATGGGTGTAACCCATGCCGAGGTATTGCCGCATTTCCTCTTGCAACTGCGAGAGGTCCTTGCCGGGGGCATAGTATCCGCCGGCAGCATAGACGAACACCCGTTCATCCGGGCTGCCGTCCCCAATCTGTTCGGCCAGCAGGCGATAGAGCGGCTTGTTGGCGACTTTGGCCACGATGTCCCACATCGCCATGTCAATGACGCCCACCGCCACCGAACGCTCGCCGTGTCCGCCCGGTTTCTCTCCTCGCATCAAAATATCCCAGACTTTAAAGGGATCGAAGTTATCCCCGCCGCCATTCACGAGATCCTCGGGCGCAGCCTGGAGGAGGCGAGGGATGAATCGTTCCCTCAGAAGCCCCCCGGCGCCATAGCGGCCATTGGAGTTGAATCCATAACCGATGATGGGCTCGCCATCTCGGACAACATCCGTAACTACCGCCACCACTGACGCCGTCATAGTCCGAAAATCAATGTAAGCATTGGCTATCGCCGAATCCAGAGGCACGGACCGTTCGTAAACGGCGGTGATGCGCACCGGTATCTCCTCCTTCGCCGAGTCTGTCGATGTATTAGGTCAAGGATTCGACACCAAAGTACGCCCGCCGAATCGCGTCGTTCTGCTGAAGTTCTTGCACCGTTCCAGAAAAGATGACCTTGCCGAAATCGATGACGTAGACGCGATGCGCAATATCCAAGAACTTGATATTCTGCTCGGCGATCAAAAAGGCGATCTTCTCCTCTTCCACGCTTTGGATAATTTCGATGACCTCATTGACCAAGAGCGGAGACAGCCCGGCTGATGGCTCATCCATGAGCACCAGTTTGGGATCGCTCATCAGTCCCCGCGCCACCGCCAGCATCTTCCGCTGACCGCCGGACAAGCTGCCGCCCGCCTCGCGCCGGCGCTCCTTTAAAATCGGGAAGCGCTCGAACATCAAGCCCATCTTGTCCTGCACCTGGGAGCGCGAGAGATGATAGCCGCCGATGCGGAGGTTATCTTCCACGGACAAATCGGCGATAATGCCGACGTCGGAGACATAGGCCAAATTCCGCCGCATGCGGTAGTCCGTGCTGCGGTGCTGCACCGGCTCTCCATTGAGCTCGATGCTTCCCCGCCAAGCCGGCATCAGGCCGACCAGTGTCTTCAAGAGCGTAGTCTTTCCAGCTCCATTGGCCCCGAGAATTACCACACGCTCGCCATCATCCACGTGCAGGGATACGTCCCAGAGAATCTGCAGCTGGTCGTAACCGGTACTGATGTTGGACCCCGCCAGCAAATGACTCATCCTTTACCCCCCTAAGTAGACGGCGATGACCGTCGGATCTTCTGCAGCCTCCGAAAGCTGGCCTTCAAAAATCTCCTTGCCGGCATTCATCACCACAACCCGATCCGCCAACTGGTGCACAAAGCCCATCAAGTGTTCCACCACTATCATGCCGACGCCGCTCTCGGCGACCTGCCGAAGCTTCTGGGCGACGACATCCAGCTCGGACGGGTTCATGCCGGCCGCCAATTCGTCCACCAGCAGCAACTGGGGAGCGCCGGCCAAGGCCCGAGCCAAATCGAGCAGCTTCTGCTGGCCGCTGTTCAATGAACCGGCCTGGCGGTGGCGCATCTCATTCAGTCCGACGAAGGCGATAGGGTCATCGACAAGCTGGCGCGTGGGCCGAATATTGTGAAGGGCGACCTCGATATTTTCCGAAACCGTCAACGCCTTGAACGGTTTAGGGATTTGAAAGGTGCGGTTGATGCCCAGTTTCGCCCGGGCCGACATAGACAATCGATTAATGGACCGTCCGTTAAAGACCACGTCTCCCTCGTCTGCGGGATAGAGACCAGAAATGACGTTGATGGCGGTGGTCTTGCCGGATCCATTGGGACCCACCACGCCCAGAATCTCACCCGCCTTGAGGGAGAAACTCACTTCATCGAGGGCACGAAACCCGCCAAATCGTTTGACGACCCGTGCCACAGTCAGCAAGGATTCAGGGGGCACTAGCGCTCACCCCCTCTGAAGGCTCAGACACCGCGGGCTCTTTCCTTTCCCGCCGACGGAGCAGGGACATCACACCGCTGGGCAAAAAGAGGACCAGCGCGACAATCAAGAGCCCGTAGACTAACTGGAAGTACTGCGGGGTCTGTACACCGATGTAGTTGTAGAGACCGTACAAGAGAATCGTGCCGAGAATGGGTCCCCAGAGGGTCGCCCGCCCTCCGAACAAAGTAAACACAATCGCAAAGATGCTAATTGTGAGGTCAAACACCGCTTGGGGGTAGAACACGGAAATGTGCCAGGCATAAAGCGCGCCCGTTGCCCCCGCGATCAGTGCGCTCGCCAGCCAGACAATGGTCCGCGCCCGCACCACGTGAATCCCCGACATGGCGGCGCTGACCGGATCATCCCGGAGTGC
>JAJZAN010000029.1:32644-34472 GCA_021799435.1 Bacillota bacterium | reverse complement strand
TGCCATCGGCGTGTACATGCTTCTGCCACACTTTTCGCAGCACCCGGACCGAGTACGGACGGCACAGTCCATCTATTCTCCTCGTCCGCCTAGCCTTGGTGCACCATCAGGACTTGCTCTTCGACATTGACGCACGGAGCCGCCGCCTTGCCTCAAGCAAGGCCTTTCCGTTTGAATTGAAAGCCAGGGGATCCTGGCAGTCTGTGAATCGGGTTTTATGGGATCTGGGCGGGATTGCGTTCTTGTTGCTGATGGTGGCGATTAGAATGGGTCGAGACTACTTGTTGGTCCGTGGGCTTATCCACTTATTTAGCAAGAACACCCTTGGCCGGCGTTGTGCGGCCCTGTCGACAAGTGATTTCGACTGGCCGCCGCAAGCGCCAACTAAACCGTAATACGCACAATGGGTCATCAAAGAGGAGGAAGCAACCATGACCTTATTCGCTCCGATTCACATCCTCATCCTCTTCATCTCAGCTCTTCTTCCCATGGCACTCCTCATCGTCGCCGTGGTCTTGGCCATCAACGTCGTTCACCGCACTAAGCGCCTCGCGGACGAACGGTGGCAACTTGACAATCAAAGACGTGAGTTGCTCCAAAAAGAGCTTCAGGAGATACACCATCGCTTAACCGCCATTGAAGCGATGCTTAAGGACCGAACATGACATCGGGACCACCCCGGAAAACAACGGGGACGCGAGGGGAGAACATGCGCTGAGACTCGATGATCACCCAGGCTTTCTGCCAACCCGTCCCCGCGGCCGCGTCTCCGCGCCGTCCCTCGCCAATCGCGACGCGACGATTTCAATCTCAATCCTGATGCCGGTGATGCGAATCAAAGCCCGCGCGGTCCCAATTATTGGCCACTTCCCGAACCGTGTCCAAAAACAGCAGAGGCGTGCCCTGAGTTTCCTGTCCCCTCTCCCGGCCCCGATGCGGGTTTTCCCGCGACTCGAGCACCGTATCGATGTCCAGGTCCTGCAACAGACCGGGAACACACCCTTCCTGCACTGCGCCAATGACGTAGCCCAAAGCGGTCCACAAGTAGTCGTCCAGGGCAGCCTTGTTCGTGAGCGTCATCGTCTGATTACCTCGGATCAAATACCGCGCAGAATCATAGTTGGTAGTGGCTTCCGCCCAGTAGAGACGCGCCTTTTTCGGGTTGCCCACCCCAGATAGGAAAACCTCCACATGGTCCATAACGGCCTTGACCGCAGATACATAGGTCTCAAGGATGTTGCTGTCCTCACGCTCTACGCCAAACACGCGCCCGCCCAAAATCCACGGCAAGTCCAAGTCCCGCGGCCCGTTGGGATCGATCGCCTCCTGCTTAGCGGCGGTGACCAAGACCGGGATCGGACGGTATACCTGCAGCGCCTGTCGCTCCACCCAAGCCGGAGTAACAGGGGCCTCTCCGCCATCCCCGACATAAGGCTCCACCAAGTGATCGCCGAACAATTCAAGACACCGTGCGACCTGAATATACGCGTGGGCCGTCGGCACTGCGGAGGTTTGCAATTGCTCCAGCACCTCCAGCACCTGGCCGCCAACCCGCCGGAATCCCGCCAACTCGTCGTTCTGGCTGGACGATCGCACGTGATGGCCAAAGGCCTCCCAAAACTTCATCGTTTCACCCCCAAGTCTTCTCTCACCTTTATACACCACAACAACGGATAATGCCGACCGTTCGTTGCCTGCCCCTGCAAATCACCCGGAGACAGCCCCTATGGCGAAGCGGTCCTACACCAGGGGTTCCGCCTGCAGACCTCGCGCAGGCCACCTCCGTGGGCGCGCAACAGAGAGAACGGATTGGTGGGCGCACCCGACG
>JAJZAN010000029.1:0-32544 GCA_021799435.1 Bacillota bacterium | reverse complement strand
GCCGCGGCCCAATAATTCTGCACCGCGGAAGAACCGCCAACCACCTGTCCCGCACGGTGCTGATAATCACACGTCTATCTCGGGCGGAGGATAGATCATATAAATGTCGAAACGATCCAACGCGGCCTGGATCGGATCCAGCCAGGGGTGCTCGCGGTCGTTCGCCCGGAAGCGAAAGTACAAACTGCGGAGAAAGTGTTCAGCATTGGCACCGCCCAGCGTCTCTGCTTGGTCGTCGGGCCCAGTTAGCAACTGAAAACGATCCAGCCATGCCTCAATTGCGTCCACTTGGAGTTGCCCGGACCGCATAAGCTGGTATGCCGCAAATGCCAGACGGTCGTCTTCCAAGTAGCCTAGCGGAAACGGAAGTGTGGCCAAATGGTGAATAGCGGACAGCACATCGGACACCCGGCCCACCGAGGTCTTTGGATGCCGGCCTGCTATCCACAGCGCATCGGCGGTATGGGCCACCGCATGTGCCCAGCCCTTTCCAGCCACGTAGCCCCGCCAGTCCCGTTCCGTCCGCGCATACGCCAGTACACGCTCTAGGGTCCACCGCACCAAATCCGCCGGAAGCTCGCCGGCTTCGAGGTCGGAACCCAGCACCATGGGAACCACGAGGACCGAAAAGCTGCGCCGAAACACACTATCGGAGATGCTCTCACCGATTCCAGAGAAAAGATGGCGATCATCCAAGGCAGCCTGCAAGAGAGCCATCCGCTCATCCAGAGTCAGCAATCCCTCCTCGATAAGGCGATCCATTAAGGTAAACGAAAGCGTGTCCCGAAGATGGCGATCGACACTGCCAAAATTCTCAAGCAATGCCGCGGCCAACGATCCTGGGTGCGAGGGGGGCCATCCCTCGCCATTGGCCAACTGCTGCAACTCCTCGACTGTCATCCACGCACCTCTCCTCTCATGCTGTTCCATCGATCCCCCCTGTTGCCCGCGGTGCGCCCCCGGCGGGCATTGCAAACACGCCTGGGGCTAGCGCCCCTTAATCCGCCTCCACCACTCGGAGCTGCTCGTACCGCGGACCGGCCGGCACGTTCACATCAGCTCCCCGATGGCCTGGCTTCCATGCCGGCTCGACCCTGAAAGGGGTAGTGCAGACCTACTGAGGGACAGGTTAGGTTCCCAGGATCGCCCGAAGGTCAGCAGAGCGCCTGCCATATCTTCGCGACACTTGGGAAAGACTCCTGTCGCACCAGCACTGTATCCCACGATCCGTACTCCCGAACCCTGCTGCACGTCGCCCGTACATGGCTCTCGGTGGGCCCGGTCACACATCCTAACGCCGCCTGGCTTCCCACTCGAGACAGGTTGTGAGTTTTCGTCGAGGGCCCTTCAGGAAAATTGCGCAGCCTGTGAAACAAAAAGGCCCTCTGCGGCATCGTACAGAGGAAGGCGAGGTGATGGGTTGGATTCAGAAGAACTGGTGGGCACCTGGGTCGCCGCCTATGCCGACCGCTTGGTTCGCTTGGCCTACACCTACGTCCGAGACCAAGCAACGGCGGAAGATCGTGTGCAAGAGGCCTTCATTCGGGCTTACCACTCACGGCATCAGTTGAAAAACAGGGCCGATCCATTCCCGTGGCTGGCGCGGATAGTCATTAACGAATGTCGCTCGTTCCGCCGCGGGAGTTGGCGTGAAGTAGTTACAGCGGACCCACCCGAGCAGACGCGGGATAGTGCGGAGGAGACAGTACTGAGTCGAGCGCAGGATGAAGCCCTGCACCAGGCGATCCTGTCCTTGCCGGACAAGTACCGTGTGCCCATGGTCCTCTACTATTTTGAAGGGCTGCCGTCTCGGGACGTTGCGCACATCTTGGGCACGAACGATGCCACTATTCGCACGCGTTTGAACCGTGGCAGGGACAGGTTGCGTAGACTCTTGAAGGAGGATGAGCCCCATGGAACAGGAATTACGCGGCGCGAAACGGGTGTATGAGCGTCTCACGGTCGACAAGGAGGCATTTCAAGCCCGGCTCAGGCAAGCCCTCGCGCAGAATCCACCAGCGCCTGCGCACCGACTCCCCGGGAAGAAAAAATTTGCCGCTATTGCGATTCCCCTGGCCATGGTGCCGATCCTCGCGTTTGGCTACACCCATTACTTTGTATGGGGGGGCGGCCTATTCCTGAGGAGCAGTTCCCCGGAGGGGCCGACATCGGTAGCGGCGTCGCCGTACTTTGTCCGTAAGGTCTTGACACAACCGCATACGGAGATTTATACGCTGTCGCAGTCGATGCCGAAGGCTCAATTCCCCATTCGCGAGCCGGGGCGAATCCCCGGATGGACAAAAATTCTGAGCGAAGGCGTGCAGTTGCCCCTGTACAACGAACGGGAAACCGCCAACGGCCATTTGAAGCTCGTCCGGATTACCAAGCTGCCGTTACAGTACATCGACATCTATAAGAATGCACGAGGCCAACGGATCGCCGTCACGCAAAAATACAGTGCGGGCATGTCATGGGCGTACAAAAAGTACTATGGAACCACGCACTGGAGCTCCTCGGAGGGTTTCGCATTCGGCTCCAACTATCAAAGACTCTCCGGTTTTCCGGGAGATATGGCCTGGCTGGAATCGGGAACGTGGCGCCAAGTACGCCTCAACGTCCCCGGCAGCTTCGAAAACGTCGTCGTCCTGCATCCCGAAGCGGACCGCACTGTGACGACAATCGTCGTGGACGCGTATGGCCGCGTGAGTCCGTCCATCTTGGAGTCCTTCGCCCACGCCTATCTGAGGGCTCCTGTGAAGTAGAATGTCCCTGTGAAGGCGGCCACCGCTCCGAACACCACCTACGCGGGCTACAAGATCGATTTGGTGCCGCTAGGCACCGTTCCCAACGGTCTCGGCCCTCCCCACACGTGATACACTACCCCCAAGGAGGCGGCAGACATGGATTACCACATTAGCGAGGTCGCTGACCGGGGTGAGAAACGCGCCATCACCGACCACGTGCTGCGATCCCTGCCCGATTGGTTCGGCATTGAAGACGCCATTGTGGAATATGTGCAGAAATCGCAGGACTTGACCTTTTGGGCCGCTTACGCAGACACTCGCCCAGTCGGGTTCCTCTCTCTCCTACGTCATAATGGCTACACGGCAGAGATTTATTGCATGGGTATTCTAAAAGAATTCCACCATCGCGGACTCGGGACGAGGCTGGTTCAGGCCTGCGAAGAGCATTGCCATGACAACGGGCTGGAGTTTCTCACCGTCAAGACCCTCGACGAGTCCAGGCCGGACGATTCGTATGCTAAAACGCGACAGTTCTATATGGCCCTAGGATTCAGACCTCTGGAGGTGTTTCCCACACTGTGGGGAGAGGACAACCCCTGTCTCTTCCTGGCCAAGACGATACAGACCACCATCAACGACCAATAAACGGCGGAATTGGCCCCTGGTCTGAACCTGCTTGGCGCTCCTGCCCTGACACGCGATGAAGTTAACAGTGAGGCTGACTTGTACGGAACTTCTGAAAGGGTCGTCGACGCTCGTCGTAATACTCCTCATAGTTCCCGTTCGTATAGGCGTGGACCACGGTGCGCCAGAAGGCTTGGGCCTGATAGTTGTTCCACATTTCGTGAATGAGCCAGTCCCCAGGAAACATCTCGAAAATTTGCTTAGCGGCCGAGGTGCCGACCCCTTTGCCCGCAAACTTCAGCGACACAAAGAACTCCCCAATCTGGTGAGGTTCGCTACCCGCTCCGCGAACGACCAGAGCGAATCCCGCCAGTTCCCCATCCACACGGATTAGGAACGGGTCACGGTTCGGATTCTCCCAATACTCATCGAGGTCTGGAATGCCTTCGTAAAGCCCGTCATTGGCGTCGAGCCGCAGGGACGGCATGTACCGGCTAAACTCATACAAATAAAACTGTACCAGATTGCGAAGGACAGGCTTCTCTGCGATAGATGCCGTCCGAAGTTCGACCTGCAAACAGGAACACCCTCCCCACCGATACTCGTCTCAGTATGTGCGTCATAATCGTCATGATCCCGTCAAACCGCCCCTCTGCACCAGGTCCATGGGAACACTACGGACAAATTCGCGGCGCACCCGGACCTGCCGATCGAAAGCACAAGTCTCAGTAGTCCTGCCCCCGCAACCACTCTCTAACATTTGCGAAAGGCTCGTCTCTCTGCATACGGCACGCAATGGACACATACCCAAACTCGTTTTCCTGTGTCGGAGACGTAGCATCGCGGCTCCACCGCTTTCTTCCCACACAAAACACATTTCTTACCGATGCCGAACATAATATGAATCCCCCCTCTGAACCGACCGCGATCACCGTCCCCAAGGCATCGCACCGCACGCCCAGGTCAGATTTTTACCTGAGGTGCGGGGCTGGAAACCACCTGAGCCGACCTGCAGCGTCAGGGTGACACACAGTTCGCAACCTAGCTTAGGCTCTCCAATCGAGGGATCGCTCTGGACTGGCTTGCGCCAGCGCCTGGCGGAGACGCTCGGCGTCTAGGTCCGCCACATAAGCCGGAGTTCCTGGCTGCTGCCGCCAAGACTGGTCCAAGGGACCTGCGTCGACGGCGTCAAATCCTAATTCGTCCACGAGCTTCATCACGGTGTCTTTCGCCAGCACATGGTCGCCGGCCACCGGCAGCGCAATCCGGCCCGGGGTTCCCGCTGGCCTCCCATTCTTTAACAAGTGACTGGCCATAATGTTGTTAAATGCCTTGATCACGAAGTGCCCCAACTGCTGCTCGACCCAACGGCTCTCGGTCAGGCCTTCTTCAATCGCTAAAATCTTGCCGTCCCGTTGGCGCGGGTAGTAATTGCAGGTATCGATCACCACAGTCCCCGAGGGCAAGTGATGAAAAACCTCCTTGGGCAGATGGGGAACGTTTTTCAGAGGGATCGTCACGACCACGACTCGAGCTCCATCGGCCACCTCCTGCACTGTACCAGGTGTCGCACCCGTCTCGGCCGCCAAATCGCCTAGAGACTCGGGTCCGCGGGAATTCGCGATGGATACTTGGTGTCCCAACTGCGTCCATCGGCGTGCCAAAGTGCCGCCGATATGGCCGGCACCGATGATACCAATCTTCATCATCTCGCCCCTTTCCATGAGTCATTTTACAATGGATCCGCTCTCCATCTGAGCAGGTACGGGCCATGAACGTGATCCTGGGTTGCGAAAAGCCGTGGTGCTGAGCCTCCGACCAGATGGACGACACCGTTACGACATCCCGGCTTTCATCGGAGGGTTTGTGTCCACGCTTCATGGCTCCACAATGCCAAGACGGCACCCCTCGCATTACGCCGGGCTCCCGCAGTTCCCGCAGCCTGGCGTTTTGTGTTTTCTCTTTAGCCACATAGATTTCACGGATCCAAAACCCTTCTCATTGTCACCGCTGAAAGCGCAACACCACCCCACTCCAGCGTAGTCTCCGCGATCGCTCGGAACCCCCTTCGCACCCAAAAGTCCAAGACGCGGTCATCGTATCCTGTCACCACATCAATGCGAACCGAGCGGCTCTGGTGTGCTCGGGCATAGGCTTCGAGCCCTCCATAGACTTCTTGTCCGATTCCCTGATGCGCGTAATCCCGGTGGACCATCAGCAGCGACAGGTACGTCTCGGTATCCATATGCACATCCATCAACCGGACGACTTCACCTGTACTCTTTGCTGTCACCTTGCAGGACCAAAATCCAGCATCCCTGGTTGCCTTCACCTCGTCAGACATCCACTCGCCTGTCACGGTGTCTCGATTCAAATGTTGCCCGAGGAATGCTGGGTGCGAGTTGTATACCGCGACCAGGCCGTCAATGTCGTTCGCCTGCGTAAAATCAACGGATACATTGCATGTCTCGAAAATCATGGGTCCCCCTTCGTACCTGCTCACCATCCGAGGAGCCCCGCCACTAAACCGAGCCAGTGGATTGCCTTTGTAGGGCCCAGTGATCCACGAGAACGTAAACCGCCATGATGCCCGATGCCACAGTGATGCTGTGGCCGCTTAAATCCCCAGGCACCACCGTTTATGACTGCTTCCTCCTCCTTGCGTGCTATTCATGAAGTAAATAGATTCCCCTTGTTCAACACAGGATCCTCTCCGCGGCCAGACTCTTCGTCAAATCCGCCAGACGCGGTACCGGCCGCCCAGCGCAAACGTCTCCAAGACCCATGACAGGTCCTCATCAGAGAGTGAGTGCACTTCCAGTCGGCCGACCGCATCAGGGCGGCCCTGCGTCACAAGGACCGGTCCGCCCACGATTTCCAACTCTGCGGCGGGATCATCGAACAATCGGGTCCCATGGGGCACTAGCACATTGGCAGGCCGCTCGGAGCTGGCAGCGACATCCACAAAGTGGATGTGCACTCGGCGACCGTACCGGATGAGTTCGGTGAAAGAAAGCCGCGGTCCCAGTTCCCTCGTCCATCTCAAGATCTGTAGCCAGTCTACTGGTTGCGGCAGAATGACGACCTCGGGTGGCTTGCCAGGTTCCATCAACACCGCTCGCACTTGTTCGGCTATTGCTGTTCACCTCCCGCGCATGTACCCATTCCACGTTGCTCTTCCAGGACTTTGCCGGACATGGAGAGATCGGATGTTCCGTGCAATCCCAACCCTGCGCAGCGCCACGGTAAACTGAGCCAACTGCTGCAGCTGTGGAATATTGAGGACATGCTCCAAACCCTCTCCCCCCTCTGCGAATGACTTCCTCGCGCATCGACTCGCGACGCTGGCACCGGCTCTCCGGTCTGTCGGGGCGGAACCCTGTTCCGCAGTAGCGGAGAGTCCGCCGACCGCCAACAATAAGTGCCGGCCATATTGCGCAAAGCGGTCGCGGCTACGGAGGGGGCGCCTTCACCAAGGCGGCGGACACGGGCGACGACGCAGTCCTCGCTTCTTGGATCTGCTGGATCTCCCACTGGTTGCCCGGACCGCCAATAGGAGTCGTGATCCACAGAGTGAGCGAATGGTGGTTGGGAAATGTCAGCACCTCATAGGTCGCAAACCCGTATCCACCGGTGTTGCCCGCCCAGTGACGGAGGGCCTGCCAGTCCGCGCTCGTAAACAGGCGGCGGGCTGATGGCGTCATAAGGGACTTCGCGGGGTAGGCGGCATTGGAATTCACATCTTGGCCGAACATGAGGGCCAGGTTGGACGGCGTAGACGGTTCGATCACATTGGGACTCCTTGCCACAAGGTAATAGCCAGCCACACCAATAACTAGGCCTATGAGGCCCGCAACGACGGTTTTTAGGTTCATCATCTTCCCTCCACTGCGCATACCCGTATATAAGCGCTGACGGCGGCTCACATCGCGGGAGACTCCCTGGTGAGCACCCCGGATCGGACGTCCCCAAAAACCCATCAAGGTCTCCGGGCCGTCGCCATAGTTCTAAACGATTAACCCCATGGGTCAGCCGAATCGCCAGCTGGCCCGCGCCCGACGATGCCAACTAACCTTATGATAAGGCGGATCAGGAACAGTCACAAACACAACCACGCATGAGTCTATCGCAGGGTCATGGATGGAATTATTGGAGATCCGAAATGGACTTGAGCCCTCAGACTCGTAGGCGGCTGAGAAGGGCAAAGGTGCCGAGCTGGTACGCCAAAACTTTCATTTGACCGATGAAGAAACTGATGCACTCCTAATCCAACCCCCTTTCGACATCTATGCTGATTGGAACACGCCCCCACCAGTGGCAGGGGTTGATGGATCTCGATATTGCGGCGCAGGGGAAAGCGACATTGGAGCAACGAGGCCGATTATTCGGCCCGGTTGACAGTGTCCATCGTCCCTTTGCCGGAGCCGAGTTGGATGCGGCCCGCCGAGTGCCCAGGGAGTGTCGGGGTCTATCATCGATACCCATTGTTGCTCTTTGTGAATCCCGAGACTTCTTCCCTAACGACTGGTCTGGAAAATACCCTCACCCACGAATGCCACCACGTCGCTTTGGACTGGGTATTCGCCGGGTACCACCCGGGCGTCGCCGCCAACCGATCCCGGCCTAACCCTGCAGGACCTCACCAAAAGAGCCCCAAGGAACTTTGCCTGGCCTCTCCCACCTGACACAGGAAAGGTCTTACCCATCTGTCCCTGCCATGATGCGCCTCCGTCCGCAGCCCAGCTTCGGGGGCGTACCCACTCGCGTATGCGACGGCCGCTGGCCCGCACCAGTCCAGCCGCCTAAAATATCCAGCACAAAGGAAATCCCTTTCTTTCACAGCGAGGCTCATGCCAGGTCACCAGACCATGATGACCTGGCACTCCCAGAGCGAGGAATGTTTTTGGGGGGGATAGTCCCCCATGATCTTCACTGAACAGATCGGTTAGGCATTCTCGGTCAAGACGGACTGAATGTGGCGCACGATGGTGTTTGGATCAAAGAGGCCGCCATTGTCAATTTGCGCGGCCCACGGCAGTTGCACGGCCAGAGCGACTTCGTTAATGAGCGAAATGCGGTCGTCGGAGACTGGGATATGACTGGATGCGTCGCGCTGGTGAATCTGCTCGAGACACTGAGCATTGTCAGCGATCACGCGGACCGGAAGAACCGTGGCCAATGTGCCTAGCTCACGGAGCAGCCACTCCGTATAACGAGAGGCCCCTGTAGACTCAAAGCAAATCACGTCTACCTGCTCGAGTTCGCTCTGGAGAGCCTCCAAGACGGACTCAAAACCTTGACGTTCGTAGTCAGGATGCGTCCCGCCCAGCGCGTCCTAGACGGACAAGAATATCGGCTCGACCCGAACAAACCGAACACCCAGCGCGCTCTCCAACAAGTTGCCAATGGTCGACTTGCCGGCTCCTTTAGGTCCCACCAGTACGATAACTTTTGGCATCAGGCACCTCCTTGAGCGTTACACTCAGTCGGTTTAGTCATTGCAGGGTCTTGGCAAAGCGGAGCGACCATTTCCCGATCCCACTCCTTTGATCGTCAGGCCCACTCCTATGAGGATCAGCGCCGCTCCGAACCCGAAGCCCCACCCCACTGTCTCACCCAGCATCAGCCAGCCAAGCAGCGCGCCCACCAACGGTTGAAAGAAAAAATACAGCCCGCCGTTTCCCGCTGCATCGATAAGTTGCAGACCGCGGTTCCACAGATAAAAGGCTCCCGCCGTAGATACGGTTCCGAGATAGAGAATACCGCCCCAGAGTGTGGGCCGGTGAAGCACCAAGGATAATGCCGGCAACTGGGGCAAGGCCAGAGGGGTCACCAGCACGAAAGCCACTCCCATGGCGTAGGTCGTAACCACCAAAGGCGAATAGTCCAACGGCACGCGCTTGACTAGCACGGACATCAAGGCCCAGGTAACAGCTGCGAGAAGCAGCACCAACCCGCCAGCCAGTTTCCCGACCGCGACTCCTTGAAATCCGATCACCAACAGAATCCCTAGGGTGGCGAGAACCACCGCCGCGATCCGCCCGAGAGTAATGCGTTCACCGAGAATAAGCCGCCCAAATATGACCATGAATGCCGGCGTGGCCGCCGTAACCACCGCACCCATCTGCGCCGTAGTTAGCTGGGTCCCCAGAAACTGGGCCCAAATGGA
The DNA here is from genome assembly GCA_021799435.1 of Bacillota bacterium. GTDB lineage: Bacteria > Bacillota > Sulfobacillia > Sulfobacillales > Sulfobacillaceae > Sulfobacillus_B. The sequence goes on along the minus strand of JAJZAN010000029.1, from coordinate 23,007 downwards.
CACGCCGTATCCTACGGCGCCGATGGCAGCGATGAGAAACCAGTGCCGGCGCGGCAATCTCCACCCTGGGCGGGTGATCAGGCCTAGCAACACAAACGCCAAGAGCGCCACGAGATACCGCAGCCAAACCAAAGCGATCGGCGCAACCGAGCCCAGCACCATTTTGCTGACCACGTACATGCTGCCCCATATGCTGGCAGCGCTCGCCATCAACATGGCACCGCGATACTTGCCTGGCATCGGACCGGTTGGCCTCCCTCACCGCAGCGGGTTTTCCCCATTGTATCGCGAATGCGTCAGCAGCCGCGAGAAAAAGGTCCCTCTCTGCTATGGCCTCTCCCGCAGAACTCGCTTGAGAACCTTCCCAGTCGGGGTCTTCGGCAGGCTTTCCAGGAAAGCAACGGTCTTGGGCACCTGATATGCTGGCAGGTGAAGGCGGGCAAAAGCCTGCACATCTGCTGCTGTCAGCCCTGGCGCTCTGGGAACCACCACGGCATGGACGGCTTCCCCCCAATACTTATCGGGAATGCCAACCACTCCGACTTCCTTGATATTGGGACGGGTCCGCAGGACGTTCTCGATTACCAGCGAGGATATCTTCTCACCGCCCGAGTTAATCAAATCCTTCTCCCGATCCACCAAATATAGATAACCGTCCTCGTCCACGTATCCATAGTCAAAGCATGTCAGCCAGTCATCGCACCAAGCATCGAACTGTTCGGGCGCCCGGTGGTAGCCCGAGAATATGCTCACTCCCCGCACGTAGACAGTGCCAGGCACACCAACAGGAGACGGTTGTCGCGCCTCATCCAGCACGGTGATACCACTCCCGAATGCCGGGCGGCCGACACAAAGCGGAGCCTCCCGTTCCTCCCGCCGCAGCAGCGAGAAAATCGCTTCAGTTGCGGAGTATAGAACGGACACAGGTATTTTTGGCCACACCCCGGCCATCTCGCGGCGCGTCCCGGTCAGCAGCGGAGCACTGGTGGTCACCAGATGCCGCAGGACCGAGTTACGCAGGGCGTCGCGTTCCTCACTGCAGAGGTCGAGAACAGCCTGCACCATCGTCGGCACCATGAAGGCAATTGTTCCATTCCAAACACGGGTGCTTCGCACCAGGTGGGACGGATCAAAGGGCGTCTCCAGCACAACTGACCCTCCAGCTTGCAGCGCAGCCATGGTGAATCCGATTCCGCCCATATGGAACAACGGGTACGGGTTAACAATACAATCATCCGGGGTAATCCCCACCGATGCGACTAAACTGTGGTTCCAGCCCCACAAGGTCTCGTGGGTATGCCAGGCCCCCTTTGGCACACCGGTGGTTCCAGAGGTGTAAAGGATACCCACACGATCGCGAGACGACACCGCTAGCGGAAATGGCGATGTCATACTGCTGTCCAAGGATGACCACGCAAGCCAGTATCGGTGAGGCTTCGTCATGCGCGCCACGGCGTCTGGGTCGTCGGACACCACGGCTTCGGCTCCGGAATGTTCCAACTGGCTATCCCAGCCAGCGTGACGCATGTGGGGGTTGAGGGGTTACCATGAAATACGACGCAGTACCGTGCCACTATCACGTCGGTCCCTTGCAGGTCGACGACTTGCCGCAGATTGCAGAGCTGGAGCGGGCGGTGTTTCCGGAACCTATGCTTCTAACCGAACTCACTCGCAAGCATCATGCACCTGGCACCCGCTTCCTGGCGGTGCGCGACGGCACCCGCGTCATCGCCTACTTCGGCTTCGAAGTGATCGGCCCCTATGCCCATGTGCTGGCGAACGTCACGGATCCCCACGACCGCCGCCAGGGACTAGCCACCTTTGTCCTTAGCGCGGCTGTGCCGTGGGCCCGAGACGCAGGCGCCCGGGCATTCCTCGGGGAAGTGCGGACTTCCAACCATGCGCAATTGGCCGTACTGGAAGGAATCGGGTGGCAGCGGGTGGCCTACATTCCGGGCGGGTTCGGGAATCGGGAAGATGCCCATGTGGTTATGAGCGTGTTCGATTAACGACTTCTTGTCGCAGGATCTGCTCGGCCAATGCCAACCCGTCATCCATGCCAAACGTTCCCAAAAGCAACAGGACGCCGCCCGGAGCGATCCGCCCCCGGGCGGCGTCCAGTGCCGCGGGTAATTCCGTAAACAACTCCACGGCCAGTCCCCGTCGAGCAGCAGCAACCAGAAAGGCCTCTGTTTCTTCAGGTCGGACTCGATAGTCGACCGGCATTCGGTCCACATGCTGACGGCTCAAGGTCACGATCATCGGGACGAATCCGATGCGGGTACTCCAGCCCCCTGCAATGTCTCGATTGACGCCCGTGCCGCGATCGCCGCGAATCGCATTCACGACCACGACCGGCCTTTTCAATTCCACGATGAATTGCATCACGGCGTCGTAGCTCGCCCGATTCATGGCCACATCGGACACCAGGGTGATGTCGCCCACAGTGACCGTTTCCAGACGCCGAGGAGCCTGCACAAAATTTTCCAAAGCCCTGGCCGCCGACTGAACGTCCACCCCTACGTCCAGTGCCATGGACAACGCAGCCAGCGCATTCTGGATATTGTGGCGTCCCGGAATGGGCAGCACCATCTCCCCTTGGAGGCGCCCTTCATGGAACCAGCGCCATCGGCTGAAGGCTGGGGCTAGCTCCAGAATCTCCGCCCGCACATCGGCTGTGGGATCAAACCCAAACCTGATTACTCTAACCGGAGAACGCGCGGCCAATCCTGCCACCCGCGCGTCGTCTGCGTTCAGGGCGATTGAGCCATCCACGGACAAGTACTGCATGAGCGAGGCCTTCGTCTCCACATACGCGTCCAAAGGTACCGTGAAAGTCCAAATGATCGGGTGTGATGTTGGTGATGGCTCCGGTGCGGAAGCTCAGGCCGCCAATTCGATTTAATTGCAGCGCATGGGACGACACCTCCACCACCACGTCCTGAGCTCCCATGTCCAGCGCCTCGGCCAGGAATCTCTGCAGATCGGGAGCATGGGGGGGTCATAGGCGGTCGATAGGGCATGGCGATGCCCTCCACCGAATTAGTCGTCCAAAAAGCGGTTCGCCGACCCCACTCCGTCCGTATGTGGGACAGCATATAAGCCGTGGTGGTCTTCCCGTTGGTGCCGGTCACGGCGTGCAGCCGTAAACGGCGAGCGGGATAGCCGTACACCCGTGCTGCCAGCTCTGGGAGCATCTCCCGGGACTTTTCCGCGACAATCCACACGACCCCATCACACCGTGCCCGCTCCTCCTCGGTCGGATTCCGCGGGGCAAGCACCGCGACCGCCCCACGCGACGCCGCATCTGGAGCAAAACGCATCCCGTCGTGCTTCCCGCCCGAGAGCGCCACAAATAGCGTGTCCAACCCAACTTGCCGGGAGTCTTGCGTGATGTGGCGAACCACCATCCCCCCTACGGTCGAGTCCAGTCCGCGGCACGGCAATCCCGCGAAGAGCTGACCCAGCGTAATTCCCATCGTCGAGCCCTCCTTTCAGCGTTGCGGTATGCTACGACCGGCAATGCAAAAGGTGTTTGGCCGACCCATATGGAGGATTTTGGATTTCACCCAGTGACCGAGACCTAGGCCGCCCGCTGGACCGCTGAATACCCTGGGCTCAAAACACACGGCCAAGCAATCCCGCGCGGACTTAGTCGACCTTGTTCCTCTCCTAAAGGAAAGGCGGGGGCTAGTACTCGATCTTGCGCTCGGTGTCCTGCCGTTCCACCTCAACACTCTTCCTGGCTGTGCGCCACACCGTAGTGATGCCCAGCTGCTGTAGAAACCGGGGTTGATGGGAAATCACCAGCAGGGTTCCCGGATATCCTGAAAGGCCCTGGGACACGGACTCCAGGCTGGGTAAGTCCAGATGATGTTCTGGCTCATCGAGGGCCAACACCGGCCACCCAGCCGCAGACAGTGCGGCGATTTGCAATTTGACTTGCTCGCCGTGGCTGAGACTCTGCACGGGCTGGTCTAGGTGGCGTTCCTGAAATCCATAGGACTGCAGCCATGCCCGACCGAACCCATCCCCGAGGGCCGAGTGCTCCCGGAAGTACTCCCAGCACGTCCCGCTTTCGCCTTCCCCAAAGACTTGGCTGACATAGCCTGCCTGCCGCAAGGTCCGCCAGCGTCCCGCCTGCCATCCCGCAAATCGGCCCAATATTGCCTCCACAAGGCTGGACTTTCCCGTGCCATTGTCTCCCACCAGAGCCACCCGCTCCCCGGCCTGGGCTTCTAAAAATATATTCTCGAGAATCGGGGCCCCATATCCGAGGCTTCCGTCTTCCACCCGGAGCACCGGCCCCGCCAGGGCCCGGACGTGATCCCAGGTGTGCCGCAGCCTATGGGCATCCCGAGGTGCGTCCAGCAATTCTCCCGACCTCTGCCAGTGTTCCAATCGCCGCTCCCGAGAGAGAGCCTTTTTAGCCACCTTTTTCGCATAGCGACGCTGACCGGAGTCAATAGTTCCCCGCTCTACCCCCCGGGCCTGCTCTTTGGTCTGGCGAATGTCCTCTTCCAGCCGGCTAATCATGGCTTGCTGCTGTTCATATCGGCGCGCGTAGGCGGCGTGCTCCTGCTCCAATTGCTGAAGATATTGGGACGGTCCAGAAGACGCCACTCGAAAGGATCCCGGAGCCACGTGCCAGGTGTAGGTAGCAACGGCGTCCAAAAAGTCGAGGTCGTGGCTGACGCAGAGTATCGTGAGCCCGGGTTTACGATTGAGCCACTCGGCCAGTTGCTGGCGATGCGCCAAATCCAAGTGACGGGTTGGCTCGTCTAGCACTAACAGGGCGGGCTCTGAGAGCAGCGCACTGGTCATCGCCGCCCAGACTGCCTGCCCCCATGACTGGCCATCCGCATAGGGACTGCTGACGCACCGCACCGGAGCAAAATTCTGTCGTATGTGACCGGCTTGGGGGGAAAGCTCGCCGAGGATGAGTTTTAGAAGCGTAGACTTACCGGCCCCGTTAGGCCCAATGACGGCCACCCGGTTTCCAGGTTCAATACTGGCGCTGACATTCTCAAAAAGCCAAGGCTGGTCGGAGTACTGGTAAGACATCTTAGAAAGCACAATACGCATAAAAAAATCACCCCTTCATACAAGCGGGGCGGTCCTGCCAAGGAGCGTCCCGAATCAGCAGACGACGAGGATCTTCTTCAACGGACGCAACCTCCTTCAATCATAATGCCGCGATCATAGCAGAAGCCCGCCGGACGCACAAGCGCCCACCGGGCTTCCCGCCGTCTAACGAATCCCTTCGATGTAGCCTGCGTCATCCACCGTGACGTGGTACGCCTGAGGATCTTTAGGCAATCCCGGCATGCGGATCATGTCGCCAGCCAGTGGGACAACATAGCCCGCCCCGCGCGCCAGGGCAATGTCCCGCACATGCAGGACGAAATCCCGGGGACGCCCCAGCAATGCCGGGTTGTCGCTCAAGGAGTACTGTGTCTTGGCGATGCAGACGCGCAGGTCTTCCTCTCCCCATTTCTCCAGCCGGGCCAGCACCTGCTGGGCACTGGGGGCAAATTCCACCCCGGCCGCACCGTATATACGGGTCGCAATCCGCTCCACTTTTTGCTGGATTCCGAGGTCTTTGTCGTACAGGGGACGATAATCGGAGGTGCCGCGATCCAGCGTCTCTTGGATAAGGCGCGCGAGATCTTCCCCGCCGCTCCCACCCTGCCCAAACACGTCGGCTGCCGCCGCCGGCACGCCTCCAGCTTCAAGCTGAGCCAAGGTCCAGCGGATTTCCCCCGGGTCGTCGTCGGCCCGGCGGTTAATCCCCACCAATACTGGAAGCCCATATTGACGCAGATTTTCGATGTGCTTCCAGAGATTATCCATGCCCTGCGCCAAGGCTTCGGCGTCGGGCTTGGCCATATCGGCCAGTGGCTGGCCCCCATGGTGTCGCAGGGCTCGCAAAGTGACCACCACCACGGCCATATCGGGATGCAGATCGGCCTCCGGAGCCTTGATGTCGAGAAACTTCTCCGCCCCCAAGTCCGCTCCGAAACCCGCCTCCGTGATGACCACGTCGGAATGCCGCAGTCCCGCTTCTGTGGCCAGGACACTGTTGCACCCGTGGGCAATGTTGGCAAAGGGACCGCCATGCATGATGACCGGGGTATGTTCAGTGGTTTGCACCAAGTTCGGCATGAGCGCATCGGTCAGCAACGCCGCCAAAGCGTCTTGGACCTTTAAATCGTCCACCGTGACGAAGCCGGACGGTGTTTGAGCGATAACCATACGTCCCAACCGCCGCTTCAAATCATCCAAATTCCGTGCCATGGTGAGAACCGCCATAACTTCTGAAGCCGCGGTAATGTCAAACCCGGTTTCCCGCATCACCCCTTGTCCGGGGCCACCCATGCCAATCACGATGTGCCGCAAGGCGCGGTCGTTGACATCCATGACCCGCCGCCAAGTAACCCGGTTAGGATTAACCTTGAGCCGGGTTCCGTGATAGAGCTCGTTGTCAATAAGTGCGGCCAACAGATTATGGGCCGCCGTAATGGCGTGAAAGTCGCCGGTAAAGTGCAAGTTGATGTCGGTCGCAGGCAGTACCTGCGAGGCGCCGCCGCCTGTTGCACCGCCCTTCATGCCAAAGGTGGGGCCGAGCGATGGCTCCCGAAGAACGGCGGTGGCCGCCACTCCGAGGCGTCTCAGCGCCTGGGCCATGCCCACGGACATGGTGGTCTTGCCCTCCCCGGCCGGTGTCGGATTGATGGACGTCATCAGCACCAGTCTCGCTCGCCGAGGAGCCTGGTAGATAATGTCCAGAGGAATTTTTGCTTTGTGAGGTCCTAACTGAATGATGTCGGAAGGTTGAAGGCCAAGTTTCTCGGCCACTTCTGCGATTGGACTTAATGCCTGCATAGGTCTCTGCCTCCAGCGTAGATGTACTGGCTAAGGCTACTATAACGCAACTTGCCGTGGGGAGTGTCTCGGAATGTCAATCACCGCTCGACTGGATTTTAATCATCGACCCGGGATATTGCGCCTGGAGAGCCGCAAGAGAACCCATGCGCGAGCGCGCCTTGGTGGCCACGACCACGTCGTGGCGCCGCCGCCCCAGAGCTCGACCCAAAATTTCCTCGGACTCGCTCATGGCGTAGACATTGGCCGTATCAAAGAAATTGACACCATAATCCATAGCCATCGCCACCATACGATCGTTGGAAGGCTGATCTACCCCGCCCAGACCCCACTGGCTGTGGCCGAACGTCATGGTGCCCAAGCCCAAGGCGGATACCTGCAAACCACTCCTGCCCACGTTTTGGGTAGTGCATCTCACCGCACCCGTTCCCCCTTGGCCGCGCCCTTCCAGCAGAAAAAGAGCCCCGCGCCAACCGCAGGGCTCCTGACGCTGCATCTAATGCGGCGACACCGCGTTAGACTGTCGATTGGGTTCCGAAATTTGGCTCAGGGCCTCTCCGCTCTCGCTCACGAAGATATTGACCCGAGCCAAGTCAGCGATGGCTAAGATGCCGGCAAGCTTGCCGCTCTCAACGACGGGCAGGCGCCGCACCTGATTCTCGGCCATTATCCCGGCCGCCTCGCGCGCGTCCGTGCTGGGCTTGACCGTGACCACCTGTGTGGTCATGCATTGCTCAACTTTGGTGTCGGGGCCTTGATTTCTGGCGACGGCCTTAATAACGATGTCACGGTCGGTCAGCATGCCCACCACGCGTCCCTGGTCGGCCACCGGCACGCTGCCGCAGTCTACGCTCTCCATGATTTCGGCGGCCTTTTTCACAGAATCGGCTGGCGAAACCGACTTCACTTGCTTGGTCATAATATCTTGAACGTTCATGCATCTCTCTCCTGACTCGAAAATTTCCGGTACCACCTCAGGGTGTGCCGCCTCACCGCGGCTTATGCGTGCCGGTCGTCGCTGCGGTAGTACTCCATGCTGTCCCACACCCAGTCACGAAACGCGGACGCATCAATCGATACCGCCACCCGCACCGGGGGGCGCTTCAAATCGACGGGGCTCACGACGACCGTTCCGCGGAGCGGCCCCTCGCGCACAACGGCCAAGGGCAATTCTTGCCATGTGAAGATCTCTGGCCGTGCCACCGCCGCTACGGCCACCACATCGTCAATGGGAAAGGCCCCCGGATCGCCTCCTTCGCCGCGAGAGCGCTCGGAGTAAAAACTCAGCATCCGACTCAACATCTCTCCCACCCGTCCATACCGGCCGAGGCGCTCCAGATCGCGAATCGGGATAAGGGCTCGGTGGCATACGTTAATGCCAATCAACTGGACTCGCTTGGCCCAGTGGAATACCACGTCGGCCGCATGGGGATCGACATAGACGTTGAACTCTTGGGCCTTGTCCAGCTGCGTACCTGGCAGTGCCCCGCACATCAACGTCACCGATGCGAAGCGATCGGCCAGTTCTGGGTGCGCTAAAAGCGCCACGCCCAGATTAGTCATGGGTCCCGTCGCGACAACATGGGTCTGGTCCAAGGCCTCCGGATGCGAGGTCCACCAATTCCAAACCCGCACCGCGTCATCCGCGACCACTTCGGACCCACCGCCCTCCCACTTCCCTACCCCGCCCTCACCATGAAATTCTCGGGCCGTCACCAGCGGCGCCAGCATGGGATGCTCGGCACCGGGAATGACCGGCACGTCCTGACGGCCGATGAGGGACATAATCCGCTTGGCATTGCCAAACGTGTTGGCCAGGGGAACGTTGCCGGCTACTGTGGATATGCCTTGAATATTGCATTGGCTCATCCCGATCACGAGGGCCCAGCTGTCATCGATGCCGGGATCCATGTCCAGCCACACTCTGGGTTTCTCCGAAATGGTCACCACCTGCCTTTATCCAGATAGACGGACGCCAGCAGTGTGCCCCATTTCCCTGTAGGACTTGTACCAGCCGAGACTCCCCGCCCCGCGATTCTGTGGACAATATTTTGGTATGATACCTAGGAGAGATGACCGCGAAGGGGTGTCGCATGCGCGTTTTGATGATTTCCAAGGCCTGTGTTACGGCATCCTATCGATCCAAGCTTGTGCATCTCAACAAGTTTGACGATTTGACCATGGGTCTGGTGGTGCCGGATCGGTGGGACAACCTGCCGTACGAAGCGGATCCCGCAGACAGCACCTATCCCATATACAAGGCATCCATTCCCTTAAACGGCCGAAACCACTTCCACTGGTATCCGGAGTTGCCCCGCTACGTGGCCGACTTTAAACCCGACCTCATTCACATCGATGAGGAACACTACAGTTATGTCACGGCCCGGGCAGCATCCCTGGGACGGCGTCTGGGCGTACCGACCATATTTTTTACCTGGCAAAACATATATAAGGACTATCCGTGGCCCTTTTCAGCGATCGAGAGGGGGGTCTTCAAAAGAACCCGGGGTGCCATCGCGGGAAACCGCGAAGCTGAGACCGTCCTTCGCAAGAAGGGCTATGACAAGCCGGTCGTGGTCATTCCTCAGTTTGGAACCGATCTGACTCTGTTTGGGCCACGCGACCGCCAGGCACTTCGCCACTCGTACCGGGTTCGCACCGAATTCACGGTAGGCTATGTAGGCCGCCTCATCGAGGAAAAGGGCATCGGCGACTTGCTGCAGGCGATGGCGCCCTTCATGCACGCAGATCCCGGCGTTGGATTGGTCATCGTCGGCCGCGGTCCGTACCAGGACGCCGTCAAAGCCTGGCAGGAGCACGAAAAGCTTGATGATCGGGTCGTGGACGTGCCCTGGGTGTCCTCCGATGCCATGGGAGACGTCATGAGCCTGATGGATGTGTTGGTGCTGCCGTCCCACACCACCAGCCGTTGGAAAGAACAATTCGGACGCGTCTTGACAGAAGCCATGGCCACCGGCGATGTCGTCGTGGGATCTGACAGCGGCGAAATTCCCCACGTGATTGGTGACGCGGGACTGGTGTTCCACGAGGGCGATGCATCCCAGTTAGAGAGAGCTTTACGAAAACTTCGGAGTGACCCCGACTTGTTTAACGAGTTAGCGCATCGGGGCATCCGCCGCGTGGCGGAACATTTTACCCAAGAGGCCATCGCACAAAAAACACATGACTTTTATCGCTCAGTTTTGGGAGGTTAGCGGGATATGAACGTGGCAGTGTTTGGAGCCGGGTATGTGGGACTCGTGACTGGAGCAGTTCTCGCCGATCTGGGTCACCAAGTGACCCTCATCGAGGTGTCGCCAGAGAAGATTGACGCTATCCGCGGAGGCCGCTCACCCATTTTCGAAGAGGGGCTGGATGCGCTCTTGGGCCGCACGTTGGCCAAGCACACCCTGTCCATTACCGATCAGCCGCAAGAGGCTGTGCGCGACGCAGATGTTGTGTTCGTGGCGGTGGGAACCCCACCCCTGCCGGACGGCGAGGCTGATCTGCGTTATGTGCGGCAGGCCGCCCTCTCCATTGGCAAAAGCCTATCCGGTCAGCGGCAGCAAGTGATTGTCAACAAGGCCACCGTGCCCATTGGTTCTGCCAACTTGGTCGAAGTGTGGATTCAGGATGGCTACCGCGAAGGCCATGGCGGGGTCCCCTCGCCGGAGTGGTATGCGGTAGCCTCCAATCCCGAATTCTTGCGCGAAGGCACAGCCATCCATGACACGTTGTACCCCGACCGCATTGTCCTTGGGGCCGACCAAGAGTGGGCCGTGGAGCGGCTCAAGGCCCTCTATGAGCCCATTATTCGGCAGACCTTCCCCGCCCCCCCGGAGGCCCCCCGTCCGGCATCGTTGACGGAAGTGTCGGTAGTCGTCACTGACCGCATCTCTTCGGAGATGATTAAGTACGCGGCCAACGCCTTTCTGGCCACCAAGATCTCCTTCGCCAACGAAATTGCCAACATCTCCGAACGCGTGGGCGCTGACATCGTCGAGGTGATGCGTGGCATTGGGCTCGATACGCGAATTGGCGGCCGTTTTCTTCAAGCGGGGATCGGCTGGGGAGGCAGTTGCTTTGGCAAGGACCTGTCGGCACTGACGGTGACGGCGGAAGAATACGGGTATCGACCGCGCCTGCTGCACGCCACCCGGGATGTCAACTGGGATCAGCGGCTCTTGGCGGTCAAACGCCTGCAAGAGGAGCTCAAAACGGTCAAGGGTCGCCGTGTGGCGGTGTGGGGGTTGGCTTTCAAACCCGGTACGGATGACTTGCGCGACGCGCCGGCACTCGCCATTATCGATGAACTGCTGCGACTGGGCGCCCGCGTGCAAGTCTATGATCCCATCGCTATGAACAATCTCAAGCGCCAGTATCCAGACCTGGAAGTCGAGTATCGAGAGACCGCTGAAGACGCTCTGGACGGAGCGGATGCGCTCATTCTCGCGACGGAGTGGCCCGAATTTCGCGAGGTGCCGCTGAGCCTGATCGAAGCCCGTCTGGGCCGCGGCGTGGTGATCGACGGCCGCAATGTTTGGGATCCTGAAGAGGCGCGCCGCTCGGGCCTTAAATATCGAGCGATTGGACGCTGACACAACCCAAAGGAGTGTGTGACGTGAAGAACGCATTGGTAACCGGCGGCGCCGGCTTTATTGGCAGCCATCTTGTCGACCGCCTCGTGTCAGAGGGCTTTCAAGTATGGGCCCTGGACAACTTAGCGACCGGTTCATGGGATAACCTGGCGCAGCATGATGAGAAGAGCGTGCACCGGATTTTCTCGGATGTATCAGAGCCCTGGGACTTTGGGGCACTGCCGGCATCGGTCGATTGGGTCTTTCATCTGGCCTCTCCGGCCTCACCTGTCCATTATCGCCGTCTGGCAGTCGAGACGCTGATGGTTAACTCCCAAGGCACCAAGCACGCTTTAGACGCCGCGCGTCGGTGGAACGCCCGATTTCTACTGGCGTCTACCTCAGAGTCTTATGGCGATCCCACCGTCTCACCCCAGCCAGAGACCTATTGGGGCCACGTCAATCCCGTGGGACCACGCTCCTGCTACGACGAAAGCAAGCGCTTCGGCGAAGCTCTGACCGCGGAATACGTGCGGAGCTACGGTCTTGATGCCCGCATCCTGCGGTTCTTCAACTGCTACGGTCCCCGCATGCAGTCTGAGGACGGCCGCGTCGTCCCCAACTTCGTGCGCCAAGCCTTGGCTGGCCAACCGTTGACCGTCTATGGGGACGGACACCAAACCCGTTCCTTCTGCTACGTTTCCGACGAGGTTGACGCCATCTGGCGTGCGGCTGTCACCGAGAACCTCACTGGTGAAATCATCAATATCGGCAATCCCGAGGAACGCACCATTCTCAATTTTGCCGAAGCCGTGGCCGCCGTCGCGGGCATTCCGTTAATCGTGGAGCCGCGCCCCTTGCCTCCTGACGACCCCACCAACCGCTGTCCGGACATTACCAAAGCGCGAAACCTTTTGGGTTGGGAGCCGCAGGTCGGACTCGAAGAGGGTCTCAAAGCCACGTTTGCCTATTTTCGCGGACAGCCGCAGCTAAAGCCGTCCTAAGGTGGCTTGCGTCCACTCCGGAAGCCGCTCCGCCAGCATGCTGAGCCCCGCCTGGCCATCCGCTGTCAGCTTTCCTTGGCGTCCCATGTCCAGAAAGTCCAGCGCTGACCACCACTTGGCCAGGGCCATGAGCCGGGCCAGGCGGCGTGCGGGTCCGGCTTGAGGCCGGAGGGCGCAGTAGGCGTCCGCGAGATCGTTAAGGGCATCCCAATCGGGCAGACCAGGCTGCAGAATGGCTAAGTCGATGGCCGGGTGAGCCCGGCCCAGGCGGGCCCAGTCGGTTAGCGCCAGCGCGCCGTCCGGGGCTATTCGCCAGTTGGTGACATTGGTGTCACCGTGAACCCACCCGACCGATGAAAAGATTTCGTGCAGCTCATCTGAAAAACGGCCGACCAGGACACCTGGCGACGGGTCCAAATCCAGACTGATTAGGTTGTCGTCCCACCGAAACTTGTAAGACGGGAAGACGCCCGCATCAAATATCATGGGGGCCAACGCATGCCACCGGGCCAGGTACCGTATTGCCGCGGGGTCTCGGCCCCAGCGTTTGCGCGGCAGGCTGCCGGGAAGGTATTCGAGCAGCACCCATCTCGGGTTGTCGCCAGATGCCAGAAGAGCCGGCACACGGAGCCCAGCGGCCTGCAGAGACCCCGATGCTTCCCGGTAGAAGGCCTCCTCGGGCGCCTCGATGCCCAACTTGAGTACCGCGTCCTCCCGGCTGCCGTGCACATAAAAGGCCCCCGGGCCCCCAGCGTTGTTGAGGCGCGTCAGCGACACCGGATGTCCCAGGTAAGGTGCCATTCGACGTGACCACTCCTGCATCCTTTGCTCCCCTCCATGTCCCGTTTTCCTGTTCCGCGTGATATGGTGGTCTCATGGATATGCGCGACGCGAATACCCCACACCTAGATGTTACCATCGATGCTCACAGCCGTTTGGTGATCCGCTGTCAGGACCAACCCCTCATGGCCATCGATGCCCGCAACTGGCTCGTGGAGACGGTGACTCGGGTCTCCAAGCGCCATGTCATCGCATGGGATTTCTTTGCCGAACATGGCCGCCACGTCACGAGGGGGCGACGTTGGATGCCAGCCGGCTCCGGGCACTGGACGCTCGTGGACCAGAGCCTCAGCCGCTGTGGCCGGCTGTCCATTCAGCAGCCCGAGCCCGACCACCTCGTTTTTACCTTTGAAGCCCCCGACGCCCACCGCGTCGGATTTCGGTGGTGGGGCTCCTCCACTGAAGTGCTGTATGGATGGGGTTCCTATAACGACGGCCCCGCGGCGCGGCCAGGGCGCTGGACCACTTGGACAGAAGAGGGCCCGGTCGGTTTGGGCCTGCTTGCCCCCTGGCTCCGCTGGACGGGCCGCGTTCCCCTCCCCCGTGGATATCGGACCACTTATGCGCCCGCTCCGTTCTGGGTGAGCTCACTCGGTTATGCCGGTTGGCTTGAGAACACCGAGCGCGTTGACTGGTCGCTTCAGGGCGCTCGGCGCTCGATGCGCGTCTGGAGCCACCGCTTTACGCTGCATCTCTTGGCAGGGCCCGATCTGCGACAAGTGCTGGCTCGCCGCCGCGAGCTGCTGGGCGGGCCGCCGGTTCCGCCCCTGTGGGTGTTTGCCCCCTGGCTGGACGCTGTGCAAGGAGAAGATGCGGTGCTGGATCTGGCCGAGCGCGCCCGGCGTCGTCGCATTCCCGCCAGCGCCATGTGGGTGGAAGACTGGATGGGCTCGTGGCAAGACCTGCGGCGGTTTTGGATGCGGCCTTTGTCGCACCAGATAAGCCCCCATCTCTATCCCCATTTGGAGCAGATGGCCCAGCGGCTCCACCAGCAGGGATACAAATTGCTGGGCTATGTGTGCCCGGAAGTGGCCGTGGATACGCCGTTATACCAGGAAGCCAGCACCCAAGGCCATCTGGTTCGAGATGCTGCTGGAACTTTGGTCGACATCAACATCCTGGGGCGGCATCACGGCGAACTTGACCTGGCCCGTGTGGACACACGCCAGTGGGTGAAGGAGCGAATCTTTGCCCCGCTCGCCCAAGTGGGTTTTGACGGCTGGATGGCGGATTTTGGAGAGTACCTCCCGCCGGAGAGCCGCTTGGCCGATGGCTCGACCGGATGGACCTCACACAACCGCTATCCGCTCCTGTGGCAGTCTCTCAACCGCGAATTTTGGGATGAGGAGCGTCCGGACGGCGACTATACCTTTTTTGTACGCTCGGCCGGGCTCTTGACGCCCGCCACAGCGCCTGTCATGTGGGGGGGCGACAATGACACCGATTGGGATCCTGGCGATGGTCTCCCGGCCGTCATCCCCCAGGCTCTGTCGGCGGGCCTCATGGGCAATATCATCTGGGGATGCGACATTGCAGGATACATGACGTTCGGTCTTACGCGCCCTTCATCACGCGAGCTTTATCTTCGCTGGACCGCCCTGGCGTCACTCCTGCCCGTCATGCGCACCCACCATGGCACCGCCCGTCCCCGCAACTGGCACTGGACTCGCGATCTCGAAACGGAACAGCTCTTCGCCCGGTTTACCCGCTTGCACATGCTCCTGTTGCCCTATTTCCACCACTTGGCGGCAGAAGCGCACACCAATGGGTTGCCCCTCATCCGTCCCTTATGGTTGGAGTACCCGGGTTCGGGCTTCGATGAACTCCATACGCAGTTTCTGTTGGGCACCATGCTGTTGGCCGCTCCGGTGACAAGCCCGCGTCGGCACACCGCCGGGGTCGCGCTGCCCCCCGACGGGTGGCATGACTGGTGGAGCGACGCCTCTTGGCAAGGTCCGGGCCCCATTCGCCTGCCCGCACCACTCGGACAGATCCCGCTCCTCATCCGTCGCGGCGCGGCACTCCCCTGCCACGAGGGATTGGAGTCGGGCGGACGGCCGCTGGGATTTTTGGAGACGGTGGCGTCCCCCGAGGGACGGCTGGCCGCTGAGCGTTCTGTGAGCCTGCTGATCATCGGTCCCATGGAGGAGCAGCAGCTCATACTGCCCGGCGGCACCCTCAGGATTGCAGCAGCGTCGGACGACGACTCAGCCCCGGTACGCCCAGCCACCCCACCGCAATTCACCGACCATGCCCCATGGCTCTCTCGCCCCGGCGTCGTGGTCAACCTACCAGCCAACGGTTCCGTATCAACAGCGGGCCTCCGGTTTTGGTGGTCAGGGTCCCGCGACCTCGAGGTGACCCTTCGCCGCCTAGATCCCTAAGCTCGCAAGCAAATCCGGATCCGAGACCGATTCCACGTCAGGTGGCAAGCTTCCACCGCATAAGTTTCTTCCATAACTGCCACGCTAAGCCCTGAACTGTGGAAGGAGGCTTTTCCCATGGAGAACTCGATCGTGGGCCAATGTTGCTGCGCCAGTTGCGCCCAGGGTCACTGCGCAGACACTTGCTCTTGTGCGGGCCAATGCGCCTGCAACGACTGCGGCTGCGGCTCGTAATTTTACACTAGCCGGGAGGCCATGAAGCCTCCCGGCCATGGCAGGAGGGCCCCATGATTCCCCCCACCGTACACCCGATGCTCGTACACTTTCCCATCGCGCTGCTGTTTACGTCGTTCCTTCTCGACGCCGTCGCTGTCTGGCGACGCGACCGCTTTTTTGAAACAGCTGGCCTTACCCTGCTCTGGCTTACGCTGGTGTCCGTGATTTTCGCCATTGTGGCCGGGCTCTATGCTGCAACCCATGTGCTTGTGACGCCGGCCGTGCGCCCCCTCCTGCAGGCCCATCGCCGGGACGGCATCATCACCGGCGTGATCGTGGCCGTCATCGTGCTGCTGCGAATGCGCGCCCACCGTTCTTGGAACAACACGCGCCGCCTCTCCGGAGAGGGCACCAATGAGGCGCTCAAACCATGGTACTATGCTGGCGGAGCCTATATTCTCGGTCTCATCATGATTTCGGCCACGGGCGTCATTGGCGGCAGCATGGTCTACGACCACGGCCTAGGCGTGGCGGCCATTCCACCCACTGCGGTTCAAAGCGCGCGCCCTCCGGCCTCGAGCGCCCCCACAACGCGCACGCCATCGTCTTCTACAGGTGCCGTCGCCCAGGGCCAACAAATCTATACCGCCACGTGCGCCCGCTGCCACGGACCCACACCGCCCTTCTCCCATTCCCTGGTGTCATCCATGGGGGCGGCCAACATGCAGAGCTTTATCGCGTCACGCATGCCGCCCGGCAGACCCGTCTCATCGACCCAAGCCAAGGCGCTGGTGCAGTACTTCAATTCGCTCTAACACGACCAAGCTGACGCTCTCCCCAGACGCCTGCTCGAGGGCGCCCGGGACCTCCCACGAGACTCCCGCGCTACTTGACTCACGGCGTAGAAGCCCAGAGGTCCCACTTTCCAAGTCCCTCCACCAGCAGAGGGGCAAAAATCTCCTCGTGCGTCAACGGCCTTCATCACTCGCGCACGCGCACTCCGTGGACCGCAGCATCGCGACCACTTTTCACAGCGCTGAACCGACACCCCGCCGCAACCGGTTCGGGACCGCCTGCGGGATGCAAAAACCATAGCTGCGCCACCCATCCCTCCAAACCTGCCCTTCCCTCGCCTACAAAAAAAGAGCTCTATGGGATACCATAGAGCCCTCTTTGAATGCGGTTACACGACCATGGCCACAAACAATGCCGCAATGTAAATCAAGGAAAACCGGAACGTACGCTTGGCCCAGCGCAAATCGCTCGCCGGTTCCCGCAACAATTTCACGTTATACATCACAAAGGTCACGCCCAACACCACAGCTGCGACCAAGTACACCTCGCTGACCGTATGGGTCAAATACAGGGTCACCGACACCCCTAGCGACAAAACGGCGTAAACGAGACTTTGCACCTTGGTCTTCGACGCGCCGCGCACAATGGGCATCATGGGAATGTTAGCATTCCGATAGTCCTCTTGCTTGTAGAGCGCCAGAGCCCAGAAATGCGGTGGAGTCCACATGAAGATCAAGAGAAACATGAGTCCTGGGGCAATCCCCAAGTGGCCCGTCGCGCCAGCCCACCCGACAATCGGAGGGAATGCTCCCGCTGCACCGCCGATGACAATGTTTTGAGCCGAACGGCGCTTCAGCCAGATGGTGTACACAAACACATAGAATAAATATCCGGCCAAGGAAGACGCCGCAGCCAGCCAGTTCACTAATAGTCCCATTCCCGCGAACGCGACCACGCCGCATACAATACCAAAAATAAGAGCATCTTGAGGCCGGACCCGGCCGGTTACGATGGGACGTTTGCGAGTCCGCTTCATAATTTTGTCGATATCACGGTCATACCACATGTTGACCGCATGCGCGCCACCAGCAGACAGTCCCAGCCCGACCAGGGTAAAGATTGTTTGCCCGATCGGCGGTAGTCCGTGATGGGCGACAACCATCGCACAATACGCCGTAATCAAAAGCCACAAGACTATCCCGGGCTTCATCAACTCGGCATATGCACGTACTGTTTCGTTAACCCGTTTCATCATGGGCTGACACACACCTTGTCCAATTTTAAATAATCCTGAACGCGGGCAAATCCAACGGTGAGGCCCCAGGCCCCACCGTTGGCACCCACATTATCCCGGGATTCCCGGTCCATCCGGCGGAATCGGCGCCTCTGGACGCGATGCGCGCGTACCGAAGCTCTCGGCGTCGCGGTCGCGGTCAACGCGTAAAGCGATGGCCCGCAACCCCAACAGCACGCCACCCATCACGACCAACTGGAAGCACCACCAGAAGATATCCCACCAGTGTGGCATGCCGGGGCTGTGCGGAATGAAATACGGAAAATGGGGGAAAAATCCCATTTCACTTCCTCCTTTCCCTAGTCACGCCAGACTCAAATGAGGTACAGCACGATGTAGAGGACAATCCAGCCCATCGCTGTCCAAGTCCAGAAATACGTGGCTGCGTCAACATCCCAGTGGTTATCCACGGTGTATCCGCCTATGCGGCGTCCACGCGCCTTCGAAGCGTACAGTACAAATCCCGAGATAAGGGCTAGAAGCATCCATATCCCCGTAAGTACATAATACACCTCTGCTGAAGGCAGCGTGACCGGCACGTTTTGGTTGTGCAACAGTACCCACTGCAGAAGAATCGCAGCCACCGTCAGAACGCCGAACCAGAATCCGAGACCAAGACGACTCTGCATCGCCTGATTGTTGCCGCGAACGATGGCCGTCCGCGCCGATCGGGCCGCGAAGCCGCTAATCAGCATGAACAGCGTGGTAATCGCGCCCAGCCATTGGCTGTACGGACCCACGGTCGATCCGGCTGTCAGGTAACGCGCGGCGACCAGGGTGACCAGAATCACAGTGAGGCTGGCGAGAAAAATCCCGAAGCCTGTGCGAATGGCGCGCAAGTCTTCCGATTCGCCGCGAGTCTTTTGTATCGCCATGACAGTCTTTCCTCCTTCCGCCTACGGTTGGTTAAGCTTGAGTACCGACCTGCTTTGCAACTATCACGGGTTCCGGAGCGCCCTCGCCGTAGTTGTAGAACCCAGCGACGACAACCGGAAGCTCCTCGAAGTTGTAACGCGGCGGCGGCGAGGACGTCTGCCACTCCAGAGTCTTGGCCTGCCATGGATTCTCCTGAACCTTTGGTCCCTTGACCCACGCCCAGACGATATGGATAAGGTTGATGCCAAATCCAGCGCCGAGGAAGAAGGCTGCGATGGAGGTCCAGAAGTTTTCCGGCTGGAGGTATTTCGGGTAAACGCTGACCCACCGGTTCATGCCGTGCAGACCCAAAACAAAGAAGTTCAAGAAGGTTGCGTTGAATGCCACGAATACCCAAATGGCACCAAACTTGCCCCAGAACTCGTTGTAGGTCCGGCCCGAGAACTTCGGCAGCCAGTAGTACATGGCAGCCATCCAGCTGAACACCATCCCACCAATAATGGTGAAGTGGAAGTGTCCAACCACAAAGAAGGTGTTGTGCAGCTGCAAGTTAGCCGGTACGTCCGCCACAAACAGTCCGGTCAAACCACCGATGAGGAAGTTGAACATACTCATCAGCACCAGCAACATCGGGGTCGTTAAGCGCATGCGCGAGTTCCAGATGGTTCCGATTGCCGCCAAGTAAGCAAACCCGGTGGGAATGGAGATCATCTCAGTAAAGAAGGAAAACGGCAGCATTTCACTGTACCGCATGTTGGTGAACATGTGGTGAGCCCAGACCATACCACTCAACATCATCACGAACACCAAGCCCAGCACCGCCATAGGCCGCGCGAACAAGGACTTGCGGGTCATAACCGGGATGATTTCGTTCCACATGGCCAAGGCCGGTACCACGACGATATACACTTCGGGGTGACCGAACAACCAGAAGAATTCCGAGAATCCCAGCGCATGACCGAGTCCGTTGAACATATTCAAGAGCGCCATCTTGTCCGTCAACGCGAGCAAGAAGGTGGTCTGAATCTCCGGGAACCAGATGACCGTCAACAAGGAAACCGTCAAAATGCCCCACACGAAGAGCGGCAGGCGGTTCCAGGTCAAGCCCTTGGTCCGCTTGAAGAGAATCGTCGTCACCAAGTTAAGGGCCACAATCAACGAGGACGTGGTCAACGCGAAAACGCCCAGATAGTAGTACAGCATGCCGACGCCGTCCGATGCGGCCAACGGCTCATATCCACGCCATCCAGTCGTCCATGCGCCCAACAAGGGACTAAACGCCACAGTCAGCACGCCTGCAGGCACCAGCCATACGCCAATCCCTGAGGCTTTGGAGAACACGGTTTCTTTGGCGCCAATCATCAAAGGCACCATGTAGTTGCCGAGTCCGCCGAACATGGCCACGGTCGCTACCGTAAACATCATCAGCGTGCCGTGAATACCGACCGCATTCAGATAGCTCTGCGGGTACTGGAAGATGGTCGGCTGCCAGGACATAAGCTGGAACCGCATCGCCATCGCCACGAGACCTGCGATCAAGAACGTGCCGGTGGAAAACACCAGATACTGAACACCGATGACCTTGTGGTCATCAGCGAGCTGGAAAAAACGACGCCAGCCCACCTGTTTGTAACCCGGGTCGTCGTATCCGAGCATCGGCTTAATAATATGCTCGTAGCCGCCGATTCCGAGAAGCCAGCCCACCAAGGCACCGAACCAACCCGCTACCGCTCCCGTTTGACTGATGTACGGGGACTGCGGGCTGTAGTCCAGCAAGACGACCAGCGCATCAAGAACCACGAACCCGATCGCCGCGAACAACAGCGCGCGCAATACCGGCGGCATCATGCGGCGGTCAGGGGCGACGGGGGTAGAGGTCTTAACCTCGACC
This sequence comes from Bacillota bacterium, assembly GCA_021799435.1. Lineage (GTDB taxonomy): Bacteria > Bacillota > Sulfobacillia > Sulfobacillales > Sulfobacillaceae > Sulfobacillus_B. The sequence continues at coordinate 2,245 of JAJZAN010000029.1, read as the reverse complement.
GACGAAGCGCGTTGCGCCATCTCTACTTCAACCCCTTTCCAATCGACTCGTGTTTAGCGGTCATCAGATTAAGACCCTCCCGCGGCTTGAGCCTTGGCCCACTGAGCAAACGCACTAGCGCTCACCACGTGGACGTTGGCCTCCATGTACGGGTGACCGGGTCCGCAGTCTTCGGCGCACTGCACACGAACCATGGGGTTCTTTTCGGTGGACGTAATCTGTGTCGGAGTAAGAACCAAGGTACGGGTCTCGCCCGGCACAACGTCCTGCTTCACGCCAAATCCAGGAATCCAGAAGCTGTGAATCACATCGATCTGATAATCGTATGTGTGGAACGGGTCAAACGACTGGAGCACGAACTTGACGGGGCGATTCACCGGCAAGTACAGCACGTCGTTTCCCTGAGAGTTGACAGCTTGGGAAATCCCGTATTGGGGATAGCTGAAAATCCATTCCCACTGACGAGCGGTCACATCAACAATCAGCGGATGTTCTTTGGCCGTAATCTTCTGTGCCGCAAACACCTGCTCCAAACCGCTAGCGTTGGGGTGCAGCCAAATCAAGATGTTGACCAGAATACTGGCCACCACCCAGATGCCGATGAAGGTCTTGTTTACCCGGGTCTGGTTCTTGGCCTCGTTAGCCGTTTCACCCTTCTTGACCCGGAACCGAATCATGGAGAAGACGAGCATCAGCACGACGAACACAAAGATCGGCACCGCGACCCAGAGCAAAAAGTCGAAGGCACCGGCACCAATCACGCCCAAATTTGACGCAGTACCAAAGTATGGTCCCGCCCCATTCGGGGCCGAATTGATCCAGGCTGTAACTCCCCACTCTCCGAGCAGCGAAATCACAACCCACAGTACTCCAAACAGAACCATATTAGCCATTGAGAATTCGGGCCTCCTTCCCTATTTGTTCATGCTGAAAGGACTACGGTTAGGCCCGCACTACGTTGAGGATGCCACGCATCCCAAAACGCCAATGTTCGGCGTGTTGCACAAATCACCCGTAGTGCCAAATACCAGGCTTATCAGGAACCGTGAAACTAAGGTCAATGTGGCCTCCCGGCTTCAAGGTGGGACTGAATCCACCTCCGGTGGCCAACTGGAAGGCACTCTTCGGCCCGTCGAAGGTCATAATGGCCTTGTTGGTGACGAAGTTGTCAATCAGGTAAGGGCTGGACGCGGTAACGTGAACCCCTTCCCAGAAGTCCTTCAGAAATCCGTCCGCTGTTAAGGTTCCAAACACGGTGTTCTCGGTGCTCACATCCCGACCCAGCTGCATCTCGTGATAACGCGTGAGGCTCATGTTGTGCAGCCGAAGCGTCATTTTGTCACCGACACGCCAGGTCATGTAGTTGGGGACGAAATAAAAGTCCTCTTGATAGACGTGAATGAGCCCGGTAGAAACCGGAGAACCAAAGACACCGCGGGCAGCGTTAGCGATGACACCATGACCAAACAAGGTCGCAGTGCCCACAACGGCCGCGCCGGCGGTACCCCAGATAAATTGGCGCCGACTCCAACGGAGCTCTTCAGGAGCTTCGCTCGGGACCGACTGACCACGTTCCGGCGTGTTGTCCAATTTATCTTCCTCCTTCTGCGAGACTCGTAACACACACAAAAAACCTTCAAGACCCCTTAATCCATAGTTCACTCGGTCTAGTAAGGCTGTATTCGCGCGAAGCAGGATACATACTCCATCCTACCCCGCTCGTACACTTCTACAGACGAAGAAAAATTCCTGCTAAGTTATGTAGATTTTTGATGACAAATAAATCTTTTCTTTGCGCTTGATTTACCAAAAACGCCCCTTTTTTGGGGGGGCGTTTGTCGCTCATCTCACGACGTCCGCTTCAGCGATCGCGCGGGACCCCACATACCAAGTGGCCACCGACTGAAACAACAGACCCGATGCGGTGATGAGCACGGCCAGCACAAAAGTCCCTATCGCATTGACGCTGGTGGTCCAAGCGAAGGAGGCACTGACTAGTTCACAAATCACTAGCAATGCCAGCCAAGTCCATGGCAGCAAGACAGCATCCCGCCAGTCGCGTCGCAAGAGCGCCCAGAACCCTCGCGTCTCATGGTCCCGGGTTGGTGCGTACCAAAAGAACCAGGGCACCACGACGGCAAATACCACCACAATACACAACCAACGAATCCCTTCGATCACCGGATTGTGCCCCCCGCCGGACATCGGCACACGCGTTGCTGCCACCGCTACCAGCGCCAGAAGG
>JAJZAN010000153.1 GCA_021799435.1 Bacillota bacterium | reverse complement strand
ATCGTTGATATTTTTGGTAGGGGGCCGTGGCTTGCGCTTTATCACCCCCAGCTTGGCGTTCGTGCAGCAACCAGGCTTGCTGTTCCCAGTTAGCCGCATTAAACGCGCTATCCATGGCGGCGATAAAAGCCAAGGGTTCGAGGTGCTCATGTAAAAAGCGGTCAATTTGTATGACGTCGCCCTCAAGAGTCTCCAGTGATCGCAGTCCGCTGAGTCCCATCTGCATCAACTTGCGGGATTCTTCCGCAATAGAAGTGTGAAACCGGGTCGCTCGTGCTCGGAGCACGTCATAGAAATCCTGGGGGAGCCACACCTTAATCTGTACGCCGTCCGTTTCGACGGTTCTTTTTGGACTGGCATTCTCTGCCATAAATACCAACTCCTTTCCCGGCAGTCGGGACTTTGGGACTCGGGTAGGGACTCCATAAAAACGCAGGATTATGCGATTCAGCCACCGCCGAAGTCCCTATTTCTGGCTGACAAATGGAAGCCATGTTCACCGGGTAGGGACTCGACGAGACCCGTGCAAGTCGCATGCTTAATAGGTTTTTCCCGTGGCACTGCCACGGGGATGTTCAACTTTCCACTTATCCTGTGTAGTTTTTAAGAGGGCGGATCATCGGAAGGAAGCGAGAGGGTGAAAAGGCCCAGGGGCCTGTCATCGCCCAAGGTATCCCGCGAAATTCCCCGATTCCGGGTTTCCCCATCCGGTCCGGTGTCAATCCCCGCGAGTTGGGCAATCCGTGTGATGGCCCGGTCCTCATCCCCGTGCTCTTGAAACCGCAGGTATCCGAACCAGCCAATGGTTCGCCCGCACGATTTGCATTGACCCACCTGACGCCCCGGCAGCATGTAAAAACTGCCGATACGGCCACACCGAGGACAATTCGCATACCAGCTCTCCCCGGATTGGGACACGGTAAACCCGACTAAATCGCCAAAGATTTGGGTATGCGACAAATGAGGATAAACCCAGTTATTAAGCCATTGAGTGAGTTTGGGTCGCAATTTCGCCATCATCAACCGTCCTGTCCAGTCTTCGCAGAGTACGCCCTTCCCCCAGGGAATTTTTGGGGGGAAGGGGCTGCCATGGTTCTGGTCACCACTCAGAGATTGCTGAACAAACTGTCTTTGACTTGGGCCTTGAATGCCGGATCGGCTTGCAACCGGGCTCCCCAGGGCGATTCGGCGGGGGGCCTTAAGGGGGATGCGGGCTGTCCTGCCAGGGTCATCGCCGCCCCGTACTGTTCCAGGATCGCGGCCAGTCGGTGAATCGCTGTGACCATATCGGATTCGTCCACCAGCACTTGGGTGAGCGCGTCGCGAATGCGGCCCGCACGTTTTCCTGGGGGAATAGCTTGCACAGCCTGAATGAGGGCCGCATCCCGCTCTGGATGCAACGAAATCCGCAATTTCATCCGATCACCTCCCTTCTTACGGCACACCCGGTGACCCCGCCATCATCCCGTCTGGGCTCTCGGTTGCCAGCCCTTTGGCCCCCCAATGAGGGGCCAAAGCGACCCCAAGAGGGTGCGGGATGGCGTGGCACAGGGGGTCAAGTCGCCCCCCTCAATCCGCGTCCAAGCCCACTAGGGCAGAGAGGACGGGGGTTGGGATGGGGGCCTAGAGCAACCGGAGATAGCCTTGGGCATTGGCCCATTGGCTCTGGGGCAATACCGTGAGCCCCGGCCAATCTGGCCAATACGCCTGCAAATCCTGAGCCCCCCCGCCGGCCAGATACAGGGCATCCAATTTCTCTTGGACACCATCCCAGTAGATCGCCAAGTGTCGAGCCAAATCCTCGGCCAGTGTCTGAAGAGCGGAGTTCCGGTAGGGATCCAATCCCATCGGCTGGCCATGAACGGTCACGGTGGGGCGTTGCACCAATTCGTGCGGCTCAAAATGGACGTGCCAGTCTTTTTCCACAGTCCGCGCCATGGCTTGATAGGCCACATGCACCCCGCCAGGATAGGTTCCGGCTGTGGTCGGCAATGGTCGGGGGACCCCCTCATTCACCTGGGCAATCAAATAGTCGACCGTGCGATAGCCAATATCGACCAACCCGATGAGACCGGTGATGGGGAAATTCGCGATGCTGACTAAAGCGGCCACCGCTTGCGGAAACACCTGCACCTGTTCGACCACCAGCGTCTGGGAACCCACTGTGACGGATCCGGTCAAGGCTGTGGCCAAGGCGTCTTTTTGGGAACCATACCAGCTCAAGGGCAATCCCACGCCCAATTGCACGATGCGGTCGGAGTCCATCACCTGGTCCGCCGCAATCCACGTGAGCGCCAACGTGAGGGGATCCGTGGCTTTGTCATGCGAAAACAAGCTGGTGGCGTAATGTCGGGCCGCATTCCCGACCCAATACGCGCCATCATTCACCGTGACCACGTCTTGGCGATCAAAGCGGCCCATTTGAGGACCCTCCGGGATCGGCGCAATCCAACTGGGGAATAAGGTCCGTTTCCCCGTTGCGGATACAGCTTTCACATATCCATGACCCACATCTATGGCACAGTGCACAGGTCTCACTCCTCTTTGGGGTAATCCGGGCCTGCCCAATCGGCTGGGGGCCCACAAAAAAGGCCTGGCACAATGCCAGGCCGAAAAAAGCAGAAGGAATTAGGACAATCCGCCACTTGGAAGGAGGTATGCCTGGGTGCATGCCATTTCCTGTGAACGGTCTGCCAGTTTTGATGTAGGGATTTGTGATGTTTCCACAAACAAACTTTCTAAAAAGTCTTCACCTAATCATTCTCCCGAACGCGAAAATTTGGAGGTTTTTCGAGGAGATATAGCGAATTATCAGGCTAGTAAATTATCACAGGAGGTGTGACAATGGATGAAATGCGAAACGTATCTGAGAATGGGCCTGAAGATACCGATGCCGAGGTAGTAAATGACCGCGAACAAAAGATGGCAAAGGAACGTGAAGCACTTGAAGAGGCCTTAGCCATCTCGGACTTCTCCACTATTCGTACTCGCGTTGCGTACATTTTGAACAAGTACCCAGCAACTAGAGATTCGGACGTCACGCTACAAATCAAGTACTGGCACGAGTTCGAGCCGGATATTCTAAAAGACTTTGAACCACGCCAGCTATATAGGGGCACACGCCTCACGTCGCTAGCTAGAGCTCGAGCCAAAATCCAGAATGAGTATGGGCTGTTCCAGGCTAAAGCGGAAGTACGAAAAGCTCGGCGACGGTACGAAGAATGGACGCAGGAGGCTGTCCTCGTCGAACAACCAGCTTTCCCCTCGATTTCCATCTATGCGGACGAGTCGGGAAAAAATAAGCGATGGCATATTATTGCGGGGGTCTGGAGTGGTGATGGACATGAACTTTTTAGTTTCTCAGGGAAGTCCATAAAGTGGCTAGACGACCATGGCTTCTATAGTAAAGGTTTTGAGTTTCACTTCACCAAGGTAAGCCAGAAATACCTCAACGTGTACCGTGAATGGTGGGATTGGATTCTCGATAATTTCCCATCCATTGGGTTTAAAGCTATCATCCTAGATTCACAACAGCAACACGGCTCGACTCAAGCTATTTTTCACCAACTGTACCCTCGATATATTGTTCACGGATTGAGGCACGAGTGGAAGACCGGGCGAGTGGACGTGTCTCAACGGTGCTCGATTCAAGTTATTTTTGATGAAGAACAGAAGGATAAGGATGCGATCGTTCGAGACCATATTTGGGACGAAATCGGAGACGAAGTCCGACGACAGAATCTTACCGATCGGGTTTCGATCGGTAAGATTACCCCGGAATCGTCAAAAATTCCAGCTCTACAGCTTGCCGATCTATTCGCCGCAACAATAAATCGGCTCATCAACGAGAATAGCGATGGTACCACTCCGAAGGATCATTTGGCGACGCACATCTGTTCTACTCTCGGGATTGAGGTCAATGAAGGTGGCTCTTTAACTGCGTATGGCGATCGTGTACTGATCGAGTATCTATAGAGGGATGAGCCGAACTAAATTGATCATCGCAGTATCTCGGAGGATTCTTCGTCGTGCGATCGGTTCCACGTGTGCGTACAGACAGATTGCGCGGCAGGATGTCGATGACGTGGTCCTCTACAAGACGATCAATTGCAACGGTGAGATCGTGAGCTTGAGCGGTCGCTAACCGTTTCTGTTGGACGAGCAGAGTCAGACGCTTTTCCCATTCGTGAGTCGTTTCATTCCATTGGTCCTCGGCCATGACGACGTGTCAATCGGGGCGGACCAACAATTCCCGCCCTCTTTTACGGAGCCATTCGGCCACTCAGGCACTCGCATACGCCACAATAATCATTTGTTCGCCGGGCGCCCATGAAAGAGGGCCGCGAATTCCTCTTCCGACATGCCCATTTCGGTGAGGATTTCTTGAAAGCGGACTCTGTTCCCGGTTTTTTGGCACCGGGATGTAAAACCCAATGACCACACCCCGATTGCTCACCGCCAAGGGTTCAGTTCCTGCTAGGAAACGAGTCGCATGATCACGAAATTCCCGCACTCCAATGGTCTTCATGGATGGTCACATTGTACGACTCCTCGCCATGCAAAGCACGGTGTATGCGTGGGAGCCATCATGAGAACACAACGCCCCAACTTATGGGATAGGCTTTATGGCAATGGGCGGTTAATGGTCCCCGGGTTCGTCGGGGGCTTCTGGGTTTTGGGCCGGCTGCGGTCTTTGAGCTCCCCGTTCTCCCAACGGGTTCCATATCTGAGGGATTGCGGTCGGCAATTGCCTATGATATTTCGCCAGCATCTTGGCTACACCCCTGCCGTTTCTACCACTTCCGTTCTGGTTTTCTCACGATCGTCCGCTGTCAGGTAATCCAAGGTTTCTCTGTGGGTGTGCTGCCAGTCTAAAGCTTGATCCAGAAGTTCTTGTTTGGTGATGAGGGTTTGGGCCATTTGGGCATCCAGGGACCCGTCCAGAATGTGCTGAATCGTCACCGCGTCATGTTGGCCGATCCGATGGATCCGGTCTCCGCCTTGGGTCACATTGCCGGGTACCCAACCCAGTTCGGCAAACATTGCCGTGATCGCCACGGTCAGGGTCAGACCTTTCCGGGCAGCTCCAATGGATCCCAGAAAGACCCAGACGGTGTCGGAAATAACAAACGCCCTCCGGTATTGGAGAGCCTTCGTGTAGCCGTGTTCAGCATCAATTGCATACTTCATGGCATTCACCCCTTTCATGATAGGGGTAGCGAACGCGAGCGTCCCTCTCCCCATAAAAAATCCCCGGCTTGCCGCCAGGGCCTACTTAGGTAGCAGAAAATAAACCGATTTAGACCGTTCAGTCTAACAGGAGTCACCAGAACCGGGAGGATTCTTATGCTGTTGGGCTTTTCGTGGAGCACCGCCTGCAGAATGCTGTGCGATTCGAGTGCACCCAAGAATCAGGATCTCAATGGCGTAACGCTGTTCAAATTCTCTCCAACACTGAATGGATTGCGTCACCGCTGACCAGTAAAAATCGGAGAAGGCGTTGTTCTGTGGGCACAAATCAGATAATCTGGACATTGAAACAACCTCCTCGAAAGGGGATGAGTAGTAATAATGCACGATATGGTCGATGACAGCAATTGGGAGCCCACCTTGCGTGTCATTCAATCGGGCGAATTTCTAACGCAGATACCCAGCCGTCGTCAGAAACTGATGGATTGGCCTTTATTTACTGTGCGTAGTCGGAAGGCTTTGGACACGACTCCTTACTCTGAAGTCGCCCCTATCGGGGATGAGATCTATGAACGTGTCATTGACTTATCATGGGGTGGCCACTATAGACTCGTATGGGATATCGCGACGGCCCGAGCTATCGCGCAACGCGACCACGTTGGTCCCCAATTTTTTGCAGCCGATGACCTATTACCAGGGGTTGTGACAGCCGACCTTGATCTGCCACACGTATACCAAACTGATCCCACTCAAGGTACCGTGGTCGTTGCGGAATATCCTTTGTTAGAGGAAAAATTCGTGATCCTTGATGGCAATCATCGAATCTTTCTCGCTCATCACAGTGGCAGTGACGTAGCCGCCCTCGTGCTTGGTGAGGAGCAAATGTGCGAAGCACTCTGCCACGAACGATTTCGATTGTATTATGCTTTCCACTGGAATTTGTCGCGCTGGTTGACTATCGAAGTTACCGGAAGGGTTCCCGCAGCGTATCCGTGGTTCCCGCTCACAAAAGAAGATAAGGCCGGTCCGCCACTTCTGGATCGGGAGAGTCCCTGACCATGTCACCACGGCTTGACCCTGTGAGAGATGACTATTGGTCATACCCCACGGTGCGGATTCGTAGTAGCACGTGCGTCCACACTTTTTCCGGGTCTGACTGGTTCCTTGTGGTGCACGGCTACCACCAAACCGTGGGTAGCATTTCGACAACCAAAAGCCTGAATGCTTGAGCGAATCTCCCGAGAAACTAAACAAGTCCCGAAAAGACTTAAAAGGGCATGCACTTTCCCCGTGTCCCACATCAATCGCACAGTGCACCTTCCTCACTCTTCTTTTGGGATAATCCGGGCCTTCCTACTCGGCTGGGTGCCCACAAAAAAGCCTGGCATAGGACCAGGCTAAAAAAGAAGGGGAATCTTTGGAGTCCGCACTTTGGGGGATGGATGCCTGAGCGCTGCCGTTTTACCTGGTGTGAGGCGTTGCCTCTGTCTGATGTCATCAAAAATGAGGGCAATCGCCAGAGCCTCAGGCGCATTGTTCTGATGTGTTGAGCGCATTCGAAGGGGTAAAATCCGATAGATTTCCGACCACTATTTATCGGCTAAAGTAGGCCATGCCAAGGTTCAGTCCTGGCGTGCGCGATACCAAACGGAAGCCGCTTGTTTCTAAAAGACTCTGGCAGTCACGCAACAAGTTCGCACTATGGTATTCCATAACGATGCGACGCGTGTGTTGCAGGGCTTACACCGCTCCTGAAAAAACTTTCAATTCTGCGCCCTCCACGTCCACTTTTAGCAAGTCCACAGGCAGTTCAGGAATAAGCGCGTCTAGAGTTTTCGCGGAAACTTGGATAATGGGTCGCGTTTCTTTTGCCAGATCGTCTCCGGCGATTAAGCGGTTCCATCCCGTGGACTCGGCTACCAAGAGCATAGAGAGCGTATCGCTGATATCGGCTACGGCGTACGGTTGCGCCTGTATGACAACCGAAGAAAACCGAGAACCATTGTCTTGAATATTACGTTGTAGATAGTCAAACGTCGTGGGCATAGGTTCAAACGCCAAAATTTGTCCCTGCCGCATACAGAAAGCCGCCCACAAGGTAAAGCAGCCAATATTTGCACCAACATCCACGACCGTCCATCCG
>JAJZAN010000152.1 GCA_021799435.1 Bacillota bacterium | reverse complement strand
CCATTGCGCAGGCCCACGCGGGCGGCATTGCCTATATCGTGGTCTACAATGGTCGTCGTAAACGTGAACGGGTGTGGTGGAGTCTCGCCCATGAATTTGGCCACATCGTGTTAGGCCATGCGGTGAAAGGATGGCATGACCGCACCGCGAACGAACGCGAGGCCGACATGTTTGCAGCCGAACTATTGCTGCCCATGGGAGCGATTCAGGAAATTCGCCGGTGGCCCTTATATAAAATAGCCCGGACTTGTGGAACATCGCTGGAAGCGACCCGCAATCGATTGACCGATCTCACCAACGGGTGGCTTCAACTCTACACAACCGCGAACATTGAAGAAGGGCGCACACGGTTCATCCACCCCATTGGTGCGGATATGCTGCCAGCATCTACCGCCTCACTTCAAAAGGTACCGCATGCCGTGGACCGTGGAAACGGTAGAGACGAGGATGGGGTAAGCAAAAGGCTGGGAGCAGAAGGGGAAATAATGAGCCGACTCGTCGACCAATGGTTGCACGAACAGCAACTCCTTGGCGCTTCGGCCGCGGAACTCGCACGACTCGCGAAGCAGCTGGCCGACGCAACGGGCCCACAGTCCGATGCAAGTGTCGCGTGGGCCGACTTTCAGGCGTTTGTCGAGCGCCATGGGTGGACCTACCCTCGCCAGCTGTAGGCAATATGATTTTGGCGCCAGAGTGTCCAATCCCTAACATCATGCACGTTAGGTCGTTGCATAATCTCCCCCTCCTGCGGACATAGGTACGGACTTTCTCATACACCCTAACCTTGTGGCCAATGACGGGGGCGTCATGATTCAGCACAACGCGCAAGTGTCCACACCTTCTAATCCTGATTCAGACACTGATGGGTTCAATGTCGCCTATGGTTCGACCGCACCAGCTGCACCTGCATCCCAGCGGTTTTAGCATGGACTATGGATCGTCAGGGAGCGGCGTAGCCGCTCCCTGTGCGTCTGCCACCTGCCGTTGCTCCGGTTAGCATAGCGTGCTGGTCTACGTGGGCATGGAAACTTTTCCATTTTTGTTTGTCTCCGCTCGCCCCAAGAGTATAACCAAATATTTTGACATCTTAGCGAATCCTGTCCAACCATAAATATGGGAGGTGATTGACCATGGAGTTGGGGATCGAGCGTATTGACCTTGGCGCCCCCATGCGGGCTTCGGCCTTCGCGAAGGGTGACGGCTGGGTGGTGCTTTCCACGCCCCCCGAAGTCGACGAGTCCGGGCTCAAGGCTAAGGAGTAATCCAGGGGGACAACCCCCTCGCGGGGTTGTCCCTATCTTAAGAAATGGAGGGAACCGCATTGCATAGCTTAGCTCCCGGAGCCATCGTTCGTCGAGAATATTGGGGCGGTCTTGGCGTGCTGATCAACCAAGGCGAATTTGAACTGGACGACAAGACAACCTCCCTGCTGCGGGCGTTGAAACACACCAACAACCCGGCCCAAATTGCCCAAATTCTACAGGCCATCCACGATGTGCGGGTGACCCCTGCGGATGTCGACCGCCTGCTAGACGAAGCGACTCGCTCAGGGTTTGTGGTCAAGGATGGGGCCCCGCGCCAGTGCAATGTCGCCGAGGTGACACGTCAGTTTGTTGACGAGATTGCCGATGTGCGCGACCTCACTTTTTTATCCGCTCCCCTGAACGTATCGATTTATCCGGGCATGAAATGCAATCTTTCGTGTCAGTTTTGCTTTGTGTCCCAAGAGAAGTGGGACGATGACAATATCGCGTACCCACTGGAGCAATGGATTCCCGTCTTGGATCAAATCAAGGCGATGGAGATCCCCTACCTCACGATCCTCGGCGGGGAGCCACTGCTTTATCCCGAAATTTGGCCGATGCTGGACTACCTCGACCAGATCGGACAAAAGACACACATCACCACCAACGGTACCGTTGTGAGCGACCGGGTCATTAGCGAGCTCAAACGCCATCCCAACATCACGTTGAAGGTTTCCATCCAGTCCTTGGATGACCGCCACTCTCTCTTGACGAAGGGCAATCTTCACAAGACATTGCGCTTCATTGAGAGCGCGCGAAGCGCCGGCATTGATCTTGGCATTCACACCGTTGGCTTACCTGACACCGTGGACCAAGTGTACCCCCTAGCCGATTACGCAGCGTCCCATGGCCTCAACGAGTTTTCCATGGGAGTTTTCTTTAATATCAATCAGGTTGAGCTCGATGAGTTCTCGCTGGAGGAATACCGGGCGATGCAGCAGCGTACCAAGGAGTACATCACGGAGAAATATGGGGCGTCCTTGGGTTATCGCTTAGAGGGTTGCCAGATTTGGACGGCGGAACCGACCATCAAGTGGGAGTGGGTACCGACGACGCCGTTCGGCATTCTCCGGAGCGGATGCGAAGCGGCTCAGGCCCGACTCGAGATTATGAACGACGGCACCTTGCTCGGGTGCTCATGTTCGATAAGCATACGTTTGGGGGCGGCAACGTCTTCGAGGAATCCCTCAAGCATTTGTGGCGAACCGCCAAATCATTTCAGGAATTGCGTGAGCTCAAGACTGAGGATCACGCCTGTTCCCAATGCAGCTACGAGTTCTTTTGTCATGGCGGGTGCCCCGCACTGAACTACAAAAAAACTGGAAATCTACGGGCAGGTGATGATCGATGCGGCATCCGGAACCAGCTGATTCAATTGGACGCTCTTTAACCGCCCATGCGTGGCTGGCCGAGTCTCTTCGTCTGGGGGAATTCGCAACATCGTCGCCGGAGGGCGCGGCATTAGCCGTACAACAGGGGGTAACGGAAGACGACATTCGCACGGAGCATATTTATCGTGTCCGATTGTTGGCTGAAAAACTGACGCGCCTCCTGCCGCACTTCGCCCAACACGTCTCCGATGAGTCGTTGATGGATGTCGCGGAACGCTTTATGACCAGCTCTGCGTTCGCAACCCAGCACGTTGCTGAAGCGGGCTTTCAATCGTTTCTCGACCGCTTTGGACGATTTGCGCGAGCCGAGTTTTCGGACCCGGCACTGGCGGACTGGGCGGTGATAGATAGCCTCACATATCGGTTACCCGTATCGGAACCTCTGTCGGCGGGCTATGTCTTATGTTCTGCACTCATGGCTTGTGCCGGAGACCCTTTCGGACTCGGGACTCCCGGGTATTGGGTTGCCTTGAGCCTCAACGAGGCGGGGCGGCTCACCGCCCATCCCCTCAATGCGGCGGTGGTTCAGGCTGTCGAGGCGCTGCGCTCATCCACAGAGATCATGGACGCGGCCACCTGTAGCCAACTACTGGAGTTAGGAGTGATTCGTCATGGCGCTCATTGATGCGATTCAGCGGATTCCGATACGCGGCGTCGGGATTAGTACCGACGTTGAACCAGATCCCGTGTGGGTGTCCGACGTCTTGCGGCCGGACTATGTGGAGCTCATTTATCTTCAGCCGAAGGTGGTTCAAGCGGTGGCTGACCAATTTCCAGGTACGCCGTTTGAATTTCATCATGCGGATATTGAATTCTACGAGCCGGCCGGCGTCACCCAACGGTTTGTTGACGCCGCGCGGACGGTCATCGACATTCTCCACCCGCATTGGTGCAACGTGGAGATGGGCTCGATGCGGGTCGGATCTACGTTGTTTGACCAATTTATCTTCCCGTTCTTGGATACCGACACGCTCACGCTTATGGCCGATCGGTTGCGTCAGTTTCAGGCAGCGGTGCCAGAGGTCCTGGTCACCTTCGAGAATCCGGCCCCACTATGGCTGTGCCCAGGCGGCATGACACTCTCCGACTATATGCGTCAGTTAGCCGATGCGACCCAATGTGGAATCTTGCTGGATCTGACCCACCTCTATTCGCTTATGCAGCTCCAACACGCGACGATGAATGATTTCGCCGCATTTCCGTGGGAGTACGTGGTTCAAATCCATGTTGCCGGCTCACGAGCATTTGATAAGATTCTGCTGGATGACCACACAGCTCCGATTCAATCGGGTGTCCTCGCACTCTTGGCCGAGGTGCTTCCGAAATGTACCAACATTCGAGGGGTAGCTTATGAAATGGACTTCGTCAGCAAGCCGATTGCACGCGATATGTTCCCGCAAGTTCGTCGAGTGGTGGAAAGCGTACGTCCTGATCTTCAGCCTCAAGTCGGTTCAACGCTACTTTCTCGCCCGAACCTTTAGCCGAATTTCCACCAACCTCATTCCGGTCGTCATCAGTTGGCAACTGCTCAGGCAATACCATTCGGCGACCTTGTTAAGCACGTATCTCAGCGGGTTTACGGTGGGATTGGCTATCGGGTCCATCCTGGGCGGATTCTTGACCGATCGCTATGGTCCCCGGGTTATTTTGTTGGCAAGTGATACGTTTCGGGCTGTCATTAGCATCGGCGCGATTTGGGCGTTAGGCCACTTGGTGCCAACCCTGGGTATGGGGTTGCTGCTGGGACTGCTGGGTGGCGCCGCAGCGGTAGCTGTTTCTGTGGTACCTAAAAAAATCATTCCGGCGGACCAAATGACCGTTGGAGTGTCCTCGCTGTCGAGCGCTGGCCAACTACTTTTTCTCATTATTCCGGTTGCCTCTGCGGGTCTCATGGCGCTTAGCATGCCCACCTTGCGATGGCTGCTGGTGGCGTTGCTATATGTCGTGGCCGCCGTCCAATTCGCCTTGATGCCGAACTTCGGAGGCAATCCGCGCGCCGACTTTGAGATGCCGGCGTTCAATATCCGCGCCGGATTCCGGGAAGTGTTTCGGGCGCCAACCCTAGTCTTTTTCGTTCTCTTGGGCCTGATTTCCGGGTCGACCACGACGGGCGTGATGGATGTTGCGTTTCCCTTCGTCGCCAGTCACGCAGCCCGGGTGCCCAGTGGCCTTTACGGGTTCTTGCTGCCGATTTGGGGTACGGGTCTCATGATGGGTAGTCTCGGTGCCGGGATTTACACCCCGAAGACGATGCGGCGCCTTGCGGTGGGATCGAGCCTTTTGTGTTTCGGCTTCATTTTTGGAGTGTATCCCCACTTTTGGAGTCTCGCGGTGGGATTTGTCGTGCTGGGTGTGCTGATGGGCTACTTGCGGACCGGCTCCACGACCCTCATGATCCAACGTGTCCCCGAGCAGAGCCTCGGCAAGACATCCGGGTTTGTCGACTCCCTAGACCTGATCGTGCAACCCATATCCATTTGGGCAGCAGACTTGGCGATCTCCTTGCGCGCTTTGAATCCCTATCTTCTCATCAATGCCGCTGTTGTCCTTGCTGTCTCTCTTCTCGTTGCGTGGGCAGCGGCCAGCCGGCGGGTTGATGCCGCGCTTGTGGGTACGCCGGCCTCAGCCGAGTCCGACTAGGATTTCACCGGGGGTCTGTGTCAAGACCGCGTCGAACCGAGGCATTGTTTTTGGAGCGTGGACCGCCGTCCTGGTATGGTAAACGAGGACCGAACTCCGATATTTTTTCTACTCTTTCCGTAATCTTCGACCAACAACAGTGGAAATTCAGCTGGTCGTTTGAAAGGGATTGAGGCCGCGTGGTCGCGAATATAATCGCCATGGAAGATACATCTCCTGTAGGCTTTGCCATTGCAGACATCCGGCATCAGCAAGGCCTCAAACTCGCGGCCGTCAGTCGCTATGTGCCCGTATCCACTCTGAATGCCATTGAGCGGGGGCGTATCATTCCATCCATCACGATGTTGGATGCTGTGACGTCGGGGCTGGGTCTGCCCGTCGGTCACTTGGACTTGCTATACCTGGAATCGGTTCGCGACGTGACCCAACGGCAAGCCATTTTCAACCGTTTGCACGAGCATGATGTGCCTTGGACTGATATCCAAGCCCATCTTCGGCACACGCTTCACGCCCCGCGTATTCCGGTGTCCCAACATCCCCACATCTTGTACCTGCTGGCCCGCATTTCGGCGGCCCGGGGCTATCCGAAACGCAGCGCCGTCATCCTTGCGCACCTTCGCAGACACCCATCCATCGGCGGCGCGGCCCGTGTGAACGTGCTGAGCCTCTTGGGCAAAGTGTTGTTGCAATTAGAGCGTCCGGAAGATGCCCTTGGCCCCTTATTGGAGGCGGTGGCCGTTCGGCCATCGGGCCACCTATGGGAAACGGCCTCATACAATTTGGGGCTCGCGTGGTGGTTATTGGGCCGCTATGACCAAGCACGGACCCAATGGGAACAAACGCTAGAGTCGGTCACGAAGGCAGAGTTACGCGGCCATGCACTCATGGGCCTCGGCAACGTGGCTCTTCGCGCGAACGCACTCACCATGGCGGTCCAGTATTTTGACCAAGCTCATCAACTGTATGCCGAACACGGGATTTCGATGGATGCCCAAGCCCGCGCGGTCAACAATCGGTTGGTCGCAGCTCTCCGGAGTCGCAACGTGCAGGATGCAGAAGCGGCATTCAAATTGGCCGAGAGCATCGTCGATGCGGTGCAAAGCCAACTCTTGCGTGGAGAACTCCTCGAAACGATGGCCGAGTGGGCGGTCTATCAGGAGGAGCGTGCATTGGCTATGCAGCTCTTGGGTCAAGCGAAAGAGTGTCTGGGGACAACCCCTGTTCTCTCGTGGTTTTCCGCGCTGTTCTTAGAGTTGCACCTGGCGGGGGACGCGCCAGGCTTGCTCGCTGAGGCGTTTCATATGATGGAACGCATGATTCCCCAATTGCACGATCCAAACTTGGTCGCGGCCATCCGTTTGCGGATGAGCTTATTGGCCATTCGTCGTCATGACCTGCGGTCGGCTGAGAGCCTCTTAAATGAATGTATTCCTCTGTTTCCCTCAATGGGTACCAGTATTGAAAGGAGCTAACACAATGAAGCGGACTTTCGTTTGGATTCTCACCCTGGTGGGATTGACCATAACTTTCATCGGAGGCAACCCGCACCTGGCCACACGCATGCAACATACTGCTATCGTGCGGTCCGTATCACCCCATCAAACCCTAGCGGATGAATCGAATCCACCCATCGGCGATACTGTTCAACAGAATGCCTAAATGCCATCTGAGGACCCGCTGAACGAACCCTTAATGCGTCCTTCGGCTTTCTGATTCGCCGACTCCGGGACTCACCGGAGCTCTCATGGCTTGCACCACGAGTTGGTCAATTTCAAGACTATGGCAGGCTGGAAATGAGATATGTGGACAATGTTGACATAATGGTGCCCGACGTGGACGTCAGTCAGATTCAAGACTTCATCCGTTCTATCGATTCAAGCGAACCGCCCATTCTTGATGAGGCACTTATTGTGCGGCAAATGTTGGTTCATGGTTTCAAGGTTCCCGGCAGATCTGCATTAAGGATCTCGCACGAGGCTCCCTTGAACACGGTGTTCTCATCGTAAGGCAGCTATGGTTAGGCCCTCGCGACGGTGATCGTG
>JAJZAN010000151.1 GCA_021799435.1 Bacillota bacterium | reverse complement strand
CAATGTAACGGGTATACTGTTCCATGAGACACCAGTCCTTTCGGAAATGTTTTCCAGATACCCGTAGTGTACCCACTACGGATCCGGGAGCTCGACTGGTGTCATCATTCTATCTACAGAAACCCCGAGCTCGCGCAACACCCACGGATCCATCGGTTGTTCGGATTGCTGCGTTGGTACCACCATACGGGAGATATTCGACATTCCAACACGGATCCCTTTGCACCATGAGGGCCTGCCCAAATTATTTGTCCGAATGAGAGTGAACGTGTGGCACTGATAGCGGTGCAAAAAGTTGGCGCGCCAATTATCAACAGATATGGGTAATGATTAGTCGGATGCCGGGGGTTTCGCAACCCTGGTGCCACGCTCTGCATGCCCGCCATCTTTTAGTGGTTGTTCCCGTTGAGAGCGCTCTTGACGGCGTCGGATGCCCGAAACACACCTGTCACGTGAACGGAGCGAATCGCTCGACGGGCCAGTTCGGGCGTGACATCCGGTCCCAGATTCAGCATCCCCACCACCCGAATATCGAGGGTGCGCCCTTCCGCCAGCACCTCTTGAAGTTGCTTGGCGTCGAAGTCCAATACCCCAAATGCCATCATCTTGCGGGCGGCAATTTCTTTAATTTCCGCTTGGTGCTGCCGCAACTCGTTCCGTATGGCGGTGCGGATAAAATCGGTGCGGTTGGAATAGAAGCCCTGCTCAACCAAGATGTCGATTTGCCCCAAGTCCACCACATTGACGTTCATGGTCAGTTTTTCAGATTCTGCCATCCTTTCTCCCTCCCGTAGTCTTGCTCGACTCTCTACAACAGGAGTATACCATCTGTATGGATGGTATATGAAAGGAATATGGATGATTTGGATATGGCGGGAGATGTGGGTTTCCAAGGCATGATCTTGGGCGTGGGTCTCGTGCTTGGCGTAGAATCACATCAGGGCATCATGAAAGGAGCGTTTATATGGCGGACTTGTTGCGGGAGGGCGACACGATTGTCTTGAGGTTGTCGACCCTGGAGAAAGTGGAAGGGGTGCACGGGGATATCAACGTGCCCGTCTCGGCTGTGGAATCGGTTGAAATTGTGGACGATATTATTAAGGCCGTGCATGGCATCAAGATGCCGGGCACCCGTGTGCCGGGGCTTTTTGCCATGGGCACGTTCGTCTCCCGCGGCGGCGCTGCCTTCGCTATTGTCCACCATCAGAACAAACGCGGCGTGCGGATCCATCTGAATGGCACGACCTACAACGAACTTATCGTGGGATTGGACGATCCCGAATCGGTGGTCAACTCGCTGGGCCTGTCTCGTTCCTAGCCGACCGGCGGACGCGCCATCCAGCGGGGAAAGAGCAGGCGAAGCTGGAACTGGCCATCGACATACCGGCACATGACGCGCCCGCCCATCCCGTCCATCAGGCGGCTCACCACCGAGAGGCCAAGACCGGTTCCTGAGCCGTGCTCGTGTCCCCGCACGAAGGGCTGTGTCAAATCCCGAAGCGGGGCGTTTGGGAGAGGGCTCGCATTGGCGATGGTGAGCGCCACCCATAGAGGTCCGTCTGGGAGAAGCCGAACCGTGACGGCGGTGCCAGGGTCTCCATAGCGAAAGGCGTTGGAAAATGCGTTGCTCAGCACTTGCCGCAGGGCGCGGATATCGGCGCGAATGGGGGACACCGTCTCCAATTCAATCAGAAGCTCAAAGCCCAAAGTATCCGCGGCTTCGCGGTATAACGGGAGGCTTTGCTGGAGCCAGGCCTGGAAGTCCAGCACGTCGGTTTCCGCGCGGCTCGACCCCTGACTCAGGACGGACATCGACTCCATCATCTGGCTGATTCGGGTCAGCTCGGCTTCCAGCCCGTCCAAGGCGCCCATCTGTCCTTCCGGAACAGCCCGGCGCAGTTGCTGGACATAGAGTTGAACGTGCATCAGGGGCGTGCGAATCTCGTGAGCCCATTCTTGTTGGGTGCGATCCGGCGTAGGGGCGCCTTGGCGGACGGGATGGGGTTCGCTTTTGCCCCACCGCCACAGCACAATGAGGGAGGCGGCCAGCACCCCCATCCAGGTCAAAATCCACAGCCACCAAACCTGCAGTCGGGGCGGCCAGAGCGCATATCCCATCCCCGCGATAAGGAGCAGGACGACGGCCACGTTTCTTTCCCGCCTAGCCATGCAACACCTGAACGGGCACTTCCCGCCTCCAGCGGTATCCAAAGGCGCGGACGGTTTCAATAACATCGCCCGAGAGACTCTGCGCCAGTTTTTTCCGCAGATGGCCCACGTGCACATCGACCACCCGCTCGTAGCCGTAGAAGTTCGGCCCCATCACGCGCTCCAGAATGTCGGCTCGCGAGAAGGCCGCACCGGGACTCTCGGCCAGGGTCCGAAACATTTCGTATTCCAGAGGGGTCAGATCGACCGACTGGCCGTTGACCTGCACAGAACGGGCTTCGGGGTCCCAGACGACCCCGGTGGGCTCCGGTGCGGTGCGCTGCACGCGGCGCAGCACGGCGGTCATTCGGGCTTGCAGTTCGTCCAGTTGAAAGGGTTTGGTGACATAGTCGTCGGCTCCGTCGGTCAAAGTCTCAATTCGGGTCGCGGGCGCATCGATGGCGGAGATGACAATAATGGGGATATGGGGCAGGATTTGGCGCATGGCGGACAAGCTCGCAGCGCCGCGGGAATCGTCTAGGTTGAGGTCTAAGAGCACGATGTCAGAGCCGGACGCCCACGCTTTGGCCTCAACCAGACTGGTGCATCGCATCACGGCCCAGTCTTCCTGCTGGGTTACTTGATCTGCCACCATGGACGCCACCAAGTCATCGTCTTCGACCAGCAATACCTGCACCTCTCTCACCTCACCGTCCGATTACAGCCTATGATAAGCCAGCGAGCCGCACCTGTCGTGGTTTTCCGCCGCATCTTCACAGAACCTTCACGGCGCTCGCAGGATACGCGTGATACACTCGCCGCCAAGGGGGAATGACCGTGAATGCGGTAGGCGTTGTTGCCGGCATCGGCGGCATATTGGTCCATGTGCTGGCCCTGTTATCGTTGCTGCTGATTCCTGTCGGCATTGTTTTAGTGATTGCCGGTCTCATCCGGTACTTTTGGCCGCGGGAGGATGACCCGCACACCATCTTGCAGCGCCGATACGCCGCGGGGGACATCAGCAAAAGCGAATATGAGGAGTTGTTGCAGGACTTGGAGGGGCACTCGTGAGCCGGCGCGCGCAGGCTGTGTTGGCGGCCCTGCTGACCGCACTCGCCTTGGCGGCCGTCTTATGGCGCTGGGTGGACCTGGGGGCGCATCCTGTGGCCATTGCCCTAGCCCTGTTTGTGCTGGCTGGCGTGCCAGCCGTGGTGTGGCTCTCGCCCCGGGTTCCCGCCCGCTCCTCCCCACACCGCATGCCGGTGACGTTTTGGATTGGAATCGCCATGTTGGCGGCGGGCGCCGGCGGTATCTTGGTTGGCTTGCCGGCCACCGGCAAGGCGAGCATGTCGTTGGCAGGAGGGTCTAGTACCTCCCCGTTGCCGCCCGCCCACCAGGCTAACCCGCCGGTTGCCGCGGCGAAAGCCGTGGATACGGTTTTCCCCGGCGCCCGCATCCGTGTGGCCTACGTTGCCAACGGTGGTTTTTGGCTGCTGTTTATCGCCCGCGGCAACCATTTGATCGCCGACGCCAACTGGCAGGCGGGCTCGCTGTGGCTAAACCACTTGGGCTGGAATACCGCTTTGGGGTCGTCCAAAGAGACCGGCCATGTCTACTCTTGGACCCAACTAAAAAATCAGGTGGCCATTCCCAAAGGTGTGCCCGTGCTCGGTCCCTATCGATTTCCTGGGTATGACGCCATGCTGGTGCCCGCCATCGGGCAGGTCTGGTTCCTGAGTGTGTATGGTCAAGGAGTTGAAGGGGGGGCACTGTAACATGACCGGATGGAGTGGCCCGATGGACACCCGGCAGAGTGGCGTGCGCGCCATCATTCTGGGATTGGTTCTCCTGATGGCGGGCCTGCTTTTGCGCATGGCCAGCGCGCAACCGTCTTCCGGCAGCATGGTGCCCTTGGCATCCCGCAAAGCTATGACCCAAGCCATCAACGTGCCCTTGGGCCGATTGGGACCCCGCGGATCGCATCACCAGACCTTTGTGGGTCAAGAAGTGCATTCGACGGGTGGATTTGGAACTCGGTACGCGACCTACGTTTCTATCGTATCGCAGCATGGACGCATCGTATATTGGGGCGACGGCTTGGCCAGTTGGGATGCGGGTCAGCTTCGGCCCGACGTGAACTTAACCGCATTTCCCATCAATGGGGCCGGGTCGTTGTATCGCCTCTTGAGCAGGCCCTCGGGATCGGTGGTGCGATACACCCAAGGCGCGTCAGTGCCTAAGCGGGGTGTGGCCTGGTATGCACTCCTGATTCCCGGCCACCGCGTCATGTTTGCCGTGGATCCCCAGCGCGGCGTGTGGATTTTCGAAGGCGCCCGGAGCGGTCGCCTGTCACAGGTGATGGGACCCCCGCTGTTTGGATCCTCGAAGTGATTCAGGCTCGATGCCAGTCCAACTGGGCGGCAAACGCGGTGACCTGATCGACGATCCAATCGGGGGCATCCCATAGGAGTTCGTGGCCGCCAACGGGACATTCGGAGGTGCGCAAGGCGAAGAGACGACTATGCAAGCGGTGGATGTGTTCGGCGTCGGGCTGACTGTCCCGGCCGTACAGCAGCAGGGTGGGATTATCACTCGACTCTACATCGCTGAGCCGAAATTGCGACAGGTTCCAAAGCATGGCGGCGATGGTGCGCTGATCCAGCCGAGGCACCAATCCGTCCGTGGTTTCTCGCATCATGGCCCGCACACCGGCCTCCACGTCGGCATCCCAGTGGTTTAAGTCAGGTTTGATGGCTTGGAGAAAGGTATCCCAATCCTCGGCTTGGGTCTCTGCCATCCAAGCATCCATGGAGGCCCGAGCGGCCTCATAGGTAGGATAGGGCTCGGCCATGGGGAATCCGCCGTCGATGAGCACCAAGCCGGCACTGGCCACGCCTGGGCGGACCATAAGAAGTGTGGTCCCGCCCAGGGAGTGGCCGACCAGCAGCGGGCGTTCGAGGTCGAAATGGTCTAAGACATCCTGGGTGACGCGGGTCGCGTCCATCCACGTCCAGGTATTGGGCCACGTCTCCGACTGACCATGGCCGGGCGGGTCCAGTGCCACCACCTGAAAGTCGGATTGCAAGCCGTGCAAGAGGGACAAAAATTCTTCGGCTGGCAGGCCCGTTCCCGGCCAACACACAATCCCTCGGCTCCCGGTGCCGCTGACTAAGGCGCGCAGACGGCAGCCTTGACTCGTAATCCATTCCGTTCGCATATCTCGGTCCTCCCTTAAAAGATTGCCCACGGCCAGTCTTCGCCAAAAGAGACAACCCTTCCTGCCCCGAGCATTCGTGACCATTTCTGCAAATCATTGAGAACGGATGCGAAAACCCGAGGGCCATTTGGATGGACGGCGGCTTTTCTCAAGAATTTTGCGCAATATTTGAAAAGGCGCGGGTTGCCGCCCGTTAGGGGGCCCCCTTACTCTGGTAATAGGGGCTCGCGATAGTTCAGAGAGTCCACGCGCTCCATCCTAATTCATAAAGAAGGTGTGTGCCCGGTATACTAACGGCTTTATTCCGGTGGTCCTCAGTCAATGGATGGTATCCTTGGCCGACGGCCTATTGATTCCGTTTGTCAATTTGTACATGGTTCACAGCTTGGGATTTCATCCAGCGTTGGCTGGAGCTATCCTAGGTCTGTCCGGACTGGGGCTGGTGCTCGGGCAGTTGCCCGGCGGCGCTCTAGCCGACCGGTTCGGATATCGGCGAGTCATTGTCATCGGATTTCTGGTGGCGGGCTTGGCCAACCTCTCAGCCCTGGTCACCCGGAACCCGATTGTGTTTGGAATCTCGTATGGCATTGCGTTGTTTGCGTCGGGCAGCATGAGTCCCGCCTTTTATCAAGTGGCCTCTCAGATTAAAACGCAAAGCAATTTGCGGTCGGTTGGCACGCTCATCGCGGCGCAGAATGGCGGAATCGCCATGGGAGCCTTGCTTGCCTGGCCCCTGGTGGCCAGCAACATGCATGAGATCTTTTTGGCCGCCGCCTTCTTGGACGCTGGCGGCGCGCTTATGGCGGTTTGGCTGGTGCGAGCTTCCCAAGCGATTCCGCCCGCCCCGCGCACACCGTTTCGCTTGTCGGACTGGCTCTACCTGCCGCCTCGGGGCAAGCGCCTGTTTTGGCCGATTGCCTTGGCGGGATTTCTTACCGGTGTGCTGTACAGCCAAATGTGGTCTACGGTTCCCACTGTTTGGGTCAAAGCCGGAGGGAGTGCCAGCATCTTCTCCCTGTTGTGGTTTTTTAATGGCGCATCCATTTTTCTGGTTGAACGGCGCATTTCTCGAGGATTGGAACGATGCAATCCGTTTTTCTGGTTGGCTGGTGCCAGCGTCATTTACGGTCTGGCGGTGGGGATTTTCAATATCGGCATGAGCTTGGCCACTCTCTGCGCCAGCTTTGCGGTCCTGACCTTGGCTGAAATGCTCTATGAGCCGCTTCCTCCCGTTTTCTACGCCACGGCCGCTCCGGGGGGCATGAAGGCCCGGTATCAGGGGGCCGGCAACTTGGCCAACGCTTTAGGCATCGTGCTGGGGCCGGTCATTGGCGACTTGTTGCTGCAAGGGGGTCGTCAGCAATTCGTGTGGACCCTGATGGCAGTTTTAGGGGTGTTGGCAGGGGTTGCCGTGCTGAGCGCCCGCCGCTCTGAAGGCTCGACGACGTTCCAGATCCAGAGACTCTCACAAGAAGCGAGGGAATGACGTGTCTGATGTTCAGAAATCGCGCATCCGCGTGGAGGACTTCTATCGGTTTTCGCAGGTTACGGAGTGCGCCATATCCCCAGACGGCCGCTTGGCGGCTTACATTCAAAAGACCCCTTTGAAGGGCAAAAACGAGTACACAGAAAATCTGATGGTGGCGCCTGCTGATGGGAGCGGCGCCCCGCATCTCTTAAGCCGTGGCCAGCGGTCCGACTCTAAGCCGTGCTTTTCACCGGATGGGCAGATGTTAGCGGTGCTGTCCAAGCGTCCTTCAGATGCCCCGGATTCGTCGGGAGAGACTCCTGCAGACGACCCGCATGCGCAGATCTGGCTTTATGATTTGACTTGGGGCGGCGAGCCGCGCCAGTTGACGGAGGCTCCGGAAGGGGTGGAGAGCTACGACTGGTCGCCGGACGGCGGGCGTTTGGTGGTAGCTGCCCGCACCCCGTCTCAAAAAGACACGGCTTATTTGAAGTCCATCCGGGATAAAACCAGCCCCGGGCCCTTGGTGATTAACCGGGTACAGCATAAGACAGATGAAGAAGGTTACTTGGA
>JAJZAN010000150.1 GCA_021799435.1 Bacillota bacterium | reverse complement strand
TTTTTCATTGTCGTGGAGTTCCTCCATCAATATTCGGCATTCTGCATGCTATTACTCCGCAGTCCGCATTGGAATCGGACTCGATTGCATCATATCAGAAAATTATGCTAGGTCGCTATCCCAGCTAATAGCTTGTCAAGAGGTCAATCGGGGAATTGTGATACAGTACGAAGAGAACACTAAAGACACCTTCCTCGGTATGGAAGGTTTTGGTATTTAGTTCAGGCTGGGTTACGCGATGTCGACGAACGCTTGCCGGCGCGTCAACACCGCATAAATCCAGCGCAGCAGTTTGTTAATGCAGGCCACCAAGGCTACTTTGTGCGGTTTCCCGGCCGCTCGCTTGGCTTGGTAAAAGGCCTGCATTCGTGTACTCCCCGACGCCCGCAAGCTGCACAGGACGGCCTGAAACAAGGCATGGCGCAGACGGTAGGATCCCCGTTTGGTAATCCAATTCACGCTGGCCTTGAATTGCCCGGATTGATGGACCCGCGGGTCGACCCCCGCGAATGCCACGAGCTTCCGCGCGTTCTCGAACCGCCCGATCTCCCCAATTTCGGCCATGATTGTCGCGGCCAGCGTTCGGCCGATCCCCGGAATCGACTGGATCAGCTGACACGCTTCGATGTCCTGCATGAGGGTCTCCATCTCCCGGTCCAGGGCGCTCAGATGGGCCTGATACTCCGCAATCATTTGGATGTACAGACTCAACGAAAACGCCTGATGCGGCAGATCAGCGGTGCGTAAGGGATTCCGGTGCGCCGCGGCGATGAGTTGTTGGGCTTTGGCCGCCGCCCAGGCGGCGGGACGACTCGGGCACGCCCGCCGAATCGTGTCCGTAATCGCCGTGTCGGAGGCCGCCAAGACCGTGTCGGCCGTGGGGTACACCAACAAGGTGCGCAAGGATACCTGCGAAAAGAGGTACCCAAAGACGGTCCGGTACTCCGGGAACACGGCGTCAAGCACCGATTGAAACTGCAGCTTAATCTGCACGAAGAGGCCGGTCACGGCCTCCCGCTGCGTGCGACTGGCAGGTACAGAAGCTTGCAGGTGAAAGTCCTGCTCCTGCGAATTACCCCATTCAAGTGGGATAGCCAAGAGCGGCAGGGTGTTCGGAGTAATCCGAAATCTGGTGGCCTGAGGCAAAAGAGCGAGCCGTAACGAACTGTGAACCCGTGGTGGCTTGGCAGTCGCGACCAACCTTCGTAGATGGGCGAAGTCCTCTGCTGCAGAGGTTTTGCGCCACATCGCAAGATGTGGTTGGAATGGGTGAACACCCCTGCGGGCGCTGCTGAGTGGTTAGGGATGGCACGCTTGGAAAGGTTCTGTACTGACCCAGTGAGACCCTGCCTGTCCAAGAGTCGACACAAGTGGGCAATGCGATGACCGCCAATCCCCGCTCTTGGGTGGAACAGGGAGTCGGAGGCGGGCATAGTAGCGAAGTACCGCGCCGGACAACACAACCGGGCGGGAAGGCGAAGGCCCGTCCCTTCGGTAGGATTCTAACATGACTGGACGGTTGGCAAGGCAAGATTGGTCTCGGACCTAGCGACAGCCGCGTCCCATGCGGGACGCCCGGCCGGCCAGATGGAGGAAACGAGGATGACACAGCAGAGAAAATGGTATAGCTTGGCGGACAAAGTCTGGAGTCCGGCCAATCTGGCGATGGCCGCCGCCGCAGTCCTTGCGAACAACGGGGCCGCCGGCGTCGACCGCCAGAGTTGCGACCGGTTTGCGGAACATCTCGGAGACGAGCTTGACCGGCTGGGGCAGGCGATGCGGGCGCATCGCTATAAACCCTTACCCGTGCGGCGAGTCTGGATTCCCAAGCCGGGAACAAACAAGCAACGGCCGCTCGGGGTACCCGCTGTGCGGGACCGGGTCGTAGAAGAAGCCCTGCGCCGGATCATGGAACCCATTTGGGAACCGACCTTCAGCGCAGACAGCTATGGGTTTCGGCCGGGCCGGAGTGCCCACGAAGCCGTGACCCGCATCTACGGGTACCTCAACAAGGGATATCGTTGGGTGGTCGACGCGGACATTCAGGACTACTTTGGGTCGATGGACCAACAGCTCCTGATGGATAAATTGGCCGAGCGAGTAGCCGATGGCACGGTACTCGGATGGGTGCGGGACATGCTCCGCGCCGGAGTCATGGACGCTGGACAGTGGCAAGCGACGCCCCGGGGCACGAGTCAAGGGTCGGTACTCAGCCCACTCCTCGCCAATATCTACCTGGACGTGCTCGACCACACGATGGAGGCTCTGCCGGGCGTTCAATTCATCCGCTATGCGGATGATTGGTGCGCGTTGGCACGCACGCAAGCCGACGCGGAGGCGGCCCTCGCCACCGCCCACGCGGTCCTGACGGAGCTTCGGCTCACACTCCACCCCGAGAAAACCCGCATCGTAGATGTGCACGACACAGCCTTCGACTTTCTCGGGTTTACCTTCGTCTGGGTGGAAACGAAGGATGGCACAGGCCGCCCCCTCTTTGGCCCGAAACGGGCCGCGGTGGAGCGATTCAAAGACCGCATCCGCGAACTCACACGGCGCACCCAGCCCATGAACATCCAGATGGTCATCGACGCCCTTGCCCCGGTCATCCGGGGCTGGGGCCAGTACTTCACCGTTAGTCAGGCCGCCGATTGGTCTGGGCTCGATGCATGGATTCGGGAACGTTGTCGCGCGTTCATCGTGAAGCGATGGAATCGGCACCCTGCATTGGATGTCGAATGGCCCAACCGACGCTTCGCCGAACTTGGCTTACCTTCTCTCGCGCAGATGCGCCGCCAAATCAAGGCGCAACTTCCTCGCCCTTAATGGGGGGCAACTACCGTCGGAGAGCCGGATGTGGGAAAACCACAAGTCCGGTTCGATGAGGGGACGGCCCCGCAAGGGGCCTCCTACTCTACCGCGTGAGATGGCGGAGGTCCAGGAGTTGCTTGCCGCGCCGGCGCACGGGTGCTAGCTCTTCCTTGTAAAATAACTGCCCTAAGCGATACGCATCGACCGCATCCGTCTTGACTTTCCGCAGACTTGATTGCTTGGCCTGGTACGGAATGAGTGGATTGCGGAGGATATAGGCGTACCCGTGGTCTTCGAGAAATCGGACGACCGGGACGTGATACGGCCCGGTCGACTCCAAAATAACGGTCGGCGGGCAACCCGTCTGCGCGGCGAGATCGTCGAGCACGGTCTGCAATCGCGCCAAGCCTTCCTGGGTATGAACAATCTGAAATGATGGGCCATAGGGCCGGCCCTTGTCGAGAAACGCTTGCCCTTCGGTGGCGCGCTTGGCCACGTCCAGGCCCACTACAGGGGTCATATAGATTCGTCCTTCCTGGAAATTTGCCGGTAGCCCCCTAATCCGAGCTTGTCGTGCCATAGCTTCGCGTGTGATACGGGCTCAAAGCCCAACCAGCTTCAAACATGCGTCGACAAGTAGGAGGGTGGACAAATTAGCGCACGGGTTCGCAACCCACGGGCCGGGACGTCCACCCGGCTACCTTCATCCAACCCCGCTCAGACAACGAGGTCAACCAGTTTCCTGGCGACCTCATAATACGAACGGGCCGGATAGCAGGCTATTCGCATAGTAAAGGAATGCGTCGATTATTCGTCCAGACTTCCGGCCTTGCCACCGGAATCGAGTCGACAATCCATGGTAGAATAGTCAGTAAAAGGCTATTAGGAGTTTTGTATGAGTCGGTTCGTGTATCGTGTTCATGCGCTTCAGCGCATGTTCGAGCGTGAAATCGAGCGCTCCGTGGTGGAGTCCGTGATTCTGTCGGGCACGACTATCGAAAGTTACCCGGATGACACGCCGTATCCTAGTCGCCTGGTGCTAGGGTGGGACCAGGACCGTCCCATACATGTGGTGGTCGCGGATAATCTACACGATGAGGAGGCCATTGTCATTACCGTCTATCAGCCGGATGCGATGCGATGGGATGCAAGTTTTTCAAGGAGGCAACCATGACCTGCGTGATTTGCAAGAGTGGAACACCGGAAGCTGGGAAGACCACGGTCACCTTGGAGCGAGGCAAAGCCCTCATCGTCTTTCGCCGAGTGCCGGCCAAGATTTGCCCCAACTGTGGGGAGAGTTATCTCGACGACGGCGTGGTCGCTGAAGTGTACCATGCCGCTGATGAGGCTGCCAAAGCCGGCGTGGAAGTCGACGTGCGCGAATTTCATCACGTCTCGGCGTAGCTGCTAACATCAAGTTCTAGTGCGTTTATGGGGGCGAGAGCACATCAAGCATCGCAGGCTGCCACCCCAGTTTGCAGGCTTTTCTGATATCATCGATAGGTGAGTCCGCGTAGCGCATCAGTGACTAAAATGCTGAGGATGCCATAGCTACAGGAGGTGATTCGTCCAATCCTAGATTCAGTGCGTCAGACGCTTTATGTGCGTCATTACACAGCGAATCGCGCAGCATGCGAGAGCAAACCGCTTAATGCGGAGGAATGCATTAAGACCAGTCGCCCGACCGATCAGTCCATCTCCACCCGGATCTTCCAACGACAGTTAGGTAAATACTGGGGCTGAGGCATGGCATTGATGATACCATGGGCCTAGCTCGCCACCACCCCACTGCCTTGAAGTTGCGTGAAAGGAGTTGAGTTGCGTCATGTTCCCTCCCAGGGATGAAATGCCCCAAATTCAGGGACCCGCCCGCGTGACGAAGCCCGTCATGCGACTCCAAGTCATCGAGGGTTTTCGGGTCACCTTAACCCAGTACCGGCAATACGCCAACTGTTCGGAGATGGATCTGATTGCGGACTTAGTGGACAAGGACCCGTCCGTGTACCTCGGGCATCTGATTCTGCAGCCTACCATAGCGGGATATCGGGTGTGGGGAACCCACGGGGAGACCAGTCAACATGCGATCCTCTTCCATTACGTCGTGAGTCCCTTGTTGCCTGAGGGTTTCACGGGTCTCACCGTCAACATTACGGTACACGGAATGGGCGCCGCCGTGCTGCAGGAGCGTCTGGGCCGGCGGCGGGTCGAAATCCCGCGGCTTCAGTTCACGCTGTGATGAAGTCTGGTTCTGCCACTTGGCTCGAATCGTTACCGCGCTTACGGGGGCGAATATGCACCAGGACTCCTCCCTCTTTTGCTGGAGTGGCCTATAAAGTTTGCGGCGTTGAGTGGCTAAAGGTCCGGCGATACATTAATGGCGCGGTGCCAACGATATCCCGAAAGTGCGTCCGGAGACTGGCGGCGGACCCGAACCCACACAGCTCCGCGATCCGGTCCACCGATTCGGTTGTCCGTTCGAGTAATTGCTGCGCGCGGAAGATTCGTTGACGCAGCACCCATTGATAGGGGGTGATGCCGGTGGCTGCCCGAAAACGACGCAAAAACGTTCGGGGACTCACGGCGACGCGGGCTGCCAACTGCTCGACGGAGATCGGGTCCGCAAGGTGTTCGACCATCCACGACAACACGGGAGCCAGCAGAACATCGTCGTGGGCCGCAGGTATGGGGGCGTCGATGAATTGGGCTTGGCCTCCGTCGCGGTGCGGCGCCGCGACGAGGTAGCGCGACACCCGGTTCGCCACATCGGCCCCATGGTCCTGACGGACCACATGTAGGGCCAAGTCAACGGACGCTGCTGTTCCAGCCCCCGTGAGTATCTGCCCGTCATCGATATACAGGGCTTGCGCGTCGACCGTGATCTGCGGATATTGGCGGGCCAACTGATCACTCCAGGCCCAATGGGTGGTCGCGCGGCGCCCGTCCAGCAGTCCAGCCGCCGCCAAGACGAAGGCCCCGGTGCAGAACGAGACAAGACGGGCCCCACGATTATAGGCTGAGATGACTGCCCGGGTCAGGTAGTCTGGGACGGTCTGCTCCGGATCCGGCCAGTCCGGTACGATCACCGTGTCGGCGCGAACCACCGCGTTTAAGTCGTGCGCGACCGTCCGCGTCACTCCACCGTGACTGCGAATGGGACGTCCGTCCATCGAACACAGGATGAGATCATACCAGGGCCGATGCACGTCGGGTGGTGGACTGGCAAACACCTCACACACGACCCCTACGTCAAAGTCGCTGATGTCATCCATCAAAATCGCCGCGATTGTCGTCATGGCGTTATTCTAGCGAATCATGGCATTAGCGTCACTGGTCATCGCGGGGGGAACTCGGTACCGTGGACCATGACGGCTGGCAGGTGGCAGCATCGGCTCCGCCTCCTCACGTCGGCGTTCAGAGGTCGAAAGGAGTGAATACGCATGTCCACAATCACCGTGATCGGCATCCCCACCTCGGCGGGAACCCACAACGCAGGGATTGAGCGCGCGCCCGAACAGTTGCGGGCAGCCGGTCTCATTGACAAGTTGCGGGGGGCGGGGGCGGTGCTCGATACGGGCGATTTACCCCGCACACCTTACCGGCCGATGGGCATTGGAGTACCCTATCGGGATGGAGACCGCGTCATCGACGTCGATCGGACCGTGGCGGCCCGGGTGGCCGACATGATCGCCACGACCGATACCTTCCTGCTGGCTGTAGGCGGGGACTGCACGGTCACGCTGGGGGTCGTGGCCGGACTACTGACGCGGTTTCCGGATTTGGGCCTGCTGTACTTCGACGGGGATGTCGATTTGAGCACACCCGACGATACCGAGAACGGCATTCTCGACACCATGGTGAGTACACACCTGTTGGGACTCGCGGACACGCCCCTGTCCCGACTCGGCCCCCGGTTCCCGTTGTTGGATTCCCGCGACATCGTGTATTTCGGGTATCATCCGTTGGAATTGGCCCCGACACACGATCAATGGCTCCAGGCGCAGTCCGTGGGCCGATTTCCGGTGACCAGTTTCCAGGGGCGGCCGGTAGAGGCAGCGCGTCGGGCCGTTGCCGCGTTGAACGACCGACCTGTGCTCATCCATTTCGATGCGGATGTGATTGATAGCGGCGACGCCCCGTTAAGCAATTTTCCACACTTCAATGGGGGCCTGACGATGGGCGAAGCCTTTGCGTGTTTGTCGGTATTTCTCACCACGACTCGGCCGGTGGGACTCGTCCTGACCGAAATTAACCCGGACCACGATCCCGACGGGAAGTTGCTCGATACCTATGTCGAGCAACTGGTCCAGACCTTGCGTTCGGTGCAGTCCCGGAATGATGCGTAACCCAGACCCAGCCCATGTATCCCAGGACTTTCGGACGGCGGGCGCTACCCACCACGCGATTTGGATATCGTCTAAGATGTCGTGGACAGATCTCCGGTTAGGGTGCCGCCGACATAGATTACGGTGCGCGAAGGGACAAAGGATGGCTTACGGCAGATACCAGCTCGTTTGTTAGCACCTGTCAATCCTCTGGGGCAAAGAATCGTGCCAGGGCGTTCGAGAACAAGGTCAAGGCCGGCAAAGCCGCCCGCAGGGGCGCCTTGACCT